>NZ_JAIUHS010000009.1:0-253403 GCF_020165235.1 Mesorhizobium sp. CA13 | reverse complement strand
CGGCAGGACAGAGGGGGGCGCCGTAGGGTGCGGTCTTCAAGGCTTCACTCCGCCTCACGCCATCGCGTGGCGGTGATTGGCCGAATAGTGCCCGGTCAGGTGATGTTCGAGCTGCCGCTCGATGTCCGTCAGCAGGCTGGAGGCGCCGAAGCGGAACAGCTCCGGTTCCAGCCATGGCCGGCCGAGTTCTTCCTTCATCAGCACCAGCCAGTCGAGCGACACCTTGGCGGTGGAAATGCCGCCGGCCGGCTTGAAGCCGATGAGATAGCCGGTCTCCTCGAAATAGGCCCTGATGGCGCGCACCATGGCAAGGCCGACGGGCAACGTGGCGTTGACGCTTTCCTTGCCGGTCGAGGTCTTGATGAAATCGGCGCCCGCCATCATCGCCACCATCGAGGCCAGCATCACGTTGCGCAGCGTGGCGAGGTCGCCGGTGCCGAGAATGACCTTCAGATGCGCGTCACCGGAGGCGGCGCGCATCGAGACGATCTCGTTGTAGAGCTCCCGCCATTTGGCCCCGAACACCAGGCCGCGCGGGATGACGATGTCGATCTCGTCGGCGCCGTCGCGAACCGAGGCCTCGATCTCCTGCAGCCGGGTCGACAGCGGCGCAAGGCCATGCGGGAATGCGGTGGAGACGGCGGCGACATGGATGCCGGTGCCGCGCACGGCGTCGACCGCGGTAGCGACGAAGGGATGGTAGACGCAGACGGCGGCCGGGCGGATGGTTTCATCAGCAATGCCCAGGCCCTCGGCGATGTCGCGGCGCAGCGGATTGATCGCCTTGGCGCAAAGCCGGCGCACGCGCTCTTCCGTGTCGTTGGAGTTCAGCGTCGTCAGGTCCATGCAGGCTATCGCCCGCAGCAGCCAGGCCGCCTGGTTGTCGGCCTTGATCGAGCGCCGCTTGGTCAGGCTGGCGACGCGCCGTTCCAGCGCCGAGCGATTGACGCTGCGCACCGATTCCAGGAAGCCCAGGTCGAGCTTCATGCCGGGATTGCGCGCGATGCGATGATCCAGCGGGAGGGCGGTGTTGGCGGCGGCGCGCGCCGGCAGCGGCATCACCTTGGCCTCGGCCTCGCGGATTGTGCTGCTCATCTCCTGCCCTTTCACTCAGCGACTGCGCTTATGTCTTGGTGCATGCCGTCCTCCCAAAACCGTTGGGCACTTTTGGGCGACACGCACGAAGATAGCCCGCGAAGCCGCGCTTCACGAGTCCTCAAGCGAGGGATAGCTGAAAAAGGCCGCGAAAGCAGCTAATTTTTGACCAGAAGGTCAAAAGCTTGATCGTCGGGGGAGAGCAGGCCTCAGCCGACGAAGGCGCGCTCGACGACAAAAGTCGAGGGATGGCTGAGCGAGCCTTCCTGGAAACCAAGGCTCTCGGCCATTTCCTTGACATCCTTGAGCATATGCATCGAGCCGCAGATCATGATGCGGTCGGTCTCGGGATTGAGCTTCTCTATGCCGAGGTCGGCGTAGAATTTGCCGGAGCCGATGAGCGCGGTGATGCGACCCATGCGCGCCGACTCCTCGCGGGTCGTGGAGTTGTAAAGTGTGACGCGGCCGCCGGTCAGTTCGCCGATCAGCGGGTCGCTTTCGAGTGCCGCCACCAGTTCCTGGCCATAGGTCAGCTCGGCATTGTCGCGGCAGGTGTGGGTCAGGATCAACTGTTCGAATTTTTCATAAGTGTCAGGGTCGCGCAGCAGGCTGGCGAAGGGCGCGATGCCGGTGCCGGTGGAGATCATGAACAGTCGCTTCGCCGGCGTCAGCGCGTCGACAACCAGCGTGCCGGTCGACTTCTGGCGCATGATGACGGTGTCGCCGACCTGGATCTTCTGCAACTCCGAGGTCAGCGGGCCGTCCGGTACCTTGATGGAAAAGAATTCCAGCTCTTCGTCCCAGGCCGGGCTGGCCACGGAATAGGCGCGGAACACCGGCTTCTCGGCATTGGGCAGGCCGATCATGACGAATTCGCCGGAACGGAAGCGCAGCGACTGCGGACGGGTGATGCGGAACGAGAACAACCGGTCGGTGTAGTGCTTCACCGAGACCACGGTTTCGGCATAGACATTGGCCGGAATCGGAAATTGCAGCGGGCGGGCGCCGGCGGTGCTGAACGCGGATGTGGTGTTCATCAAATCCAACCTTCTGGCCCAACTCACGGACGCGGGCGCCAAACCTTATTCCTGCGCGCCCGAACCTTTCAGGTCCCGGCGTGCTGCTCGCACACTCCAAAGCGGTAAGCTCTTGTGTCCGGAATTTATTAGTATACAAACGATATTTGCGTCAAGATGCCGTCGTAAAACACCTTTCCAAACTGTGACATATCCGTAGTCCCAGCATTTCGGGTTTCGACAATGAAAGAGAATTTTTCGGTGCAGCAGCCGGATTCCCTGGGCAGTGTCGTCGCCGGCATCGATGTCGGCGGAACCTTCACCGACCTGCTTCTGATCGACGGCAGGAACAATGGCAAGGTGCATATCGCAAAGACGCCGACCACGGTCGACAACCAGGCTTTCGGCGTCGTATCGGCGCTTGGCGCCACGGGTTTCCCCGTCGACGGCATCGACCTCATCGTACACGGCACGACCACCACGACCAATGCGGTGCTGGAGCGCAGGTTGGCCAGGACCGGCATGATCACCACGCGCGGCTTCCGCGACGTGATCGAGCTTGGCCGGCGCACGCGGCCGCAGCCCTATGGCATGACGGGCACCTTCATCCCGGTCATCCCGCGCAACCTGCGGCTCGAAGTGTCGGAACGGGTCGAAGCGACAGGTGCCGTCCGCACGCCGCTCGACGAGACCGAAATGCGCGAGGCGGTGAAGACGCTGATCGATGCCGGCTGCGAATCCCTCGTCATCCACTTCCTGCATTCTTACGCCAACCCTTCGCACGAGCGGCGCGCCGCCGAGATCGCCAGCGAACTCTGGCCGAACGGCTACATCACCACGGGCCATGCGCTGCTGTCGGAAGCGCGCGAGTTCGAGCGCGGCGTCACCGCCTCGGTCAACGCTTCGGTGCAGCCGATCCTCGAACGTTATATCGAGCGGCTGCGCAAGGAACTTGCCGGCAAGGGCTATGCCCGCGATTTCCTGATCATGAACGGCAATGGCGGCATGATCTCGGCCCGCTTCGTCACACGTGAATCGGCCAAGACCGTGATGTCCGGCCCGGCCTCGGGCGTCATCGCCGCCGCCTATACGGGCAAGCGCGCCGGCTTCGAAAACCTCGTCACCTACGACATGGGCGGCACCTCGACCGACGTGGCGCTGATCCGCAACGCCGAACCGGCGGTTTCGAACGAGATCGAGATCGAATACGCCATGCCCATCCATGTGCCGATGGTGGCGGTGCATACGGTCGGCGCCGGCGGCGGCTCGATCGCGCGCGTCGACGCGGCCGGCCTGATCCAGATCGGCCCGGAAAGCGCCGGCGCCAATCCCGGCCCGATCTGCTACGGGCGCGGCGGCCTGGAGCCGACCATCACCGACGCCAATCTGGTGCTCGGCCGGCTGGCGCCGAAGAAGCTGCTGGCGGTCGACAATCCGGTCACATCAGAGCGTGTCACCGGCATTTTCGAGGACAGGATCGGCAAGTCGACCGGCCTGTCCGGCGTCGAAGCGGCCGGCGCGGTGCTCAGGCTCGGCAACATGAAGATGGCCGGCGCCATCCGCATGGTGTCGGTGTCGCGCGGCCACGATCCACGCGATTTCGCGCTGTTCGCCTTCGGTGGCGCCGGCCCGCTGCACGCCACCGCTTTGGCGCGCGAACTTGGCCTGCCCAGGGTGCTGGTGCCGGCACGGCCCGGCATCACCAACGCGCTCGGCTGCGTCGTCGCGGACCTGCGCCACGACTTCGTCAACACCATCAACCAGCCCGTAGGCGTGCTCGACGAAAGCCAGCTCCACCAAGTATTGGAACGGCACCGAAACGAAGGTGAGGAGCTGATCGCCAAGGAGGCGGTGAAGCCGGAAACCATCCGCGTCACCCATTCCGCCGACATGCAGTTCGTCGGCCAGACCCACATCATCAACGTGCTGCTGCCGTCCTCGTCGGTGACCCGGCAGGAGCTGCAGGCCCTGTTCGAAAAGGCCTATTTCGCGCGCTTCAAGGTCGAGCTGCCGGAAATCCGCGCCAATCTGGTCAACCTGAACACCTCGGTGACGGGTGTCAGGCCGGCGATCGATCTGTCTCGGCTGATCGACCCCGCCGGGCGGGCAAAGACGCTCGACGATGCAAGACGCGAGATCCGGCCGGTCTGGTACAGCGGGCGCTGGCATGACACGCCCGTATACGCACGCGAAGAACTGCCGCTCGATGGGATCATCGAAGGGCCCGCGATCCTCGAACAGATGGACGCCACCACCGTGCTAGAACCCGGCGACCGCGCCCGCTCGGACGTCGACGGCAACATCATCATCGACATCGGCGAGGCCTGAGATGCAAAAGCTCGACGCCATCACGCTCTCGGTCCTCCAGGCAGCCCTGCAGCAGGTCTGCGATGAGATGGACCTGACCTTTTCCCGCGCCGCCTTCTCACCTGTCATCGCCGAGGCCAACGACCGCTCCGACGGCATCTATTCGGCCGTCGACGGCTCGCTGATCGCGCAAGGCAGCCAGGGCCTGCCGGTATTCGTCGGCGTCATGCAATATTCGACCAGGACGGTGATCGAGATGATCGCCGACGGCCGCTGCCTGGCCCCGGAGCCGGGCGACATCTACGTCGTCAACGACCCGTATCTCGGCGGCACGCATCTGATGGATGTGCGCTTCGTCATGCCGGTCTATCGGAACGGCAAGATTTTCTGCTGGCTGTCGAACACCGGCCATTGGCCCGACATTGGCGGCTCGGTGCCCGGCGGCTTCTCGGCTTCGGCCACGGCGGTCGAGCAGGAAGGCTTGCGGCTGCCGCCGGTCAAACTGTTCAAGAAGGGCCTGCTCGACCCGGAGATCTACGCCATCATCTGTTCGAATATCCGCGTGGCCGACCAGCGCATCGGCGACATCAGGGCGCAGGCTGCCGCACTGCTGATCGGCCAGGACAGGCTCAATGGAATCCTGGATCGTTACGGTGACGAAACTGTTGTCGAGGCAATCGCAGAACTGCGCCGCCGCGCCGCCGAGCAGATGCGCGCCAACATAGCGGCCATTCCCGACGGAACCTACCGCTCAAAGGCCTTCGTCGATTCCGACGGCGTGGTCAACGAGCCGCTGACAATCGCGCTCGCCGTCGAGAAGAAGGGCGACACCCTGACTTTCGATTTCGCCGGCTCGTCAAAACCCTGCGCGGGGCCGATGAACAGCGTGCTGGCGACCACCTTGTCCTCGGTTTATCTCGCCATGCGCCATATCTTCCCCGATGTCCCGATCAGCGCCGGCGCGTTCGAGCCGCTCGAGGTCAAGCGGCCGGAGGGTACTTTCCTGGATGCCAGATATCCGCGCCCGGTCTCGGGCTGCGCCGCGGAAGTGTCGCAGCGCATCGCCGAGGCGGTGTTCGCGGCCATGGTGCAGGCGCTGCCCGACAAGGTGACGGCGGCGCCCGCCGGCTCCAGTGGCAATTTCGCGCTCGGCGGCAACGATCCGGCGCGCGGCCGCGACTATGTCATGTACCAGATTTCCGGCGGCGGCTATGGCGGCAATGCCGGCCATGACGGGCTGAGCAATGGCTGCTCGACCATCGGCATCTCCAAGTCGCCGCCGGTCGAGATCATGGAGCAGGCCTTTCCGGTGCTTTACCGTCACTATGCCTTGCGCGAGGGCTCTGGCGGCGCCGGCAAGCATCGCGGCGGCTTTGGCCTTGCCTACGAGGTCGAGATCCTGCGCGGCGAAGCGCGCGCCTCCTTCGTCATGGACCATGGCCGCTTGGGCCCGCAGGGCGCGCTCGGCGGCAAGGATGGCGCGGTCAACACCGTCACGGTCTTCCGCAATGGCGAAGAGCATGTGCCGCCGCACCTCTCCAAGGAGCAGGACATCCCGCTCATGGCGGGTGACCGCGTGCGCGTCGGCACGCCGGGCGGTGGCGGCTATGGCGATCCGCTGGAGCGCGATCCGGAACTGGTCGCGCGTGACGTCAGGCTTGGCTATTATACGGCCGAACGGGCCAGGGATTTGTTCGGCGCGGCATGAACTCGCCGGCCTCAGCTGATCCGAATGTTCAACCGGCAGATCATCATCTCCTATCCAGCCTCGCCACCAGCCGGTCGCCCACCCACTGGATGCCGCAAACCAGGATGATCAGCACGATCACCACGGCGATCATCACTGACGTCTCGAACCGCTGGTAGCCGTAGCGGATGGCGAGGTCTCCGAGGCCGCCGGCGCCGATCGCGCCGGCCATGGCTGAGGCGCCGACCAGCGTCACCAGCGTCACGGTGAAGCCGGCGACGATGCCTGGCAGCGCTTCCGGCACCAGCACCTCGCGGATGATCGTCCAACGGCTGCCGCCCATGGCGCGCGCCGCCTCGATCAGGCCATGGTCGACCTCGCGCAGCGACACTTCGGCGATGCGCGCGTAGTAGGGTGTGGCGGCGATCGACAGCGGCACGATCGCCGCCCAGGTGCCGATCGACGTGCCGACGATCAGCCGCGTTACCGGGATCAGCGCCACCAAAAGGATGATGAACGGCACCGAGCGGAAGCCGTTGATGACGGCGCCAAGCACCCGGTTGACCCAAAGATTCTCGGCGATGCCGGCGCGTTCGGTGGCGATCAAGGCGAGACCCAGCGGCAGGCCGAACACCAGCGAGATGAGGCCGGAAGCGGCCGTCATCAGCACCGTCTCCCAGATCGACCGCAAAAGAAGCTCAAACAGAATCGGCGACATGGCCAAGCACCTCCACCCGCGCCTGGCGGGACTTCAGGAATGCGATGACGGCAGCGAGATGGCTTGCATCGTCGCCGGGAATGGAGAGGAACAGCGTTCCCACCGGTTCCTGCTGGATGTGATCGATGCCGCCATGGACGAGGCGGAACGGGCCAGGCGCGGCCGCTGCAAGATCGGACAGAAGCGGGCTCCGCGCGGCCTCGCCGGCCACATCCACGCGCACAATGGTCTCCGCGCCGGCTGACGGCGCCAGCCGAGCCGAGAGCTCGGCCGGCAATTGCGGCCGGATGGCGCCGAGCAGGCTTTTGGTGATCTGCGACCGCGGCTCGGCAAACACCGACCACACCGGGCCTTGCTCGACGATGCGCCCGACGTCGATCACCGCCACGCGGTCGGCGATCGAGCGGATCACCTCCATCTCATGGGTGATCAAAAGGATGGTCAGGCCAAGCTGCCGGTTGATGTCCCTCAGCAAGGCGAGGATGGACCGCGTCGTCTCCGGGTCAAGCGCGGAGGTGGCTTCATCCGACAACAGCAGCGCTGGCCGCGCGGCCAACGCCCTGGCGATGCCGACGCGCTGCTTCTGCCCGCCCGACAGTGACGCCGGATACGCCTTGGCCTTCTCCGACAGGCCGACGAGGTCAAGCAGTTCGGCGGCGCGCCGCAGCCGCTCCGCCTTCGGGCGGCCCTCGATCTTGAGCGGCAGCGCCACATTCTCCTCGACCGTCTTGGCCGACAAAAGGTTGAAATGCTGGAAGATCATGCCGATGCGCCGCCGCAGCGGCTGCAGGTCGCGCTCGCCGAGCCGGCTGATCTCGCGGCCTTCGATGAAAACCTCGCCGGAATCTGGCCGTTCCAGGCCGTTCAGGCAGCGGATCAGCGTCGACTTGCCGGCGCCGCTGCGACCGATAATGCCGAGAATCTCGCCCTTGCGCACCGTCAGCGAAATGCCGTCGAGCGCCGCCGTGGCGCCGAAGCGGCGCCTCAGGTCGACAAGACGTACCACGTCCTGGGACGCGTCAGGCTGGCCCTGGATCGGGCCGACGGTCCCCGTTGATGCCGCGAAATGCTGGTTCATGCGTGTTCCTGTTCTCGTCATCCGAAAACGAAATTGCGGCCCGCGCTCAAGCGCGGACCGCTATAGCTGTCGAACCGGGCGCCCGGTCCGTTCTCAATAGGCGCTGAGGCCGGTTCCCTTGTAGACCTTGTCGAATTCGGCCTTGACCGCCTCATTCTGGTAGGACGCGACCAGCGTCTTCACCCAGGGCTCGTTCTCATTGCCGACCTTGACCGCGATGAAGTTGCGATAGGGGTTGTCGGCAATGGGCTCTTGCGCGATGCGGTTTTCCGGCGTCAGGCCGCTTTTCAGCGCCCAGTCGGTATTGACCACGGCGGCATCGAGATCCTCGACCGAGCGTCCGACAATGCCGGCGTCGAGCTCCTTGATCTCGACCTTCTTCGGGTTTTCCGCGATGTCGGCGGTGGTGGCGAGAATGCCGGTGCCGTCCTTCAGTTTGATCACGCCTTCGTTCTGCAGCACGCGCAGCGCCCGGCCTTCGTTGGAGGGATCGTTCGGCACGCCGATCACCGCGCCCTCGGGCAGGTCGGCGATCTTCGTGTATTTTTTGGAGTAGAGGCCGATCGGCCAGACGCCGGTATAGCCGACGCGCACGATGTGGTAGCCTTGTGTCTTGATCTGGTTGTCGAGATAGGGCTGGTGCTGGAAGGCATTGGCGTCGATCTCGCCGCGCTCCAGTGCCTCGTTGGGCTGGGTGTAATCATTGAACACAACGGTCTCGATGCTGAGGCCCTTTTGCGCCGCCTGGGCGACGACGACGCGCCAGACATCCTCGTCCTCGCCGCTGATGATGCCAACCTTGATCGCCTTCTTGTCCTCGGCGAACGAGGCGCTGGGCGCAACCAGCCCGGTGACCGCGACTGCCGAAGCGAAAAGCAAAGCAAGACCCGCGCGCCGGTTGAAGTGTGACGAAAGAGAAGATGGAAAAGTGTTCCTGAAATCGGACATGATGGATCTCTGCGGTTGCGAAGTCACAAAAGCCGGGCGGAATGCCGAGCCTTGCCCTGATCATCAGAAACTCTACGGATATTATCAAAGAACCGCGTTCCCCGGTTCGCCTCAAACTCCGGAATATTCTCTCAAAATTTGCTGGACGGCGAGCACGCCGGCCTAGCCGCACCGAGCGGGCCGCAGCGCCGCCGTTGAGCTGATGAACGCACTTTTCCGTAGTGTCTCGGTTTGCGATCTGGCCGGTCTGCTGGCGCATTCCGCTCTGAATCCCTATATGCCTGGAGGAAAGCACAGGAGATTTCATGATAGCCAAATGTACAACCGCTGAAGAAATGGCTCAAACCGTAGGCGTTGAGCCGACAGCATTCCGTGAAGCGCTACGCAGTGCTAAGTTTCCCCGAAAACGCGGTACTGACTGGGAAGTGACGATCGGCGGCCCGGCGTACTCAGGAATGCGTACCATCCTGGCATCTCTCATACGGCGCAAGGCGGCCTGATTCCGACCGGCCCAAAAGGTCACATGTTTTCAATCGCGCCGCTTTCGAACGGTGACCATGTCGAGGCACCTGCGGAGCTAGAGAAACTAGCCGACCAATGTTTCTCAGCCGACTTCCGGACGATCTCGGCGCGCCGCTCTGGTGCCAAGTTCTCGGCGCTTCTTTTCGCCTCTCGCCTCAGCACTTCGCGGCGGGTCCTTGCCGTCGTCAATCACGTCGTCGGCTTTCTTCGCCTATGAGAGGTTCTCCTGGTCGAAGGGATTCATAAACCTCCCCATCCCTGGGTAGAAGGTTCCTGCCCAATCGCCTTGCGGCCCAAGCCTTAATTTCAAACTTGGACCGATCGCACTTTCCTGCTTGACTGCGCGGTCGCACGGAATAGTTTAGGTTGAAAATACCGGCCCCGATCGCCGGGCGGCAAGAATGCCTCGTATGCCTCGCCCTCCGGCGGTGGCTGCGGGGCATTGTTATTTTTGGGGATCTGTTTGAAACGGCGTATCGAGATCGGCATCCTCTATTCCCGCTCGGGGAGCTACCAGCTCGTTTCCGATGCCTGCCGGATGGGCGCCCTGCGGGCTATTGCCGATATCAATGCCGACCGCGGCCATGACATCGAGCTGGTGCCGGTCGAGCGCGATCCGCAAAGCAATGCCGATCGCTACGCGACGCTGTGCGAGGACATCTTGAGGACCAGCGGCGCGCGCCATGTCGTCGGCTGCGTCACCTCCTGGAGCCGCAAGGAGACGATTCCCGTGCTGGAGAAAGCCGGCGGCATGCTCTGGTACGCCTGCCCCTATGAAGGCTTCGAGGCCAACGAGCACGTCGTCTACATGCACGCTTGCCCCAACCAGCATCTGGTGCCGCTGATGGCCCATGTCGTGCCCCGCTTCGGCGCCAACGGCTTCCTGCTCGGCTCGAACTACATCTGGGGCTGGGAAATGAACCGCGTCGCACGCGACCTGATCGCGGACGCCGGCGGCAAGGTCTTGGGCGAGCGCTACCTGCGCATCGGCGAGACCGACGTGTCGCGGCTGATCGCCGAGATCCGGGCCACGCGGCCGAGTTTCGTCCTCAACAATCTCATAGGCACCACCTCCTACGCCTTCCTGGCTGCCTACCGCGACCTGGGCGTTGAGGACCCGGCCTTCAGCCCCGGGGTGTGCCCGGTCATCTCCTGCAACCTCACCGAGGGTGAGCTGCCGGCGATCGGCGAAAACGGCAGGGGGCATTTGTCGGTCGGGCCGTATTTCGCGCCTCGGTCGGCGGCCTTCGCCTCGTCCTTCGAGGCCTCCGCCTATGCCTCCGTGCAAGTGATGGCCGACGTGCTTTCGCGCGATCCCGACGCCGGTCCGGCGGAATTCTCGAAAGCCTTCGCCAAGCGCCGCTTCTCCACCCGGCTCGGGCCGATCGCCATCGACGCCCACTCCCAACATGCGACGCTGCCGGTGATCATCGGCCGGATCGCCGACGGCTTCTTCGAGGTCGTCAGCCGCGAAGACGAGGTCGCGCCGGATCCGTATCTGTCGCGCTACGACCCGGCGAAAACGTTCGGCCGGCCACGCCTGAGGGTGGTGTCGTGACCAGGACGCCGCGCATCCCCAATCTCGGCGGCGCCAGGGCGTTCGTCCTGCATCGCCCGCACCCGACGGTGCAGGCCATCACCAGGCAATTGTCCGCCATCGGCCTGGTCACGGTGGACTGCTGGCCCGAACTGCCGCCCGAAGCGCTGGCCGCCGATTTCGTGTTCTTCGACGCCGACCTCGGCTTCGACGAGCAATTCCCCTGGAAGGCCGGCGAGGCGCCGATGCCGCTGGTGGCGCTGATCGGTTCGGAGGCGCCCGGCCGCATCGAATGGGCACTGTCGCACAAGGCCGATGCACAGCTCCTGAAGCCCGTCGGCACTGCCGGCGTATACAGCGCGCTCTTGATCGCAAGGCAGAGTTTCGAGGCGCGAAAACACCTGGCCGGCGAGATCGCCTCGCTGCGCCAGCGCGTCGCCGAGCGCCAGACCATCGTGCGCGCGGTCGCGGCACTCTCGAAAGGCGCCGACGACGAGCGCGCCTATGCGCAGCTGCGCTCGCTGGCGATGAGCTGGCAGATCAGCGTCGAGGATGCGGCGCGCCGCATCGTGGCGATGACGGATGAGCCCATGACGGGCAGGGAAAGCGGCGATGACCAGTCCTATCGCGCCTGACCTCCCTGCGGCCGCACGCATGCCGGTCAAGCCGCGCGCCGGCGTCTGGCGCCGGCTGGTCAAACGCCGCCTGGCGCTGCTCGGTCTGTTCATCGTCGCCATCGTCTTCGCCGGCGCGATCCTCGCGCCATGGCTGACCGGCTATGATCCGAATGAGCAGATGTTCGACGGGCTGACGCTGGAAGGCTCGCCCTTGCCGCCCGATGCTAAATTCTGGCTCGGCACCGACCTGCTCGGCCGCGACCTGTTGACCCGCATTCTCTACGGCGCGCGCACCTCGCTGATCATCGGCATCGTCGCCAATGGCGTGGCGCTGCTGATCGGCACGCTGGTCGGCGTCACGGCGGGCTATTTCCGCGGCTGGATCGGCAGCGCGCTGATGCGCTTCACCGATCTGATGATGGCGTTTCCGGCATTACTGCTCGCCATTTGTCTCGCGGCGGTGTTCGAGCCAAGTCTCTGGATCGTCGCTCTGGTCATTGCGCTGGTCAACTGGGTGCAGACCGCGCGTGTCATCTACACCGAAACCTCTTCGCTCGCCGAACGCGAGTTCATCGATGCCGAACGTACCATTGGGGCCAGCGCGCCGCGCATCCTGTTCCGCCACATCCTGCCGCATCTCCTGCCCACCATCATCGTCTGGGGCACGCTCGGCATCTCGACCACGGTGCTGCTGGAAGCGACGCTCTCCTTCCTCGGCATCGGCGTACAGCCGCCGACCGCCTCATGGGGCAACATCATCTTCGAGAACCAGACCTACTTCCAGGCGGCACCCTGGCTGGTGTTCTTCCCGGGTGCCGCGATCCTGGCGCTGGCGCTGGCCTTCAACCTGATCGGCGACGCGCTGCGCGACATCCTCGATCCGACGCAAAGGGGCCGCGCATGATCGCCTATCTCGGCCGCCGCCTGATCCAGTCGCTGCTCATCCTGCTCGGCGTTTCGCTGGTCACCTTCGCGCTGCTTTATTTGCTGCCCGCCGACCCGGTGCGCCAGATCGCCGGCCGCAGCGCCACGCCGCAGACGGTCGAGAACATCCGCCAGCAGCTCGGCCTCGACCAGCCCTTCGTCGTCCAGTACTGGCACTATCTCATGAAGCTTGCCAGCGGCGATCTCGGGCGCTCCTACATCCAGCGCTCCGAGGTCACCGAGCTCATCGTGTCGCGGCTGCCGGCGAGCCTGCTTCTGATGGTCGGCGCCATTCTGTGCGAATTGCTGATCGGGCTCTCGATGGGCCTGATCGCCGCCGTCAAGCGCGGCACCGCCACCGACCAGACGCTGATGGTCGCGTCCTTCGTCGGCGTCTCGGCGCCGCAATTCGTCGTCGGCCTGCTTTTGCTCTATGTGTTCGCCGTGCGGCTCGGCTGGTTCCCGATCGGCGGCTACGGCACCTGGCGCCATCTGGTGCTGCCCTCGCTGACCATGGGCATTCTCGGCGCCGGCTGGTACGCGCGCATGATGCGCTCCTCGATGATCGACGTGCTGCGTCAGGATTATGTGCGCACCGCGCGCGCCAAAGGCCTGGCGCGCCGCGCCATCCTGTTTCGCCATGCGCTCCCCAACGCCATCCTGCCGGTCATCGCCATGATCGGCATCGATATCGGCATCTTCATGGGCGGCATCGTGGTGGTCGAAAGCGTGTTCGGCTGGCCAGGCATCGGCCAGCTCGCCTGGCAGGCGATCCAGCGCGTCGACATTCCGATCATCATGGGCGTCACGCTGGTGTCGGCCTTCGCCATCGTGCTCGGCAATCTGTTGGCCGACATCATCGCCCCGTTCATCGATCCCCGCATCAAGCTCAGATGAAACCAGAAAACCAACAGAGAAAGGGAACATAACAATGAAAAAGCTTCTCGCATCCACCGTGGCCGCATCGGCGCTGGCGCTGATGCTCGGCATGACAAGCGTCCGCGCCGAGGACGCCGCCGATCCCAACGCCAAGCAGGGCGGCGCCATCACCATCACCTACAAGGACGATGTCGCGACCCTGGACCCGGCGATCGGCTATGACTGGCAGAACTGGTCGATGATCAAGAGCCTGTTCGACGGGCTGATGGACTATGAGCCCGGCACCACCAACCTCAAGCCCGATCTCGCCGAAAGCTACGAGATCTCGCCCGACGGCAAGACCTTCACCTTCAAGCTGCGCCATGGCGTGAAATTCCACAATGGCCGCGAAATGACCGCCGACGACGTGAAATACTCGCTCGACCGCGTCACCAATCCGAAGACGCAGAGCCCCGGCGCCGGCTTCTTCGGCTCGATCAAGGGCTATGACGACGTCGCCGCCGGCAAGGCGGAGACACTGTCCGGCGTCACGGTGGTCGATCCCTACACGGTCAAGTTCGAGCTGACCCGGCCCGACGCCACCTTCCTGCATGTCATGGCCATCAACTTCTCGCATGTCGTGCCGAAGGAAGAGGTCGAGAAATACGGCGCCGATTTTGGCAAGCATCCGGTCGGCACCGGCGCCTTCAAGCTCGCCGAGTGGACGCTCGGCCAGCGCATCGTCTTCGAGCGCAACGCGGACTATTGGCACAAGGGACTGCCGCATTTGGACAAGATCACCTTCGAGATCGGCCAAGAGCCGATCGTGGCGCTGCTGCGCCTGCAGAAGGGCGAGATCGACGTGCCCGGCGACGGCATTCCGCCGGCCAAGTTCCAGGAGGTGATGGCCGATCCCGAGCAGAAGGCGCGCGTCGTCGAGGGCGGGCAGCTGCATACCGGCTACGTCACCATGAACACCACCATGGCGCCGTTCGACAACGTAAAGGTGCGCCAGGCGGTCAACATGGCGATCAACAAGGCGCGCGTCGTGCAGATCATCAACAACCGTGCCGTGCCGGCCAATCAGCCGCTGCCGCCTTCGATGCCGGGCTACGACAAAGAGTTCAAGGGCTATCCCTATGACGTCGCCAAGGCCAAGGCGCTGCTGGCCGAAGCCGGCCATCCTGACGGCTTCGAGACGCAGCTTTTCGCCATGAACACCGATCCCAACCCGCGCATCGCGCAGGCGATCCAGCAGGATCTGGCGGCGATCGGCATCAAGGCCAGCATCCAGTCGCTCGCCCAGGCAAACGTCATCGCCGCCGGCGGCGACAAGGCCGGTGCACCGATGATCTGGTCGGGCGGCATGGCCTGGATCGCCGACTTCCCGGACCCGTCGAACTTCTACGGCCCGATCCTCGGCTGCGCCGGCGCGGTGCCGGGCGGCTGGAACTGGTCGTGGTATTGCAACAAGGATCTCGACGCCAAGGCAGCCGAGGCCGACTCGGTGGTCGACCCGGCCAAATCAGGCGAGCGCTACAAGATGTGGAGCGCCATCTACGACAAGGTGATGGAGGACGCGCCCTGGGCGCCGGTCTTCAACGAGCAGCGCTTTACCATGAAGTCCGCGCGCATGGGCGGCGCCGACAACCTCTATGTCGACCCGGTCCATATCCCGATCAACTACGACAATGTGTACGTAAAAGATGTGCAATAACTGCGATTACACCATCCACGGGCGCCACCACCATTTCGGCTGGGACAATTCCTTTGTCCCGGCTGAGCGCGTTGCGCCCGGCTCGACCATCGAGTTCCAGTGCCTTGATGCCAGCGGCGGTCAGTTGCGAGCCGACAGCACGGTCGCTGACGTCGCCAAGATGGACTTCGCCAGGGTCAATCCGGTCACCGGGCCGATCTTCGTCGAAGGGGCCGAACCCGGTGATGCCTTGAAGGTGACGATCGAGATGTTCAAACCGTCCGGCTTCGGCTGGACGGCGAACATTCCGGGTTTCGGCCTGCTCGCCGACGACTTCAAGCAGCCGGCGCTGAACATCTGGAAATACGACGCCGCCTCGCTCCAGCCGGCATTGTTCGGCAAGAACGGCCGCGTGCCGCTGAAATCCTTCGCCGGCACCATCGGCAACGCGCCGGGCGAGATGGGCCATCACTCGGTGGTGCCGCCCCGTCGCGTCGGCGGCAATCTGGACATTCGCGACCTCGCCGCCGGCACCACGCTCTATCTGCCGGTGGAGGTGGCCGGCGCGCTGTTTTCGGTCGGCGACACGCATGCCGCGCAAGGCGACGGCGAGGTCTGCGGCACGGCGATCGAAAGCCCGATGGACGTCGTGCTCAAGCTCGACCTGGTCAAGGACGCCAGGCTGAAGATGCCGCGCTTCACTACGCCGGGCCCGGTCACGCGCCACCTCGACGCCAAGGGTTACGAGGTGACCACCGGCATCGGCCCGGACCTGATGACCGGCGCGAAAGAGGCGGTCGCCCAGATGATCGACCTGCTCGCCGGCCGTTACCAGATTGATCCGGTCGAGGCCTATATGCTGGCCTCGGTCTGCGGCGATCTCAGGATCAGCGAGATCGTCGACATGCCGAACTGGGTGGTGTCGTTCTACTTCCCGCGCTGCGTGTTCGAATGATGTTCGGTCGGCGCTGCACCCCCCTCTGCCCTGCCGGGCATCTCCCCCTCAAGGGGGGAGATTGGCAGTTTCGTCGCCTCGCCTTTTTTCAACGGGTGGAGACTGGCGAAAGCCGAAGCGACATCCGATCTCCCCCCTTGAGGGGGAGATGTCCGGCAGGACAGAGGGGGGCGTGCCGCAATAAACTTCTCAGAACCCAGCTCGTGCGATGACCTCGACCAGCGAAACAATCCTCGACATCGCCAATCTCTCCGTCTCCGTGCGCGGCGAGGACGGCGAGCGCGAGGTGGTCTCCAATCTTTCGCTGACGCTTCAACGCGGCGAAACGCTCTGCATTGCCGGCGAATCCGGCTCCGGCAAATCGATGACCGCGCTGGCGATCATGCAGCTCCTGCCGCAGCCCGCCGCGCGCATATCTTCGGGCACGATCCGCCTTCTCAGCGGGAATGCGGGCGACACCGATCTCACAGCTCTCGACGAGCACCGCATGCGCCGCATCCGCGGCGACCGCGTCGCCATGATCTTCCAGGAGCCGATGACCTCGCTCAACCCGGTGCTGTCGATCGGCCGCCAGCTCACCGAATCCATCGAGGCGCATACCAGCCTCTCGCCCGCCGAGGCCCGAAGCCGCGCCATCGAGGCGTTGAAGGCAGTGCGCATTTCGGAAGCCGAAAGCCGGCTGAAACAGTTTCCGCATGAGCTGTCCGGCGGCATGCGCCAGCGCGTGATGATCGCTATGGCACTGGCGCTCGAGCCCGACGTGCTGATCGCCGACGAGCCCACGACCGCGCTCGACGTCACCGTGCAGGGCGAGGTTCTGGAGCTGCTGCGCGACCTGCAGCGCCAGCACGGCACCAGCGTCATCCTCATCACCCACGACATGGGCGTGGTCGCCGAAATGGCCGACCGCGTCATCATCATGCGGCATGGCAGCATGGTCGAGGAAGGCACGGCTTCGGACATTTTCGCCAGGCCGCGGGCCGACTACACGCGCGAGCTGCTCGCCGCCGTGCCGCGCATCGGCAAGCGCCCGGATTTGGACCCTGCCCCCTCACCCAGCCTCCGCTTCGCTCGGCTGACCTCTCCCCAAGGGGAGAGGAGATCGCCGGCGTCCGCGCCAATCCCTTCTCCCCACCGGGGAGAAGGTGGCCAGCAGGGCCGGATGAGGGGGCCTAGCGCCGACGCCAAAAAATCTGTCGCCGAGGTGAGAGATCTGCATGTCCGCTTCGACCTGCGTGGCGGCTTCTTCGGCAGGGTCAACCGGCGCGTCCATGCCGTCGAAGGCGTCAGCTTTTCGATCGCTTCCAACGAGACGCTGGCGCTGGTCGGCGAATCCGGTTGCGGCAAGTCGACCACCGCCAAGGCGCTGGCCGGACTGGTGCCTTATACCGGCGACATCGTCATCGGCGGACGCAACCTGTCGGGCCTCGGCCGCGACGAGCGCAAGGCGGTGCGCCGCGACGTGCAGATGATTTTTCAGGACCCCTACGCTTCGCTCGACCCGCGCATGCGCGTCGGCGATCTCGTTGCCGAGCCGCTGGTCATCCATGGCGTCGCCTCGAAGGAGGAGCGCAGGGACCGGGTGGCGGCTTTGTTCGAGCGGGTCGGCCTGTCGGCCGGCCAGATGGAGCTCTATCCCCACGAATTCTCCGGCGGCCAGCGCCAGCGCGTCTGCATCGCCCGTGCCCTGGCGCTAAGGCCGAAGCTGATCATCGCCGACGAAAGCGTTTCGGCCCTCGACGTTTCCGTGCAGGCGCGCGTACTCGACCTGCTGAAGGAATTGCAGCGTGAATTCGGCGTCGCCTACCTCTTCATCTCGCACGACATGGCTGTGGTCGAAAACATCTCCGACCGCGTCGCCGTCATGTATCTCGGCCAGATCGTCGAAATGGGAACGCGCGACCAGGTTTTCTCCAACCCCCGCCACCCCTACACCAAACGGTTGATCGAAGCCGTGCCGGTGCCTGATCCGGCGAAGCGCAGGAGCCGGTTCGCAAGGCTGGACCAGGAGATTCCAAGTGCGACGCGGAGGCTGGGCGAGAGCCCGCAGAGGCTGGTGCTGAGCGATGTCGGAGGCGGTCACCTGGTGGCGGGGTGAGGGGTATGCTGCTCATGCAAAGCTCGGAAACCATCGCAGCATTCTGTCGCGATGCGTGACGGGTCCCCGGCGCAAATCCAGAAATCCAGGAAAAGCGCAGACGCGTCAGGCGATGCCCGCCTTAAGGCGCGCACGGGTTCAGCAGCCCCAAATCCCACATCACGGCGCAAAACGCCGCCGGCGGGATCGAGACAGACCGGACTACCTCAGCCATAACATCCCCGCTCCATCGCCAGCCGCCTTACCAGCGCCAGCACCCCATCGATCGTCGGCGTCGGCTTCTTCACCAGTCGCCCTAGCTCCTGCACCGCGCCCACCAGCGCGTCTATTTCCATCGGACGGCCGCGTTCCAGGTCCTGCAGCATCGAGGTCTTGTGCTCGCCGACATCGCCGGCGCCCTTGATGCGGCGGTCGACTTCAATAGGGAAGCGCACGCCGAGGCTTTCTCCGATCGCTTGTGCTTCCAGCATCATGGCGCGGGCGAGCCTGCGGGTGGCCTCGTCGGCCACGATCGCGGCAAGCGTGCTTCCGGTCAGCGCCGAGATCGGGTTGAAGGAGAGGTTGCCCCACAGCTTTACCCAGATCTCGCTGCGTATGTCATCGCGCACCGGGGCCTGCAGGCCGGCCTTGACCATCTCCTGCGCCAGCAGGGTCACGCGTTCGCTCTTCTCGCCCGAGGGTTCGCCGAGCGAGAAGCGTCTGCCCTCGACATGGCGGATGAGACCGGGTTCGTCGACCTCGACGGCGGGGTAGACGACCGAGCCGATCACGCGCCGCGCGCCGATCCGGTCCCAGATCGTGCCGCCCGGGTCCACCGCTTGCAGCCTGGTGCCTTCGAGCGGCCCGCCCGCCTTGTGGAAATACCACCACGGCACGCCGTTCTGCATGGTGACGACTGCTGTCTGCTCCCCAAGCAGCGGCGCGATCCGGTCCAGCGCGGGGCCGACGGAATGCGCCTTCAGCGCCAGCACGACATAATCCTGCGCGCCAAGCTCCTCGGCCTGAGCCGCGGCTCTGACCGGAACCGCCGTTTCCGCGCCGTCTTCGATCATGCGCAGCCCGCTCTTCCTGATCGCTTCCAGGTGGGCACCGCGTGCCACGATCGAAAGCTCGGTCCGGCCGGCCGCAGCAAGCTTGGCCGCGAGATAGCCGCCGATGGCGCCGGCGCCGAAGATGGTGATCTTCATCGTTACAGTCCGAGCTTGGCGGCGAGCCCGATGCGCTGCAGCTTGCCGGTCGCGCCCTTGGGGATCTCGTCCAGGATCAGCACCTTGCGTGGCACCTTGAAGTCGGCGAGCCGCATGGCGGCATGCGCGCGGATATCGCTTTCGCTGGCGCTCATGCCTTCGCGCAGCACCACGGCCGCCGCCACCTCTTCGCCAAGCTTGTCGTGCGGCATGGCGAAGGTGACCACCTGCGCCACCGCCGGATGGTCCATCAGCACGTCGTCGACCTCGAGCGGCGAGATCTTCTCGCCGCCGCGGTTGATGATCTCCTTCAGCCGCCCCGTGACCTTGAGATAGCCGTCCGTGTCGAGCACGCCCTGGTCGCCCGTGTGGAACCAGCCATGCGCGAAGGCCGACGCATTGGCGTCGGGGTTCTTCTCGTAGCCCGCCGTGACGTTCGGCCCGCGAATGACGATCTCGCCGGTCTCGCCTGCCTCCATCAATCGGCCGTCCGGCGCCATGACGGCGACCTCTGGTCCGCCGGCCGCACCCACGCTGCCCGGCTTGCGCAGGCCCGGCGGCAGCCGGTTAGAGGCCATCTGGTGCGCGGCCTCCGTCATGCCATAGGCTTCGATGACAGGGCAGCCGAAGGTTGCCTCGAGCTCGGCCATCACCTGCGCCGGCAGCGAGGCCGAGGAGGAGCGGATGAAGCGCAGCGACGTCGCCGCCAACACCTCTTGATTGCGCGCCGCGCGCGGCAGGATCGCCTGGTGCATGGTCGGCACCGCCGTGTACCAACTGGGCTTGGCCTCGCCGAGCCACTGGAAGAAACGCAGTGCGTTGAAGCCCGGCGTGCAGTAGATGCTGCCGCCCGAGGCCAGCGACGACAGCACCGCCGCGATCAGCCCATGGATGTGGAACAGCGGCATGATGTTGAGGCAGCGGTCATCGGCCGTCAGGCCAAGCGTCGCGCCGATATGGCGGGCGGAGGCCGCGACATTGGCATGGCTGAGCGGCACCAGCTTAGGCCGAGAAGTGGTGCCGGAGGTGTGCAGCAACAGCGCGATATCATCGTCCCGCGCCATGTCGGGCGCCGCCCGCGGGCCGACCGCATTGCCCTCGATGATGAAGCTGCCGGCAGGCGCACCCGGCGGCACGACAAGCCGCAGCACGCCGATGCCGAGACGCTCGGCCACCGTCACCGCCGCACCGGTTTCATCAGCGGCGACAAGGATCGCCTTGGCGCCGATGTCGGTGAGATAGAAATCGAGCTCATCGGCACGATAGGCGGGATTGAGCGGCGCCGTCGCAGCGGTGGCCGCCACCGCGACGAAGCTGGTCGCCATCTCCGGCCCGTTCGGCAGCACGATAGCCACCCTGTCGCCCCGGCCGATGCCGAGCGCATGCAACTGTCCGGCCGTGGCGGCGATCAGGCTGCGCAACCCGCCATGGGTGAGTGTGGTCCTCTCTGGCGCCAGGATTGCCGGCGCGTCGTCGGCTCCGGCGGCGAGGCGTTGGGAGAGGTCTTTTGAATTCATACTCATGATCACCGATTATGGTTCAAACGATAGTTTTTGAAAGTCCAGTGGATGGTCCTGCCCCCCACGATTGCCGACGCCGTCATATGCATTGCTCTGCTGTTCACGGGCGGGGTAGCGCCAACGTCCGGAGTTCTCCCGATCGTCTCAATATCCAAGCGCCATCCCATCCTTGCGCGCATCGGAAGCCCCGGTCAGCGTTCCCTTTTCCCAGTCGATCAGCACCGCCTGGCCGCCGCCGAGCGGGTGATGCGGCTCGCCTACACGGTGGCCGCGCCGGCGCAGGCCTTCGATCGCCCCGGCGGGCACGTTGCGCTCGGCCTCGACCATGCCGTCATTGTAGAACACGCGCGGCGCGTCCAGCGCCTGTTGCGGATCCATGCCGAAATCGAGCATGCTGGTCAAAAGATGGACGTGGCCGAAAGGCTGGTAGCCGCCGCCCATGACGCCGAACGGCATCACCGCGCGGCCGTCCCTGGTCGCCATGCCGGGCATGATCGTGTGCATCGGCCGCTTGCCGGGCGCGATGGCGTTCGGATGCGCCGGGTCGAGGCGGAAGCTCGAGCCGCGGTTCTGCAGCACCACGCCGGTCTTAGGGCCGACGACGCCGCTGCCGAAGGAATAATAGGTGGAGTTGATGAAGGAGACCGCGTTGCGGTCGCGGTCGACGATGGAGATGTAGACCGTGTCGCTGCCGGGCAGCTGCACATCCGGCAGGTGCGTCATGGCGCGCTCGCGGTCGATCTCGGCACGCAGCCGCTCGGCATAGGCGGTCGACAGAAGCTGTCCCACCGGCACCGGCACATGGTCCTGATCGCCGACGAAACGATCGCGGTCACGGTAGGCCAGCCGTCCGGCCTCGATCTCAAGATGCAGGCGCTCGGCGCCGTTGGGGTCGAGCTCGCCGAGCTTGAGCCCCGACAGCACATTCAGCATCAGGAGCGCCGTCATCCCCTGATTGTTCGGCGGCATCTGGTGGATCTCGTGGCCGCCATAGGAGACGCTGACCGGCGCCACGTAGTGGCCCCTGGTCGAAGCGAAATCCTCTAGCGAATGCAGTCCACCCAATGCCCTGAGCCGGCTCACAATGTCGTCGGCGACGGCGCCTTCATAGAAACCGGCGCGGCCGTGCCTGGCGATGATGCGTAAGGTGGCGGCAAGCTCCGGCTGCCGGTGCACGTCGCCGGCCTGCGGCGGCTTGCCGCCGGGCAGGAAGATGCGCGCGGCATGTTCGTCGGCCGAAAGATCGGTCTCCGGCTCGGCCCAGTCGAAGGCGACGCGGTCATGCACGACATAGCCATTCTCGGCATAGTGGATCGCTGGCGCCAACACTTCGGCAAGGTCCTTGCGGCCATGGTCCTCCAGCAGCCGGCACCAGGCGTCGATCGCGCCGGGCACCGTCACGGCATGCGGTCCCTGTTTGGGAAGTTCGCTGAAACCCTGGTCGCGATACCAGTCGGCAGTCGCGCCCGCTGGCGCCCGGCCGGAGCCGTTGAAGGCCAGCACGTTTCCCTGGCCCGCGGGGCAATAGAGGACAAAACAGTCGCCGCCGATGCCGGTCGATTGCGGCTCGACCACGCCCTGTACGGCCGCCGCGCAGACCGCCGCGTCCATGGCATTGCCGCCGGCGCGCAGCATGTCGATTGCGGCAAGCGTCGAAAGCGGATGCGATGTCGCGGCCATCGCCTCGGTGGCACGGACCGGCGAGCGGCCGGGAAACTGGAAATCACGCATTCTGTCCGAATATCTCCTGGTCACTTGAAGCCAATTGGTCCGGTGAAATCAATGCCGCCTGCCGAAGATCTGCGCCACCGACAAGAGCACGACCGACAGCACGATCAGGCAGGTCGAGATGGCAGCTATCGTCGGGTCGATCTGGTCGCGCAGCGCGTTGAACATGCGGCGCGTCAGGGTCGTCGTCTCGCCGCCCGATATGAACAGCGAAACCACCACTTCGTCGAAGGAGGTGATGAAGGCAAACAGCGCGCCCGAGACGATCGAGAAGCGGATCTGCGGCATGGTTACCTGCCAAAACGCGGCGATACGTCCCGCGCCCAGGCTGCGCGCCACGCGCTCCTGGTTCATGTCGTAGGAGCGCAGGCCCGAAAGCACCGTCAGCACCACCAGCGGCAGCGCTTGCACCGTATGCGCGATGACCAGGCCGGTTAACGTGTTGTTGAGCCCGATGCGCGCGTAGAGGAAGAAGGTGCCTATGCCGATCAGGATCACCGGCACGATCAGCGACGCCGTCATCAGCGCGTTGATGGTGCCGTTGAAGCGCAGCGTGCCCCGGTTGATGGCATAGGCGGCGGCGGTGCCGAGCGGCGTCGCCACCAGCGCTGTCATAACAGCCACCTTGACCGAGACGACCGTCGCGTCGCGCCACTCCAGCGACTGGAAGTAGGTCTGGTACCAGCGCAGCGACCATTGCTGCGGCGGAAACTGCAGCAGCGTCGAATCCGAAAACGACATGATTACGATGATGACCGACGGCGCGATCAGGAACAACAGCACGAGGCCGCCCAGCGCATAGAGCCACAGACGTTGTCGGTGCGAGATCGGCAGGCCGACATCCCCGCTCATCGCGAACTCCACACACCGGTGGCGCGCGCGCCGAGCAGCCACTGGAACAGGCCGAGCAGCGCCAGCGTGACCACGAGCAGCACGACGCCCAGCGCCGCGCCGGCGCCCCAGTTGGAATAGAGGCTGGTGGTCTGTTCCATGCGCATCGCCCACATGACGACCTTGCCGCCGCCCATCAGCGCCGGGGTGACGAAAAAGCCGAGGCACAGCACGAAAACGATGACCACGCCGGAGGCTAGGCCCGGAAGCGACAGCGGAAAGAAGATCTGGCGGAAGGTGGAGACCGGGCCGGCGCCGAGATTCATCCCGGCGAGCAGGCAGTCGGTGTCGATGGTCTTCATCGAGGCGTAGAGCGGCAGCACCAGGAACGGCAGCAATATATGCGTCATGCCGATGACGACGCCGGAAAAATTGTTGGCCAGCGGCAGCGGCTGGCTGATGACGCCGAGGTCGATCAGCCAGCTGTTGATCAGCCCCTTGCGCTGCAGAATCACCAGCCACGCATAGGTGCGCACCAGCACCGATGTCCAGAACGGCAGGATGACGAAGATCAAGCAGATCGACGCCGCCCGGCGCGGCAGTTGCGACAACATATAGGCCAAGGGATAGCCCAGCAGCACGCAGGCAGCGGTGACGATGAAGGCGACCTTGAAGGTGGTGAGGAAGGTCTTGATGTAGGAGGCCTGCTCGAAGAAGCGCGCATAGTTGGCGGCGCTCAAGACGCCGGCCTCGTCGAACAGCGACAGCCAGAACAGCCAGCCGATCGGCACGATGATGATGGCAAAGACGAGGAACAGGCTTGGCGACAGCAGCGCCAGCAGCCGAAACTGCTCGCGCCGCGCGTCGGCGCGCAGCACATACGCGTTCAGGTCCTGAGCCATGGCGCCAATTGTCTCGTCCATCGCGGCGTTTTGCACGCTCATCAGTCCGCCGCCACCAGGATCGTATCCTGCGCATCGAGGCCAAGCGCGATAGGCTGCCCGGCGGCCGGCAACCTGGCCAGCACGTCGCTGCGGCAATAGTCGCGCAATGTCAGCTGCCTCCCGTCGCGCAGCACGGCGTAGCAGATGAAGCTGTCGCCCTGATAGATGACGTCACTGAGCGTGGCGCTGAGCACGTTGACGCCCCTGACCGGCTCGGCATTGGCCAGCAGCCGCAGCTTTTCCGGCCGCACCACCATCAGCTGCTGGCCCGACGCCGGCGCCGGCGCCGCGGTGTGGATTTGCCTGTCCTCGTACCAGGCCGAACCGCTGCGACATTCGACGGGGATGAAATTCGATTCCCCGATGAAGCCGGCGACGAACCGGGTGCGCGGCGCGGCGTAGAGGGTTTCGGGCTTGTCGAGCTGCTCGATGCGCCCGGCATTCATGACGGCGATACGGTCCGACATGGTGATGGCCTCCCGCTGGTCGTGCGTGACATAGACAGTCGTCATGCCGAGCCGCCGATGCAGGGCGCGCAGTTCGATCTGCATGTGTTCGCGCAGCCCCTTGTCCAACGCCGACAGCGGCTCGTCCATCAGCACGATGCGTGGCTCGAACACGATGGCGCGCGCCAGCGCCACGCGCTGGCGCTGGCCGCCGGAGAGCTGGTCGACGCGCCGTTCGCCGAGGCCCTGCAATTTCACCAGTTCCAGCGCCTTCTCGACGCGCTCCACCGTCTCGGCGGCCGGGACGCGGCGCTGCTTCAGCGGAAAGGCGATGTTGTGGAAGACGTTCATATGCGGGAACAGCGCATAATTCTGGAACACCATGCCGATATTGCGCCTGTGCGGCGGCGTGGTGATGATCTCCTCGTCGCCGACCTTGATCGAGCCGGCATTGGCCCGCACGAACCCCGCCAGGATCATCAGCAGCGTCGTCTTTCCGGAGCCGGAAGGGCCGAGCAACGTCAGGAATTCGCCCGCCGCGACGTCGAGGTTGAGGTCGCGCAGCACCGATACGGAGCCAAATCGTTTCTCGATCGCGCGCATGCCGATCGGCAGCGCGGATGGCGCAATGGACAAGATTGTTTTCTCCCAGGCAGAGACTCCAAAAAGCAGGGCACCTCGAGCCGCCCCGCCATGTCAGGGTTCCCCGCCTATTGCTGGATCAGATTGTTGAACTTCTCCGTCGCCTCGACGAGGTTGTCGCGCCAGAACTCGGCATCCTGCAGCACCTGCTTCTTGACGTTCTCCGGCGACGAGTTGATGTCCTTGATCCGCTCCGGGGGGATCTTGCCGGTCTCGAAGGCCTTCTCGTTGACTGGTCCGTTGTCGACATAAAGCGGCAGATTGGCCTGCAATTGCGGGCTGACGAACATCGCCAGCGCCTTCATCGCGGCCTCCTTGTTCTTGGCGCCCTTGGGAATGACCATGCAGTCGGCGGTGAGCACGCCCTGGTCGAAGGAGAAGCTGACGGGCGCGCCTTCCTTCTTCAGGGTGCCGGCGCGGCCGTTCCAGATGCTCGCCATGTCGACCTCGCCGTCCTTCACCAGCTGCATGGCCTGCGCGCCGGAGGTCCACCAGGCATCGACATGGCCACGGATCTTGTCGACCGATTTCAGCGCGCCGTCGATATCGACCGGATAGACCTTGTCGATCGGCAGGCCCGAGGCGAGGGCTGCAACGCTCAGTGTCTCCGTCGCCTGGCTGCTGCTCAGCGCACGCCGTCCGGGAAACTTTTCCACGTTCCAGAAGTCGGCCCACGTCTTGGGGCCTTTGTCGCCGAACACATCGGTCCGGTAGACGAGCACGACCGAGGTATAGGAGATGCCGACCCAGTCGTCATGCACGAGCTTGGGATTGATGCCGCTCTTGTCGATAAGGTTGTAATCGAGCTTTTCGAAAAGCCCTTCCTTCGAGCCGCGCGCGCATTCGTCGGCGCCGAGCTCGGTGACGTCCCACTTCACCGCATTGCCTGTCACCTGCAGGCGCACGTCGTCGAGGCCGTTGGTGGTGTCTTCCTTGATGGTGATGCCGAGCGCATCGGCGGCCGGCTTGAAGAATGCCTTGCCCTGCGCCTCCTGATAGGTGCCGCCCCATGAGGCGACGGTGATGGTGTCGCCTGCCACGGCGGGTGCCGCGACCGCTGCCATGAAGCCCGCTACGGCAACGACGCTAACGCTCTTCGTGCTGTTCATGTCGGTTCTCCAACCGGTGTTCCCATTGTTTTTGATTTCGCATGCGATTTTGTATACAATTTTGAGTGTAACTCGGGGATCAGCGAAGTCAACACCGCTCGGCGGGGCCTTTGGGGCCACCGATCTGGGGCCGGGGAATGGCAAAACGCGCCGAGTTTGAATACAGCTACGCGTGAAACACATCGATTTCCGGCACAGACCGGAGACTGGATACGGACCTTGGCCAAGGAAACAAAAAACACGCTGCGCGACTCGGTCTATTCCGCGCTCAAGGCCATGATCGTGACCGGCCAGATCCCGCCGGGCGCGCGCGTCACCGAGAGCGACATTGCGGCAAAGCTGAATGTCAGCCGCACACCCGTGCGCGAGGCCTTCAACCGCCTCGAGCGCGACGGATTGGTCACCGGCCGGCCGCGGCAGGGCTACGCCGTCACCGAGTTTGACATCAACATGTTCCGCGAGGCCTTCGACATCCGCGAACTGCTCGACGGCCACGCCACCGAATTGGCAGCGGCGGCGGCCACCGAGAAAGACAAGGCGCGACTGCGCGCCATGCTGGCCGAATGCGAGAGGCTGGCCGCCATTGCGGATCGAACCACAAGGGAAAAATTCCAGGAGCTTGAAGTCGGCATCGACCTGCACCGCGTCATCGCCGAAATCAGCGGCAACGCGATGCTGCACGGCATGCTGTGCGGCATCCTCGACAAGTGCCAGCATTATGTCTGGACGGAACTGCTGTGGCTCGACGAATGGAAGATCGCCCGCGACGAGCATGCCGAGATCGTCGAGGCCATCTGCGCCGGCGACGCCAAGCGCGCCGGCGCCCTGGCGCGCGCCCATGTGCGCGGCTCGCGCGAGAACGTGCTGCGCCTGCTGCAGGCCAAATCGGACTACCAGAGCTTTCTGGCCAAGGCGTCTTGAGCGGACCGGTCGGTGCTGCGCCACAGCGGCATCCGTTATGGATATCGCGGACCGCAGCGCTATGTCACAATAGACTGGGATGAACGACAGGGACGGTCCCGCGTGCTGCCTTCGGCCGGGCTCGAGCGATTGAGCGCATTTTCCGATGGCGTGTTCGCCGTCCTTATCACCGTGCTCGTGCTTGACCTGCGCCCACCGGAATTGCCGACCTTCGCCGCGCTGCTGGCCTTGTGGCCGACATGGCTGAGCTACGGCGTAAGCTATCTCTTCATAGCCATCGTCTGGGCGAACCACCATCATCTCCTGCGCCACGCCACGGCGGCGACGACCAGCCTGATGTGGTACAATTTCGCGCATCTGTTCTCGGTGTCGCTGCTGCCGCTGGCGACCGCCTGGATGGCGGTCAGCGAGCTGGCCCCGCAGCCGGTGGCGTTCTACGCGGTCGTCTTCTTCCTCGTGAATCTGACCTACATTCTCCTGATCCGGGAACTCATCGACCCGATGCCGGCCGACGCCGTCCCGCTCAAGGTGCGCAAGGCCATGCGCATCCGCTCGATCGTGACGCTGTGCCTTTTCGGCTTGGCGGTGGTCGTCGCCCTGAGATACCCGATCGCCGGACTGGCGATCTGTTGCTGCTGCCTGGCCGTCTATCTCCGGCCGGAAGCGCCAGGGGCGCGCGCCGGCTGAGCGCAATGGAGCGGCGGACTTCAGACGATGCCGTGCTTCTTCAGCAGCGCCTGCTCATCGCCCGACACCCATCCGAATATCTTCGGCTCCCCGTCGAGTTTCCGGACAAGGTAGTGAACGTCGAAATCGATCCCGACATCCGCTTGGCCCTTGCGGGCATAGGTCGCGGTCCATGCAACATGGGCAACGCAATGATGCTCGTCGATCGGCGAGATGCGGATATCGCGTATCCGCATCTCTTTCGTTCCGATTGCCCGGTAGTGGGCATAGCCCTGGGCCATGACTTGCTTGAGTTGATCGTCGTTCTTTCCGGTCACGACGCCGGCAGGCGAGGCGGCTATGAACTCCGACGTGTAGAGCGACGCGGCCTCATCCATGTCCATGCTGCCGCCAAGCGACGCCTTGAAAAACTGCTGATAGCGTTCAAAAAATCTCTTTACGCTCATCTCCATGATTTCCGCTCCGGTCGTGTCTTCGAATCAGCGCTGTTCCCGCAAGCTCCGGAGGAAATGGATCATCGCGGCGTTGACCTCGTCCGGGCGTTCCTGCTGGGTCCAGTGCCCGCAGCCGGGCAGCATCAACATATCGCGGAGTTGCGGGACGAAATTTCCGAGATTGGCCAGCAGCTGATCCATTCCGGGGAAGGCGACCACCAGATCGCGGTCGCCCGCTATATAGAGCGCGGGAACCTTGATCCGCGCGCCGGCAAAGGGCGCCATCAATTCCCAGTTCCGGTCGATGTTGCGGTACCAGTTGAGGCCTCCGGAAAAACCGGTGCGCTGGAACTCGCCGGCGTAGAAATCGAGGTCGCCTTGGCTGAGCCAGGGCGGCAGGCCCGGTGGCGCCTCGACGGCTTGCAGGAAGCCTCCGCCATGTGGAACCATGCCGATTCCACCCGCGTTCGTGTTCGGGGCATCCCCCGATGCTGCGTAAAGCATGGCCCGCACCGTGGTCCGGGGGTCCCGCTCCAGCTCGGCCTCGGCAATGCCGGGTTGCTGGAAATAGAGCTGGTAGAATTGCGAGTCCGTCGTTCGCGGCATCAGGCTGGTCGGGCGCGCTTTGGCGCGCGGCCGGAACGGTACGCTGAGGCCGATGACGGCTTGGAACCGGTCGGGGCGAAGCAGCGCCGCGTGCCAGGCGACGACGGCGCCCCAGTCGTGGCCGGCGATGATGGCGGTGGGCGCTTCGAGGGCATCTAGAAGGCCCACCATGTCGCCGACCAGATGGAAGAGCGTATACTCTTCGACCGCCTCCGGCCGATCGCTCCTGCCATAGCCCCGCATGTCGGGGGCGACGGCGTGAAAGCCCGCCGCCGCGAGCGCACCCAACTGATGGCGCCAGGAATACCAGGATTCGGGAAAGCCGTGGCACAAGAGCACCAAAGGGCCGTCGCCCTGCTCCGCGACGTTGAGGCGGATGCCGTTGGTCTCGACCATTCGCTGTGTCGGTTTGCTCACGGCCGCTTCTCACGTTCGTGTGTCAGTCTCTGTTTAACGGCTGGCGGCGAAGGCCGCAACGAGTGCGTTGAGCAACCCGAATGCCTGTCCTGGAGGTCATGCATCTTTTTGTCGCCGGCTCAGGAGTGATCGCGGCAATGAATATCCGACATTCGGTCCGCGCCCGCGTTGCGGTTCCGAACTCCTGCCCCAGCTTCAAACGCGATGAGCGCGCTTGCCTATTTGTCATCCGGCCGTCATACGTTGGTGCTACGAACCGTTAGTTCTGGATGTGTGGATACATGGATAAAAAATCAGCGCTCCTCGCTTTGGCGGCACTCGGCCAGGATACAAGGCTCGAGGTCTTTCGCCTGCTTGTCCAGGCGGGCGCCGAGGGGACCCCCGCCGGCGAGATCGCTTCCCGCTTGAACATCGTGCAGAACACGATGTCGGCACACCTCAAGGTTCTTGATCATGCCGGCCTCGTCCGCGCCGAGCGCGACGGCCGCACAATCCGCTACGTCGCCGACATGACCGGATTCCGCGATCTGCTCGCCTATCTCATGGAAGACTGCTGCAATGGCGCGCCGGAACTCTGTCAGCCGGTAATCCAGGCGGTGACCTGCAAATGCTAGAAGGGAGGGCGCACGCCATGAGCGAGCCATACAACGTTCTTTTCCTCTGCACGGGAAATTCGGCAAGGTCGATCATCGCCGAGGCGATACTCAATCGTGTCGGTGCTGGCAGGTTCCAGGCCTATTCGGCCGGATCCCATCCGAAGGGAGCGGTTCACCCCTTTACGTTGCAGCTTCTGGAGAACCTCAACTACGACACCTCTTTTGCTCGTTCGAAGGACTGGGAAGAGTTCGCGGTTCCCGGCGCACCGCAAATGGATTTCGTGTTTACGGTCTGTGACAACGCCGCCAACGAATCGTGCCCGGTCTGGCCGGGGCAGCCGATGACCGCGCATTGGGGCGTGCCTGATCCGGCTGACGTGGAAGGCACCGATGCCGAAAAGCACCTGGCCTTCGCCGAAGCCTATCGCATGCTGAACAACCGGATCTCGATCTTCGTCAGCCTGCCGATCAACATGGTAGACAAGCTCGCCTTGCAGAAGCGGCTGAATGAAATCGGCCGCAATCTTCCCAGAGCCGGCTGAGCAAGGAAAGCATCATGACCGATCATGCTTTGAACGCGGGCGAGGCCCGATCCGGTATCGGCTTCGTCGAGAAATACCTGACCGTGTGGGTGGCGCTGTGCATCGTCGCCGGCATCGCGCTTGGCCATCTCATGCCAGGTGTCTTCCGCGCCGTCGGCGAGGCCGAGATCGCCAAGGTCAACCTGCCGGTCGCGGCACTGATCTGGCTGATGATCGTGCCGATGCTGGTCAAGATCGACTTCGCCGCGCTCGGCCATGTGAAGGAGCATTGGCGCGGAATCGGTGTGACACTGTTCGTCAATTGGGCGGTGAAGCCGTTCTCGATGGCGGCGCTCGGCTGGCTGTTCATAGGGTATCTCTTTCGGCCTTATCTGCCGGCCGACCAGATCGACAGCTATATCGCCGGCCTTGTCATCTTGGCGGCCGCGCCCTGCACAGCGATGGTTTTTGTGTGGTCGAACCTGACGAAAGGCGAACCGCATTTCACGCTGAGCCAGGTCGCGCTTAACGACACCATCATGATCTTCGCCTTCGCGCCGATCGTCGGCTTGCTGCTCGGCCTCTCGGCCATCACCGTGCCCTGGAATACGCTCGTCCTTTCCGTCGCGCTCTACATCGTCGTGCCGGTCATCGGTGCCCAACTCCTGCGTCGGCGGCTGCTCGCGGCGGGCCGCGAAGCCGCCTTGAAGCGATTTCTGGAACGGCTTCAGCCGCTCTCGCTCATGGCCTTGCTCGCCACGCTCGTGCTGCTGTTCGGATTTCAGGGCGTGCAAATCCTGGCGCAGCCGCTGATCATCGCGCTGCTGGCCGTGCCGATCCTGATCCAGGTCTATTTCAATTCGGGGCTCGCTTACCTGCTCAACCGCATCTCCGGCGAGCAGCACTGCGTCGCCGGCCCCTCGGCCCTGATCGGCGCCTCGAACTTCTTCGAACTGGCGGTCGCCGCCGCCATCAGCCTGTTCGGCTTCCAGTCGGGGGCGGCGCTCGCTACCGTCGTCGGCGTGCTGATCGAAGTGCCGGTCATGCTCTCCGTGGTCTGGATCGTGAACCACTCCAAAGGCTGGTACGAGGGTGGCCGCGCAGTGTCCCGTGTTGCCGAAAACAATAATGCTCGACCTTGATCGAAAAATTGCAAGATTAGCCGTTGGCCCTCAGCCGGCCGGGCGGCCCCCTGGTTGATTGCCTTGCAAGGAAGCTCGGGATTGCAGTCGACGCTCTCCCGTCAATTGCGGGGCATTCGTCCGCTTGACAGTCTGCCTACTAGAAGGTAGACAGACCATATGAGCAACTTTTCGACGACATCTGACGAGATTCTGGCCTCGGCACAAAAGCTGATCATCGCCGGCGGCTATAACGGATTCAGCTACGCAGACATCGCGGCCGTGGTCGGCATACGCAAGGCCAGCATCCACCACCACTTCCCCAGCAAGGTCGATCTGGTGCGTACGCTTGTGTCGCGTTACCGCGAGAACGCCGAAGCCGGCATGGCCGATCTCGAGCGCAGCGTGCCTGAACCGCTCGAACTCGTTCAGGCCTACGCGGGCTATTGGGCCAGATGCATCGAGGATGCAAGCATCCCGTTCTGCGTATGTGCGCTGCTGGCAAGCGAACTTCCAGCGCTTCCGAACGAGGTCGCCTCGGAGGTACGGGCGTATTTTCAGTTTCTCTCGGCGTGGCTGACGTCGGTCATCGAACGCGGCGAACAACAAGGCTCCCTGAAAATCTCTGGTCCGGCGCCGGTGGAGGCAGAGGCGCTCATGGCCACCGTTCACGGCGCAATGCTGTCGGCCCGGGCATACGGAAAGCCTGGCGTCTTTGCTACAATTCTCGACCCGACCCTGCGGAGGCTGAAGCCCGAATGATATCAGTGCCGGGCGGCTAAGCGACGGGTCGCCCCGACAAGAGCATCGATAAATGCGCCGCATTAAACTACCAACTAGCAGGTAAAGGAATTCCCTATGTTTCACAAACTCCTCTCGGCTCTCTTGGTCATCGGTATCCCGGCGACCTTCGCCATCACGGCGCCCGCTCAGGCTCAAAGCCGGAAGGCCGAGCAGATCCACATCAGGGGCAGCGTGTTGACCTTCAGCGCTTCGACGCTGAAGGTCAACACGCGGGAAGGAGAAACCATTGACGTCGCCCTGGCTGACGGCTGGAAGATCTCTGCCGTCGCCACTGCGAAGGTGGCCGATATCAAGCCAGGCGACTTCGTCGGAATTGCCTCGCTGCCGAAGGACAAGGGCGGTGACGGCGCTCTGGAAGTCCTGATCTTCCCGCCCTCGTTGAAAGGCGCAGGCGAGGGAAGCTATGGGTGGGATCTGAAGCCCAACAGCAGCATGACCAATGCAACCGTCGCCGATGCCGTCAAGGACGTCGACGGACGCACCGTGACCGTGTCCTACCAGGGCAAGGAAAAGAAGATCGCGATCCCGGATGGCACGCCTGTCGTGACCCTCGCTCCGGCAACCAAGGACGATCTGGTTCCGGGTGCCGTCGTCTTCATAGCAGGCGAGAAGGCCGCAAGCGGAACGATCGGTCATCAGGTCGTTGTCGGCAAAAATGGCGTGGTCCCGCCCATGTGAGCCACGTCGCCGCTCGTTCGCAGGCTGTCGGCCATCACAGCGACGCTGGCGAAAGATACGCTGAGCGGTTCGGCGCGGACGAACGCGACAGTGAACGCCTACCGCTCGTCCGAAATGCCGGCAACATTTCCCATGCACCGGAAGCGGCGCATTCGCCGACGGCTGTGGCCTGTACCCCGGCGCCGGCTCCCGGACGAAAGTGGCGGATAAATGAAGGCTACGAGGGTGAAACAGCCCTCTTTGACAAGCGCCTCGGCCATCTGTGATGGCCGAGATCATCAGACACACATTGAACCATACCTGAAGGATATCCAATGAGACGCGATCGCGGTGAAGTTGCTTCAAATGACCAGGACAAGTGGCTCAAGCTGTATTACCTCGCCCGTGCGGCCTTTTCCGTCGTCTGGGTCGTGACCGCTTTGACGGTCGGCCGGCAGTCGGCGTCCATCGCGGCTGTCTTGCTTGTTGCCTATCCTGTCTGGGATGCAGCCGCCAATTATGTCGATGCTTCCCGCAACGGCGGGCTTGCCGCCAATCGTACGCAAGCATTCAACGTTGCAGTCAGTTCGGTGGTCGCCCTTGCAGTCATCATGGCGCTGGCGATGAACATGAATTGGGTACTCGGCGTTTTCGGCGTGTGGGCAATCTTCTCCGGCCTGCTGCAGCTTGGAACCGCAATCCGGCGCTGGAAAGCCGCCGGAGGCCAATGGGCCATGATCTTGAGCGGAGGCCAATCGGCTGTCGCCGGCGCATTCTTCATCGCGCAAGCGCAGATGTCCGCACCGCCCTCGATCGCCAACATCGCAGGCTATGCTGGCTTCGGCGCCTTCTATTTCCTCGTCTCAGCCCTTTGGCTGACCGTCTCGCAATCGCGGCGCCGGAAAGTGGCATCCGTTCAAGCATGATCCACATTGTCGGTCTCCGGCGTCGTGGTCCGACGCCAGACGAACGTCGCATCGGCTTCGGCGTCGCTGCCGAGGAAAAAGGCGGCGGCGGGCTGATGGTGGTCATCGGCGTCAGCTGACACGGAGCCGGAATTGGCGCTGTTGCGGCATCAGAGCCGCACATGGCCCGGCGACGGTTGCCCAGAGGTTTGCCTCGACGCCGAGCGGCGCAGGCAACCTCGGAACACGTGCGGGCCCTGCACGTTGATCCCGAACCGCTCGTGGAGTGCACCATGCCAGATTGGATCGGGACTTGGCGAAACCAATACGGCTCGACCGTCATCATCGAGGACGACGCGGAAGGCGTCATTCGCGGCACGTTCAGGACGGCGTTGGAAGACAGCAGTTTCTTTGGTCAGGAACTTCCGATCCATGGCGCTGCTTGTGGCGACGTAATCGGCTTCACGGCTGCGGGACAGGGCAAGGCCGGGCCTGCGGCCGTGAGCTACACCGGCATTCTGCGGGAAAGTAAGCTCGAGACGCTTTGGCATACCGTTGCAGGGCAGACCCTTACCGCATCGGCGGAAGGGGCGCCCGCCAGGATAGTCAGAGTTGGGGCATGGCGCGCCTTCGGGACCAGCCTGGATGTGTTCGAGCGCGTGGAATGACCCAGCCCCTTGGGCCGGCGTGGCTCCATGGGCGGCTATGGAAGGCCGCCAGGCCCGCATGGGATATGCGTGACTGGAGGCGGCTTGCCGATCCTGAGCGATTTCGGCAGCGCTGTGGTCGAGCCGACCGGAGGACGATGGCATGGCGGAAGAAGGCAACGACGCGCAGGTAGTCCTGCAGTGCATGACAACCGAGCACTTCGTGTTGCAGACCGCCCGCGCAGCCACGATTCAAGAGGCGAATCAGCGCGCCAATCTGTTCCTCACGTCAGTCTCAAGCGTAGCGATCGCTCTGTCATTCGTGGCGCAAGTCACGAAAATGGGTATGCCGTTCGTGCTGTTCAGCCTGATCTTGCTGCCCTGCGTCTTCTTTATCGGCCTGGTCACCTTCGTCCGCGCCGTGCAGGTTGCTGTCGAGGACATGGTGCACGCCCGTGGAATGGCACGGATCCGGCACTACTACGTTGAAGTCGCGCCCGCCATGCAAAGCTATCTCGTTCATTCCACGCACGACGATCGCTCGGCAGTGCGCGTGGACAAGGGGCTCAGCCCATCGCCGTTGCAGTATTTCATGACGACGGCCGGCATGGTGAGCGTGATCAGCAGCGCCATTGCAGGTGTCTTTACAGGCATCGCCGCCACAGCGGCAGTCGGCGCGGGAATGGCTCTCGGCGTGGCAGCCGGGATGCTCGCCTTCGCTGCAAGTGTGTTCGTGCTGCGCCGCTATCACCTGCGGGCCTGGGCGGCGGCCGAGCAAAGACTGACGGTTCTTTTCCCAGGCACGCGCGGGGAATGACGCACTTGCGGAGCCGCTTCGGGCCAGAGCAGACGGAGGTGTGGGCCGCGTGCCGATCGAGCTTAAACAGCTGCGTTGGCCGAAGTGGCGGAGGCTGGTAGCTTCCGCTTCCGCAAGGCCGCGGATTCGCTCGCCCTTAAGCAACCCAATCTCAGACGGAGAGTCAGGGAGATGCGAGGAGTAACTCGGCGTCGTGTTGTACCGAAATGGCGCGCCCGAAGAGATTCGAACTCCTGACCCCCAGATTCGTAGTCTGGTGCTCTATCCAGCTGAGCTACGGGCGCGCATCAGGTCATGCTTTCCATGACCCCACGATCCGATCCTCGAGGACCGGCCGCGAATGTGTGCAGTTCCCTAGCGACTGAATTCGCGAAAAGCAAGCCGATCCGGCAAAAGTTTTGTCGTCGACGCGTCATCCGGTGAATCCGGCCGGAAATCCGGATTGTTCGAAGCGGCATTCAGGTCAAAGCGGGCCGGACCGGTTTGCTGGGCAAAACAGCGCCCGGGCCTGTCAAGCCGGACGGCGCAGCCCGTTGCGGGCCTGGTCGAGCCGCACCGGCTGGTCGGGAATGGTGACGGCGAAGGTGGTGCGCCCGCCAATCGATTCGACCAGCTCCACCGTGCCGCCATGCGCGCGGATCAGTTCATGCGCGATCGCCAGGCCAAGCCCGGTGCCGCCGCTGCGCGCAGAGCCGCGGAACGCCGCGAACAGGTTCTCGCGCGCCTTAGGCGGCAGGCCGGGGCCGGTGTCGGTGACGACGATGCGGCTGACGCTGCCCATGCGCTCGGCCGAAACCGCCAGCCGGCGCACCACGGCGCTTTCCGTGTCCGCCGCCATCGCCTGCACGGCGTTGCGGCACAGATTGGTGAGCACGCGGAACAGCTGGTCGGAATCGGCATCCACCTCGAACGCCTTCTCGACCGCGTTGATGAACTCGATGCCTTCCTCGATGTCGAGCAGGCCGTGCACGTCCTCGACCAGCTGGCGCAGCCGCACGCGCCGGCGCGAAGGCGGCGGCTCCTGCGTGCGGCCATAATGAAGCACGCCTTCCGAGTAGGAGACCGCGCGGTCGAGCGCACGCAGGAGCTTCGGTGCGAAGGCCTGCACGGTCGGATCCTTGACCTGGCGCAGGCGGTCTGAAATGAGCTGCGCCGAGGCCAGGATGTTGCGCATGTCGTGGTTGATCTTCGACACGGCGAGGCCGAGGTCGGCCAGGTGCTTCTGCTCGGTCAGCATCTTCTGCAGCCGCTCCTGCATCTGCGACAGCTCGCGCTCGGCCACCCCGATCTCGTCGGCGCGGGCGGCGGGATGAATGATCCGGCTGGGATCGTCGGGGGCCTGCGAGAAGGACAGCATGGAGCGCGTCATGTTGCGGATCGGGCCGATCATGATCAGGTCGATCGCGGCATAGACCAACATTGCCGTGAACAGCGAGATCAGCAGCGAGACGAAGGCGACGTTGCGCGAATAGATGAGCATGGCCTTGCGCAGGCTGTAGTCCGGCATGATCAGCTCGAACTCCTTGTCGCTGTCGCCGACCGGCCCGAAGACGCGCAGCATCCGGTTGCCGCCGAAAAACAGCGTGTCGAGCGCGCCGGTCATGCCCTTGACCATGCCCACGCTGGCGAGGTCGATGTGCTCGTCGACCTGCGGCGGCATGTCGGCCACCACAAGCAGCCGCGACACGCCGCCGTCGCGCACCGCGATCGCCTTGGCGCCGATCGCCATGAGCACGTCGTTCTGCGCCGTGCGCGACAGCGAGGTCGGTTCGCCCTGCACCAGCACGATCGATACGGCCGCGGCGGTGCTCAGCCGCTCCTTGAGCCAGGCCAGCCGGTAGCTGGCGATCCAGGGCAGGAAGATGAGCACCTCGGCCAAAAGCACGAAAACGATGGTCAACAGCAGCAGTTTCGTCGACAGGCCGCGCGACAAGGGGACGCTGCGGACGGCGGCTGGCGCTGGTCCTGTCCCTTCCTCGGCGTGCGTGGTTTCGCTCATGCGGTCCTGTCTTCACAATCGCTTGATCAGCCCAGATTAGGCGATTGCGGCTTTTTTGCCAATTTGCTCCTTGGTCGGAGAGATATAATTGCCGCCGAAGGTGCTCATCCCGGGCCCGGCGGCACCGGCCCCGGCACCGGATTGACTTCCAAAACCCTTCTTTCTATAAGCCCGCTCACGCTCGGGCCATTCGTCCCGGCGCGGTTTCGATCGCGCCAAAGCCGGCCCGGCAAAGCTCCTGTTACAGAGTGACAGAATCAAGAAGGGCCGCACCCCGCGGTATTAAAACAAATGAAGCGTACCTACCAACCGTCCAAACTCGTCCGCAAACGCCGGCACGGTTTCCGTGCCCGCATGGCCACCAAGGGTGGTCGCGGCGTCGTCGCAGCTCGCCGCAACCGCGGCCGCAAGCGGCTCAGCGCCTGAGCGAGACAAGATCGTTGCCCGCAACCGGCAAGCCAGTGGGACAAAATCCCAAGCGGCTTCTGAAACGCGCGGAATTCCTGGCCGTCCGCCGTGGTGAAAAACGTCGCGGGCGGTTTTTCCTCATCGAGGTCCTCGACCGCGGCGATGGCGGAGCGCCGCGCGTCGGCTACACCGTCACCAAGAAGGTCGGCAACGCGGTCGTGCGCAACCGCGTCAGGCGGCGGCTGAAAGAGGCCGTGCGCACCCATGCGGCCGATGACATGATGCCTGGCAATGATTATGTCATCGTCGGGCGCGATGATGCGCTCCGCGCCCCGTTCGGCCAGTTGAAAGCCGAACTCTCCCGCCGACTTCGCGGAACACGATAGGCCAAGGGCTCTCGATGGAAAACAACCGGAACTTCTTCATCACCATCGCGCTGTCGGTGCTGATCCTGACCCTGTGGCAGGTTTTCTACATGAACCCGCGCGTCGAGCAGCAGCGCGAGGCGGCGCGCGTCGAGCAGCAGCGCGTGGAAGAGCAGAAGAAGGCGGCAGAGACAGCCAATCCGGGCGCGGCAACGCCAGCGCCGGCCGGCACCGCTCCCGGTGCCATCCCCAACGCGCCCGGCGGCGACACCGTGACCGCGGCCAGCCGCGACCAGGTGCTGGCGGCTTCGAAGCGCGTCAAGATCGATACGCCGAGCCTGGAAGGCTCGATCAACCTGACCGGCGCCCGTCTCGACGACCTCAAGCTCAAGCACTACACCGAAACCGTCGACAAGAATTCGCCCAAGATCGAACTGCTCAACCCTTCGGAGCTGCCCACCGGCTACTTCGCCGAGATCGGCTTCGTCGGCAACGACAAGACGGGCACGGTACCGGGCGCGGATACGGTGTGGAACGTCGAAGGCAATCCGACGCTGACCCCGTCGACGCCGGTGACGCTGACTTACACCAATGACAAGGGGCTGACCTTCAAGCGCACCTTCTCTGTGGACAGCGACTACATGTTCACCGTTTCCGACGAGGTGCGCAACTCGGGTTCGGCCCCGGTTACGCTGTCGAATTACGGCCGCGTCACCCGCTACGACAAGCCGGCAGTCGCCAGCACCTACGTGCTGCATGAAGGCCTGATTGGCTTCACCGGTGCGGAAGGCCTGCAGGAACACAAATACGCGTCCATCGAGAAGGACAAGGAAGTCAAGCCGGGCAAGGCGACGGACGGCTGGCTTGGCATCACCGACAAATACTGGGCGGTGACGGTGGTCCCGAGCGAGAAGCAGCCGTTCCAGCCGCGCTTCGGCTATTTCGTGGACGGCCGCCACCGCTACCAGTCCGACTTCCTCACCGACCCGATCAATGTCGAGGCCGGCCAGTCGGCTACCGTCGAGACCGAGGTCTTCGCCGGCGCCAAGGAAGTGGCCAAGATCAATGCCTATGCCGAAGACCGGCACATCAAGCGGTTCGACCTGCTGATCGACTGGGGCTGGTTCCACTTCATCACCAAGCCGATGTTCTGGCTCATCGACACGCTCTACAAATTCCTCGGCAATTTCGGCCTGGCGATCCTCGCCACCACCGTCATCGTCAAGGCCATCTTCTTCCCGCTCGCCAACAAGTCCTACGCGTCGATGGCGAACATGAAGAAGGTGCAGCCCAAGATGCTCGAGATCCGCGAGAAATACGCGGACGACAAGATGAAGCAGCAACAGGCGATGATGGAGCTGTACAAGACCGAGAAGATCAATCCGCTCGCCGGCTGCTGGCCGGTGGCATTGCAGATCCCGGTCTTCTTCTCGCTCTACAAGGTGCTCTACATCACCATCGAGATGCGCCATGCGCCGTTCTTCGGCTGGATCCAGGATCTGGCCGCGCCCGATCCGACGTCGATCTTCAACCTGTTCGGCCTCGTTCCGATCACGCTTCCGCACATGCTGATGATTGGCGTCTGGCCGCTGATCATGGGCGTCACCATGTTCCTGCAGATGCGCATGAACCCGACGCCGCCGGACCCGACGCAGGCCGCGATCTTCACCTGGATGCCCGTTATCTTCACCTTCATGATGGCTGGTTTCCCGGCAGGCCTGGTCATCTACTGGGCCTGGAACAACACGCTGTCGATCCTCCAGCAAGGCGTGATCATGAAGCGCCAGGGCGCCAAGATCGAACTGTGGGACAATCTGCTGGCGCTGTTCCGCAAGAAACCCTCGCCGGCGGAATAAAAGGCGCCGGCTCCGGATTCCGAACAAAAAACCCCGGTTCGTCCGGGGTTTTTTGTTCGGACAGAGGTCTTGGCCGGCATCGATCGCCAAGTTTTTCTCAAGCCCAACACCGCGACGGCTTCGGCGCAGCGACGCTGGTGTCTGGCAGGCCTCCGGCAAACCGGGTTCCGCGCCGCTTCGCGGGATACTGGTCCATTCGAGCAATGAAATGGCGGCAGGGCAGACCAGCCGTGGTGCGCCCCGGTTTTTCCGCAGAGCCGCCGCGGCTTGCGCTCAATGGTTACCCGATCGCGTTCGAACGGTCATTCCATGACGGCGCTGTGATCGATCTTGGCCGGCGTTGCCGGCTTGCGCAGCAGGAGCACCAGCGGGATGGCGGCCAGCGACAGGATCATCATCAGCTTGAAATCATTCATGTAGCCGATGATGGTCGCCTGCAGCGTCACCACGCCGTCGAGCGCGGCGCGGCCGGCGGCCGTGTACGGGTTCATCGCTTGCGCGATCGCCGGATCGCTGAACGCCTGGTTGAAGGGCGTCACATAGGTGGCGATATTGGCGTGGTTGATCTGCACGTTCTGCGTCAGCAGCGCGGTGACGACGGATATGCCGACGCTGGAGCCGATGTTTCGCGACAGATTGTAGAGGCCGGTGCCTTCCGCGCGCCGCTCCGGCGCCAGCGTGGCGAAGGTGATGGTGGTCAGCGGCACGAACAGGAAGCCGAGTCCCGCACCCTGGATGAAGCCGGTGCTGATGATCGTCCATTGCGAGACGTCAGGCGTCCAGCCGGTCATGTCGTACATCGCCCAGGCGGTGACCAGCAGGCCGGTCAACAGCAGCCAGCGTGTATCGACCTTGCCGACCAGCCTGCCGACCAGGAACATGCAGGCCATGGTGCCGAGGCCGCGCGGCCCCATGACGATGCCGGCCGTCACCACCGGATAGCCCATCAGCGTCTGCAGATAGGGCGTCATCAGGGCCAGCGAGGCCAGGTAGGTGATGCCGATGATGAAGATGAAGACCATGCCGACGGCGAAATTCCTGTCCAGGAAGAGCCTGGGGTTCACGAAGCTGCTGCGGGCGGTGAAGGTGTGGACGAGGAAGATGTAGAAGGCCGACGCGCAGATCAACGCTTCGACGATGATCTCGGAGGAGGAGAACCAGTTGAGCTGCTCGCCGCGGTCGAGGAACATCTGGAGCGCCGCGATGGTGATGCTGAGCATGCCGAAGCCCAGCCAGTCCAGCCTCGCCTTGAGGTCCGTTTTCGTCTCCTGGACGAACATGGACACGCCGGCGAAGGCCAGGGCGCCGATCGGTACGTTGATGTAGAACACCCAGCGCCAGCTGACGTTCTCGGTCAGCCAGCCGCCGATGACCGGCCCGAGCACCGGCCCGACCATCACCGATACGCCGAACAGCGCCATGGCCGAGCCGCGCTCTTCCACACTATAGATATCGAGCAGGATGCTCTGTGACAGCGGCACCAGGGCTGCGCCGAAAAGGCCCTGCAGCAGGCGGAAGCCGACGATCTGCGGCAGCGACTGCGCGAAGCCGCAAAGCACCGAGGCAACCACGAAGCCGGTGATGGAGATCAGGAGGATGCGTTTGCGGCCGAACCGATTGGCAAGGTAGCCCGAAGGCGGCGTCATCACGGCAGCCGCGACGATATAAGAGGTGAGCACCCAATTGATCTGGTCGGCGCTCGCCGAAACGCTCCCCTGGATATAGGGCAGCGCCACATTGGCGATGGTGGTGTCCAGCGCCTGCATGATGACCGCCAGGATCACGCAGGCGGTGATGGCGCCGCGATTGGCGACCACCGGCGTGGCGCCTGCCGCGGTCATGATTTCTGCTCGGCCCGGTGGATGAGGTTGGTGACGAAGTCGGGCAGGCCGCGCGCATGACCGGTGTCGACGTCGACAACCACGCTCATCCCGCCCCTGAGCGGCGGCTTGCCCTGCGGATCATCGATCGTGACCCGCATCGGGATGCGCTGCACGACCTTGACCCAGTTGCCCGTGGTGTTCTGCGCCGGCAGCAGCGAGAAGCTCGACGACGAGGCGGGGCTGATCGAGGCGATGGTCCCGTGCCAGACGGCGCCAGGATAGGTGTCGACACTGATCGTCGCCGTCTGTCCTGGCCTGACATAGGTCAGTTCGGTTTCCTTGGGCTCCGCCGCGATCCACAGATCGGTCGCCGAGACCAGGCTGAACGCCGGCTGCGAAGCGGGCAGGTACTTGCCGATCTGCAGCGCGTCGACATTGGTGACGATGCCCTCAAACGGCGCTTTAACTATGGAATCGGCGAGATTGCGCTGGGCGTCGTCCACTGCCGACCGGGCCTGCAGGTAGAACGGGTTCTTCTCGACCGGCTGGTTGGCGTCGCCGCCAAGCTGGGCAAGTGTGGCTTGTGCCTGCGCCTTGGCGACGGACACTTTCTGGCGGGCGGCGATGAGGTCGTGCTGGGCGCTGTCGAACGTCGCCTTGGAGGCGGTGGAGGTCTTGAGCAGATCCTGCTGGCGCTGGAAAGCGGCCTCGTAATAGGGGATGTCGGCCTCGGCCTGCTCGATCTGCGCCAGCGACTGCCGATAGCTCGCTTGCAACGTCAGCACCTGGTTGCGCACGGTCCCGAGCTGGGCCTGGGCGGCGGTCAGCGCGGTTTCGAATGAGGCGGGCCGCAGGCGAAACAGCACCTGGCCCTTCTTCACCACCTCGTTCTCGTGGACGTCTATCTCCTGCACCGTGCCGGAGACGTCGGCGGAAACGCCGAGCGACTGGGCCTGGATATAGGCATTGTCGGTCGTCATGGTCTGGCCGCCGACGACGTAATAATAGCCGCCGACCGCCAGCGCCACGGGGAGCAGGGCAAACAGGACCGGCCGCGTCAGGCTGCGCCTGGGCTTGGCCAGCGTCGCAGGTGCCGCGGCGACATTGGCCGCCGGCCGCTCCCTGGACGGAGCCTCGAGTGCCGCCGGCTCCAGAGCGACCGGCGTTTCCAGCTCGTCATTGTCGATGACGGTATTGGCCCGCCTGTGTTCGCGCTCGCTGTCCAGTCGGATGATCTGGTCTTTGGTCCGGCTGGCGGAAGGCTCTGCTTCGGCAGGTTTCTTGGGTGAGGTTGGTTCAGCCATGTAGTTTCTCCCGGTCGACGGCTGGCTGGGTGCAAGCCACGAGCAGATTGGATTTGATCAAGCAGAGGGTTTGCAGCAGTTGCTGCTGTGTTTCAGGGGGAAGGCCGGCGAAGGCCTCATTGCGTGTTTTCTGGCCGTTGCTGCGCATCACTTCGATCAGCGGGCGGGCCTGCGGGGTCAGATAAAGCAGCCAGGCCCTGCGGTCGGAGGGATTGGGCCTGCGTTCGATGAAGCCGCGCGCCTCCATCTTGTCGAGGAGCCGGGCAAGCGTGATCGGCACGATCTCGATGAGGTCGGCGAGTTTGTTCTGGTGAATGCCTTCATGCAGCGAAAGAAGAGCCAGGACCTGCCACTGGGCCCGGGTTAGTCCTGACGTCCGCGAACGCTGCTCGAACCGTTTTCTGAGCAGGCGCGCGACATCGTGCAGCACGAAGCTGATATTGGGCGAGGAGGGCATGGGAGGAGATCGGGGTCGGCGAGCAACTTTTCATGAGCATGCTTATTATCATCATGCACATAATCCTGCTGGACGCTTTGCGCAAGACCGAGTAAGCCCCGGCTTGGAAAAATCGCATGGGCCACGGCATGAAAAGGCTGCCTGCGATTTTGATTCGCCTGCAAGGATTTCGACGATGAATTGGATCAGGGTCGCGGCGGTCACGGCTCTCTTGGGGTATCCGGGCGCGGCGACTGCAAAGGAGGCGGTCAGCTGCGGCGGCGCTGCCATGCTGGGCGGAGCGCAGCTCAATTGCAGCCATGTCGAGGCCGAGGCGCCGCCCCAGTTCTGCACCTATAGCTGGGCTCTGCACACGCCGGCCGGCGACCAGAAGATCGTGGAAGGCAGTTTCGCGCTGCCGCCGCGAGCTTCGAACGTCACTATCTACCAGGGCAGCGGCTTCGACAGCGCGCTGTCCAATCCGATCGTGATCTGCCGCGGCAGCAATTGAGCCCGGCAGTTCGAGAAGGCTCGCGCACCCGCCGTTTGGTGCTATAGGCGGATCACGCTATTTTGACCGGGCGCATGCGAAGCTCAACGTCGCCGCATCGGCCAATCCTTGACGGACCTCGACATGACCGGACCCAATCCCGACATCAAGCACCCGATCCCGATGCACACGCGCGTCGGCTTCCTCAAGGCGCTGGTGAGCGCGCCCAACATCGAGATCGGCGACTTCACCTATTATGACGATCCGGAAGGGCCGGACAAATTCGCCGAGAAATGCGTGCTGCACCACTATTCCTTCATCGGCGACAGGCTGATCATCGGCAAGTTCTGCGCCATCGCCGAAGGTGCCCGCTTCATCATGAACGGCGCCAACCACGCCATGTCCGGTTTTTCGACCTATCCGTTCAACATTTTCGGCCATGGCTGGGAAAAGGGGTTCGACCCCGTCACATGGTCGAAGGAGGTGCGCGGCGACACGGTGGTCGGCAACGACGTCTGGATCGGCATGGAGGCGGTGATCCTGCCGGGGGTGCAAATCGGACATGGCGCCATTGTCGCGGCGAAGTCCGTGGTCACGCACGACGTGCGGCCCTATGCCATCGTCGCCGGCAACGCGGCCAAAGTCGTCAAGATGCGTTTCGACGACAGGACGATCCGGCGGCTGCTGGCGGTGGCATGGTGGGATTGGCCGGTGGACAAGATCAGCCGCAACCTCGATGCCATCAGGGGCGCCGATATTTCTCTTCTGGAGATAGCAGCTTGAACGCTCAATACAGCACCACGATCGGCACCGACCTGTTTACCCGCGGATGGATCTTCATCCGCGGTGTGCCGGCCATGAAGTTCCTGCCGCCGGAAGGGCCGCCGGAAATCGCCTTTGCCGGCCGTTCCAACGTCGGCAAGTCGTCGCTGATCAATGCTCTGGTCAACCAGAAGGGCCTGGCGCGCACCTCCAACACGCCGGGGCGCACGCAGGAACTCAATTATTTCGTGCCGGACGGATTTTCGGGGGAGGGCGCCGACCTGCCGCCAATGGCGCTGGTCGACATGCCGGGCTACGGCTATGCCACCGCGCCCAAGGAAAAGGTAGACGATTGGACGAAGCTGGTCTTCGACTATCTCAAGGGCCGCGTCACGCTGAAGCGGGTCTATGTGCTGATCGACGCCCGCCACGGCATCAAGGCCAAGGACGACGAGGTGCTGTCGCTGCTCGACAAGGCGGCGGTTTCGTACCAGATCGTGCTGACCAAGACCGACAAGATCAAGGCTGCCGGCGTGCCGCGGCTGATTGAGGAGACGCTTGCCAAGATCAAGAAGCGACCGGCGGCGTTTCCTTTCGTGCTGGCGACGTCATCGGAAAAGGCCGAGGGCCTGGAGGAGCTGCGTGCCGCGATCGTGCTCGCGGCCAATGGCGGTTAGCGGCACAAAAAGCCGGGTTAAGCCTTCGCCTCCAGGGCGATCATCTTGTGGCTTTCCTCCGCGGCAAGCATTTCGGTGCCATAGGCCTTCAGGAACATGTCGACGCCCGACCTGACGATATGGTCGATTTCGTCCTGGTTCGGAGCCTTGGCGCGATAGGCGAAGATGCACTGCCGGAAAAGACCGGCCAGGCACAGTTCGGTGAACTGATAGGCGGCAAGGTCGACATCGTCGATCTTGAGCAGGCCACGGTCGATGGCGGCATTGAGGAAGGTCACGACCTTGTCGTGGCCGCGTTTGGGACCGCGTTCGTAAAACCGCGCGCCCATGTCGGGTATCCTGTCGGAGGCGCCGATCACCGTGCGCTGGGCCTGGATGACCTTGGCCGAGGTGATCTTCATGGACAGGACCTTGCCGAATTTCACCAGCGTCTCGCGCAGGTCGTCGGCACGGTCGAGCACGTCATACATGTTCTTGAAGATAGTGCCGCGCTCTTCCTCGATCAGCGCCTCGAACAGCTCTTCCTTGTTCGCGAAGTAGACATAGATCGTGCCTTTCGACACGCCGGCTTCCCGCGTGATGTCGTTCATCGAGGCCGCCTCGAAGCCCTTGTCGATAAAGACCCGGCGGGCGCCATCGATGATCTGGCTGCGCTTGACCGGATCCTGTCCGGCTGCCGGGCGGCCGCGGCGCAAGCTGTCCAGCAGGTCGCCGCAATTGTCGTTTTCGACTTCGGGCGTTGTGTCGGCCATTAAAGTCACACCTCGAAAATAATTCGAACCAAGCGGTTCGATTGCCTCTTGATATGGTCCTCTTTAGGCGCTATGTCAACGCCCGGATCGAACCGAACGGTTCAGTATTATAACATGAGAGAGATGTCATGTCCTCGAACGCGCCGTCCACCGCCGAAGTCCGTCCTTTCCCCAACGCCAAGGTTGCTCCGGCGACGGAAGCACCGGAAGTTCCCGTCCAGCCAGTCGCCGCGCCACCTCTGGCGGAAACTCCGCCGAAGAAGAAGCGTTCCGTGCGCTCTTTGCTGCTGCCGATCATCGGCGTCGCCTTGCTCGGCGCCGGCGCCTGGTACGGCTACGATTACTGGACCACCGGCCGTTTCATGATTTCGACCGACGACGCCTATGTCCAGGCCGACATGGCTTTCATTTCGCCCAAGATCTCCGGCTATGTCGATCAGGTCAAGGTCAGTGAGAACCAGCAGGTCAAGGCCGGCGATCCGCTGCTGACGGTCGATGACGGCGACTACAAAATAGCGGTCGCCCAGGCCGAGGCGCAGATCGCCACGCTAGCCAGGACGCTCGATCGCATCGATGCGCAGACCAAGGCGGCGCAGGCCTCCTTGCAGCAGGCGCAGGCCGCCAAGACCGCCGACCAGGCCGCGGCCGCCAATGCCGCGCGCGCCCAGCAGCGCGCCGCGCAACTGCTCAAGACCCATGTCGGCACCCAGGCGCAACTCGACGACGCCCAGACGGCGCTCGACCAGGCCAACGCCGCTCTCGTCGGCGCCGACGCGCAGATCGCCGCGGCACAGGCCAATATCGGCGTGCTGGAGGCGCAGCGTGCTGAATCGGCAAGCACGCTGGCATCCTTGCAGCTCAGCCGCGACAAGGCCGCGCGGGACCTTTCCTTCACTGTGCTCAAGGCGCCCTATGACGGCGTCGTCGGCAACCGTTCCGTCGAGCAGGGCGACCTCGTCAGCCCCGGCCAGAAGCTCGCCGTCATCGTGCCGATGAACAAACTTTATGTCGTCGCCAACTTCAAGGAGACCCAGCTTGCCCGGCTGGTGCCCGGCGAAAAGGTCAGGATCTCGGTCGATGCCATCGACGGCGAGCCCATCGAGGGCACTGTCTCCTCGCTGGCGCCGGCCTCGGGTGCGGTGTTCTCGCTGCTGCCGCCGGAAAACGCCACCGGCAACTTCACCAAGGTGGTGCAGCGCGTCCCGGTCCGCATCGACGTGCCGGCCGATGCCCTGAAGAGCGGCAGGCTGCGCGCCGGCTTGAGCGTCGTTGTCGCCGTCGACAGCCGCACCGCGCCGGCCGCGACCAACTGAGCGCGCTCCGGGGAGCAACGCCATGGCTACCGCAACCCTGACCGCAGGAGCGCCGCCGGCGAGGCCGGCTGTGCCTGACACCATCTCGACGCGGCGCGTCATAGCCTTCCTGGCGATGGTGTTCGGCATGTTCATGGCCATCCTGGATATCCAGATCGTCTCGGCCTCGCTGGCTGAGATCCAGGCCGGCCTGAGCGCCAGTTCCGACGAGATCCCCTGGGTGCAGACGGCCTATCTGATCGCCGAGGTGGTCATGATCCCGCTGTCCGGCTTTCTCAGCCGGATGCTGTCGACGCGCATTCTGTTCACAATTTCGGCGGCGGGTTTTACCGCCGCCAGCGCGCTCGCCGCGACCGCCACCAACATCGACCAGATGATCGTCTATCGCGCCATCCAGGGCTTTATCGGCGGCGGCATGATCCCCAGCGTCTTCGCGGCCGCCTTCACCATCTTCCCACCGTCGCGCCGTGCCGTCGTGTCGCCGATGATCGGCCTGGTGGCCACCCTGGCGCCGACAATCGGCCCGACCGTCGGCGGCTATATCAGCCACGCAATGTCCTGGCACTGGCTGTTCCTCGTCAATGTCGTGCCCGGCATCCTGGTGACGACGGCGGCCTGGTCGCTGATCGACTTCGACAAGCCCAACCTCAAGCTGTTCTCGAAGTTCGACTGGTGGGGCCTTGCCGGCATGGCGGCGTTCCTCGGCTGCATGGAATATGTGCTCGAGGAAGGCCCGAACAATGATTGGCTGCAGGATCAGGCGGTGTTCATCTGTGCCGTCGTCATGACCTTCGGCGCGGTGCTGTTCTTCTGGCGGGTGTTCACCGCCGAGGAGCCGATCGTCGATCTCAAGGCGTTCAGCAATATCAACTTCGCCTTCGGCTCGCTGTTCTCCTTCGTCATCGGCATCGGGCTCTACGGTCTCACCTATCTCTACCCCGTGTTCCTCGGACGCATCCGCGGCTACGATTCGATGATGATCGGCGAGGCGCTGTTCGTCAGCGGCCTGGCGATGTTCTTCACCGCGCCGGTCTCGGGCATCCTGTCGAACAAGATGGACCCGCGCTTGATGATGATGATCGGCTTCTTCGGCTTTGCCACCGGAACATGGTGGATGACGCACCTGACCGCCGACTGGGATTTCTACGAGCTGCTTATCCCGCAGATCCTGCGCGGCTGTTCGATGATGCTGTGCATGGTGCCGATCAACAACATCGCGCTCGGCACGCTGCCGCCCGAGCGGCTGAAGAATGCATCGGGCCTGTTCAACCTGACCCGCAATCTCGGCGGTGCCGTCGGCCTTGCCCTGATCAACACGGTGCTGATCGACCGCAACGCCTTCCACTATGCAAGGCTCTCCGAGCACGTGCAGTGGGGAAGTGCGGCCGCGCAGCAGAAGCTTCAGAACATGACGCTCAATTTCGAGCAGACCGCCGGCCTGGATGCGGCCAGCGCGGCGATCTCGAAATTGTCGGGCATGGTCCAGCAGCAGGCGGCGCTGCTGTCCTTCATGGATGTGTTCTACATGCTGACGGTGCTGTTCGCGACGCTTGGCCTGTTTACCATGATGATTCGCAAACCGGCGGCCGCCGGCGGTGGTGGCGGCGGGCACTGACACCAGGGCAACACCGGGAAAAACGGTTTGCGTCCGGAATCGCGCTGAAAGCAAGGAAACACGGGCAGCCGTTTCGGGAAGCTCCTCCAGTCCACGCCCGAAATGATTGACCGCTAAAAAACTCCGGGCCGCAAGCCCGGAGTTTTTTCATATCGCGGCCGCATGGTCTCAGGCTGTGGCGGGCTTGAAGCTCAGCGCCACGCCGTTGATGCAGTGACGCAGCCCGGTCGGCGGCGGGCCGTCGTCGAAGACATGGCCCAGATGGCCGCCGCAGCGGCGGCAGTGGACTTCGGTGCGAGTCATGCCGAGCGACCGGTCCTCCGTTTTGCCGACGGCACTGGCGATCTCCTGCCAGAAACTCGGCCAGCCGGTGCCGGAATCGAACTTCGTCTCGGAGGAGTAAACCGGCAGGTCGCAGCCGGCGCAGGCGAAGACGCCCTTGCGGTGCTCGTTGAGCAGCGGGCTGGTGCCGGGATATTCCGTGCCTTCCTTGCGCAGCACGTCGAAGGCCGCAGGAGACAGGATCGCGCGCCATTCGGCATCGGTCTTGGTAACTTCGAAGGTTTCCGCCGCGCGCGCATCCTGCGATCCGCCCATGCGCAGCAGAGATGCCGTGCCGGCGGCCACGCCGATTGCGGCGGCGCCGCTCAAGAGAAAGTCGCGACGGTTCATGGCCAATCCTCCTGCTGTCTGTTTGCCACATTCAACGTTCGGCTGAAAATCAAAAGCCGTTGAGGACCGAACGTTGCCCGCACCAGGCTCCCGGATGGAGCCACGGGCGGAGCGGACGCCTGCCGGTCGCGCGGCGCCTGAACGAAGCCGCGCACCGGCAGGGGAGCCTTGCTGCCTGTTCGCCGGCAGCGCGCCGTTTGTTACATCTTCGGCAAAAGAACCTTGTCGATGACATGGATGACGCCATTGGACTGCCTGACGTCGGCAATCGTCACATGGGCGACATTGCCGTTCTCGTCCGTGACGGTGACCTTGCCCTTGTCGGCCTTGAGCGTCAGCTCGCAGCCGCCGGCGGTCTTGACCACATGCGCGCCGCCATCGGCCTTGGCCATCTTGGCGACGTCGGCGGCCATCGCTTTCGCCGCGATCACATGGCACGTCAGGACCTTGGTCAGCTTGTCCTTGTTTTCGGGCTTGAGCAGCGTTTCGACCGTGCCGGCCGGAAGTGCTGCAAAGGCCTCGTTGGTGGGAGCGAAGACGGTGAAGGGCCCGGCGCCCTGCAGCGTGTCGACCAGGCCCGCTGCCTTGACGGCAGCGACCAGCGTCGTGTGGTCCTTCGAATTGACGGCGTTCTCGATGATGTTCTTCTTGGCGTACATGGGTGCGCCCCCGACCATCGGATTGGCGGCATAGGCGATGGTGCCGAGCGCCGAGAGGCCGATCGTACCGGCGAGCAAAAGGGTGGCGAGTTTACGCATGATGTAAGTCTCCTCGGGTTATTTTCCCCATCATTGGGAACGCGAGGAGATACGGGCCATGAAAAACTTAGTTTCGCTTCCTATGAAAGAATTCTCATTCTTCCAAATGAGGCACAGTGATTTCGGCGGATAGGCTGAACCAACCGCGGGAATTTGGTTCGCAGTTTATCCATGCAAAAATAGACTTCACTATTTTGCAAGTTGACGGCCCCGGCGGGGAGCCGTCAGATGCCCTTCAGGTCACCCGCCGCGACCACCGGTCCCGTCGGCTGGCCGGTCGGCGAACCGCCTGAAGGCTCGAGGCTGACCGCCAGCACGGCGCCCTGCGCAAGTTTCTGCTGCACGGCCGGCGAAACCGTCACATGCGCAGCCTTCCCAGCCGGGATGACGCCCATCGAAACCGGCGCGTTATTGCCCGCGATCACCCACAGTTCGAAGTCCTTGCCGGAGGCCCGCTCACCGGAAACGTGCGACAGGCCGACTTCATGATGCGCCGCGTCATAGACGACGAGGTATCTGACGTCGCTGCCTTCGGCAGCCAGCGAGGCGACAAGCTGTGGTTGTTGGAGCGGCGGGTTGATGAAAGGCAAGGCGATATAGATCGCCAGCGCCGCGATGGCGGCGGCGGCAAGGCCGCGCCAGAAGGCAAGGCTCGACCATAGGCCGGCGCGAGGCTGCGAGGCGAACAGCCGGCGGTCGATCGCCTCCTTGACCCTGATCGGAGGTTCTGTCCCGGGATAGGCGACGGCCAAGGGCGAAAAATGGGCCTCCCAGGCATCGACAAGCCTAGCGAATGCGGCGTCGCCATCGATGCGGCGGGACGCGATCTGGCGTTCTTCCGCTGTCAGCACGCCAAGAACATATTCGGCGGCGAACAGGTCGTCGCCTCCACGTTCCGGTCCGTCGTCGTCTGCCGGCGTCATCTTTCCAGACACTCTCTGAGCTTCACCAGGCTGCGCCGCAGCCAGGTTCGCATCGTGTTCAGCGGCACGCCATGGCGCTCCGCCAGTTCGGCATAGCTCTCGCCGTTCAGATAAGCGCCCCGGACAGCCGCTGCCCGGCCCTTCTCCAATTCCTCGAGACAATGATAGATGCGCTCGGACTCGGCACCTGCCACGGTCATCGCCTCCGGTCCCGGCGCCGGATCGGCCACATCGAGCGCGGCATCGATATAGGCGGCGGGTTCCCGCCGCGCCCTGATGCGATCGATCGCATGGTTGCGCGCGATGGCCACCAGCCAGGACATCGGGCTTAGATCCGAGACGGCGAAACGGTCCGCCTTCGTCCATATTTTGACGAAGACCTCCTGAAGCGCCTCTTCGGCATCTCCCCGGTCCTTCAATACACGAAGGCAGACACCGAAAAGTTTCGCGCTGGTCTGCCGGTACAGCAGATCGAACGAAGCCCGGTCCTTCATCGAAGTCCGGACAATCAGATTGCTGATCTCCTGTGGCGTCATGTCGGCAAATTAGGGGATTGCGATGTATTTGCAACGGCGCAAATTTCCGTGCACCCAAAGCTTTCCGCACCGCGCCGCACTCGTTCCATCGCTCGATTGCCAACGGATTGGCCGCTGGTTACCTTGCTTGGATCGGGGGAGCGCGCATGTCGGTCGAACGGGTGCTGTGGGAAGAAGACGCCACCGGCCTTGCCGCGTTGGTGCGCAAGGGCGAGGTTTCGCCGGTCGAACTGGTCGACGCGGCGATCGCACGCGCCGAGGCCAGCCGGCCTGAAATCAATGCCACGGCCGAGCCACTCTACGATGCGGCGCGCAGCCGGGCGAAAGGCATCGACCGTTCCCTGCCGCTGGCCGGCGTGCCCTTCGCCATCAAGGATCTCGGCATCGCCATTAAAGGCGTGCCGTCGCATGGCGGTAGCCGCATCCCCGCCTGGGTGCCGGAGGTCAGCTCGGTGCTGACCGAGCGCTATCTCGCCGCCGGACTGATACCCATCGTCACCTCGACATCGCCCGAACACGGGCTGCGGCTGATGACCGAATCAAAGGCCTTCGGCATCACCCGCAATCCCTGGAACATCGGCCATACCAGCGGCGGCTCGTCCGGCGGCGCTGCGGCACTGGTCGCCGCCGGCGTCGTGCCGGTGGCGCATGCCTCCGATGGCGGCGGCTCGATCCGCGTGCCTTCTGCCTGCACCGGGCTGGTCGGCCTCAAGACCTCACGCGGCCGCGTCCCGCTGTCGCCATTGGTGAGCGAAAGCTGGTACGGCATGGTGGTCGACCATGCCGTAACCCGCTCGGTGCGCGATTGCGCCCTGCTGCTTGACCTCACCCATGGCCCCGACCCGCTCGCGCCCTATGCCGCGCTGCCGCCGAAAGGTGCGTTCGCCGCGGCTGCCGCGCGCGATCCCGGCAAGCTCAAGCTCGCAATGTACCGGAACTCTCCACTTGGCCTGCCGATTTCGGCCGAGACGCTGAAAGCGCTCGATACCGCGGTTGCGCTCACCCGCGAGGGCGGCCACAGCGTCGAGGAAATCGATTTGCCCTCCATCGGTCGCGACTTCTTCGCCGATTTCTGCAGAACGGTTGCCTCGGCGGTCGCAGGCATGTTGCGGGCCGAAGCGGTGCGCATCGGCCGCACCGTCACCGGCGACATCGAGCGCGCGACGCGGGTGCTCGGCCGATTGGGCGAAATGGTCTCGGCCGGCGAGACCTATTCAGGCTTGCAGCGGCTGCATGCCGCCTCGCGGCAACTGATTGCGGAGACGGCTCGGTATGACGCCGTGCTGATGCCTATCATCGCCCACCCGCCGCTCGCCTGCGGTGCGATGGACCCGAAGGGCGCCGACGAGCTCATCGAGAATATGCTCGACAAGCTTCGCCTCACGGCGCTGCTCAGGATCGAACCGCTGTTCGGCCAGCTGATGGACAAGAGCCTGTGGTTCACCCACTGGCCGGCGATCCAGAATGTCAGCGGCCAGCCGTCCATCGCGCTGCCCATCCACGTCACCGAAGCCGGCCTGCCGCTCGGCATCCAGGCCGCGGGCCGGCCCGGTGACGAGGAGACGCTTTTGTCCCTGGCCGCGCAGATGGAGAAGATCTCCGGTTGGCGGGGCCGCAGGGCGCCGCTTATGGTGCCATAAGCGATGACGAGGTCGTGAGCCGCTCGAATATGACAGCAAAGCCGTTTGCGGCCCGCGCCAATTCCCGCTAAGACGCCGCCGTCTTTACCTGATGCATGTCGCCCAGAAATGCGCAGCTGTTTTGGGACAACGGCAGGCATGAAATCAAAAACCAGGGAACCACGCCGATGACGGACATTGCCGCCACCGCCGAAATGCAGGCCGCCCTGCTGTCGCGGGCGCTGCCCTACATGCAGCGCTACGAGAACAAGACGGTGGTGGTGAAATATGGCGGCCACGCCATGGGCGACAGCGAACTCGGCAAAGCCTTCGCGCGCGACATCGCGCTGTTGAAACAGTCCGGCGTCAACCCGATCGTCGTCCATGGCGGCGGGCCGCAGATCGGCGCCATGCTCAACAAGATGGGCATTGAATCCAAATTCGAGGGCGGCCTGCGCGTCACCGACCAGAAGACGGTCGAGATCGTCGAGATGGTGCTGGCGGGCTCGATCAACAAGGAGATCGTCGCGCTCATCAATGCCGAGGGCGAATGGGCGATCGGCCTGTGCGGCAAGGACGGCAACATGGTCTTCGCCGAAAAGGCGCGCAAGACCATGATCGATCCGGACTCCAACATCGAGCGCGTACTCGATCTCGGCTTCGTCGGCGAGCCGGTCGAGGTCGACCGCACGCTGCTCGACCTTTTGGCGCGCTCCGAGATGATCCCGGTGCTGGCGCCGGTGGCGCCGGGCCGCGATGGCCACACCTACAACATCAATGCCGATACCTTCGCCGGCGCCATCGCCGGCGCCTGCAAGGCCTCGCGTCTTCTGTTCCTCACCGATGTGCCGGGCGTGCTCGACAAGAACAAGAAGTTGATCGACGAGCTGACAGTCGCCGAGGCCAGGGCGCTGATCAAGGACGGCACGGTGTCGGGCGGCATGATCCCAAAGGTCGAGACCTGCATCGAGGCGATCGAGCGCGGCGTCGAAGGCGTCGTCATCCTCAACGGCAAGACGCCGCATTCGGTGCTGCTCGAACTGTTCACCGAGCACGGCGCCGGCACGCTGATCGTGCCTTGATATTTGTGGGCTGTCGCGCCGGACGCTAGTCCGGCAGAGCGGCGACCGCCACGATCTCGATGACGAGATCGGGATGCGCAAGTGCGGCAACCCCGATCACCTCCGAGGGCGGCGGATTGTTGTAGCTGCAGTGCTTCGGGCAGTGCGTGGCGAAGAATTCGTCCATGACGTCCAGTCGGAAATTGGGGGAACTCAGAACGCCGCCGTCCGGAAATGGTCCTTTGACATATTGGGTAATCTTGACGAGATGCTCGAGCGAGCTGCCAAGCTCCTCCAGGTCCGATTTGATGGTCGTCAAAATGGAGCGCCATTGCGTCGCCGCGTCCCCGACGGCGCCACCTTTGCCCGTCGACGGGTCGTAATCTTCGGCCGTGCCCGTATTGCCGGCGAGAAAGACATAGCCCCTGGCGCCGCTGACGACGGTGCCTTTTCCCCAAGGCATCAGCCTGCCCTCTTTCATCTTTTTATGGGTGACAAGCTCCATCGCTTCCTCCTGCCGGACACCCTCCGCTTCCAGGAAGTAGCGCGCAGCCTGATAACGGCCAGCGTGAAAAAGTCAGGCGCGGTGCGAATGCATGGCCGCGAGCACGGCAGGTTTCCGTGCCGTCCGTTCGAACACCATCGATTGCTCTTGCGCGTCCTGCGGCGCGCCCCGGAAATCAGCCGGCGTTGGGCCATCTTCACCCGGCCGTTGCGCGTCAGAAATCCCCAGACTCGCGGAAGCAGACCCGCCGCCCCATCTGCGTATGGCGGACCTCTTCATGGATGATCCGCCCATGCTGCCGGCGCCATTACCGCCGCAGATGCCCAAGCGGCACGTGGCCGGGTCCCTTGATGTTCTGCAGCACGAGCTGCGTGTGGACGTCGCGCACACCGTCGAGCCGCATCAGCCGGTGCATGACGAAGGCGTTGAGTTCGTCGACCGACGGCACCATCACGTGCAGCAGGAAGTCGTGGTCGCCGGTCATCGTCCAGCAGGATGATACCTCGTCCATGCGCTGGACCGCGGCGATGAAGCTCTCGGGCGAACCGTCGCTGTGGCTGACCAGCCGCACCTGGATGAACACCTCGACCGTCAGGCCGACGGCACGGCGGCTGAGCACGGCGGCAAAGCCCTTGATGATGCCGGCCTCCTGCAGCGCCTCGAAGCGCCGCGCGCAAGGTGTCGTCGATAGGCCGATCTCCTGCGCCAGTTCCGAGACCGGCTTGCGTCCGTCGCGCTGGAGGATATCGAGCATCTTGATCTCGAAATCATCGAATTGAGGCATTTTAACTCCGCTATGGCGCATTCCGAGTGGATGTTATCGAAAAATCCTCATTCCGGCTATCGCCAAAACCGATTTGCCTCCGCAAATCCGGTTAGAATTCAGAATTCAGGACTGGCGAGGAGAAAAACCATGACGACGATGAGCGTTGCCGAATATGCCCGCGACTGCGCGGCTCAAGGGCTGCGCGGCGACTACTCGGTCTGCCGTGCTGATTTCACCGTGGCGCAGGGCTATGACTACAGCGCCGACGAACAGGCGGTGTGGCGCACACTGTGCGACCGCCAGACGAAACTGACGCGCAAGCTCGCCCACCATTCCTATCTCGACGGCGTCGACAAGCTCGGCCTGCTCGACCGCATCCCGGACTTCGACGAAGTCAGTGCCAGGTTGCGCAAGCTGACTGGTTGGGAGATCGTCGCCGTGCCAGGGCTCATCCCGGCCGCGCCCTTCTTCGACCATCTCGCCAGCCGCCGTTTCCCCGTCACCAACTGGCTGCGGACGCAGCAGGAACTCGACTACATCGTCGAACCCGACATGTTCCATGATTTCTTCGGCCATGTGCCGGTGTTGTCGCAGCCGGTCTTCGCCGACTTCATGCAGATGTACGGCCAGAAGGCGGGCGACATCATCGCGCTCGGCGGCGACGAAATGATCAGCCGGCTCTACTGGTATACGGCCGAATACGGCCTCATGCAGGAGAGTGGTCAGCCGCTGAAGGCCTTCGGCGCCGGCCTGATGTCATCCTTCACGGAGTTGCAGTTCGCGGTCGAGAGCAAGGATGCGCACCATGCGCCTTTCGACCTGGAAACGGTGATGCGCACGGGCTACGAAATCGACAAGTTCCAGCGCGTCTATTTCGTGCTGCCGTCCTTCGACGCGCTACGCGACACATTCCAGACCGCGGATTTCGCGGCGATCGTCGCTCGCCGCATGGGCGAGCCCGCACTCGACCCGGCGACTGTCTAGGGCAATCCAGGAAAAGTGTGCACGGTTTTCCCGGGGAAAGCGCGTAGCGCTTTCCCCTTGGGAATTGCGCAAAAACAAAGAGATAGAGCAGTTCAGCGTTCCACGGGACGGTGAATTGCTCTAGCCGGATTCGGATGGGCAGGGGCGAGCGAAACCTCGCCCTTTCTATAGTGCGGCATAGATGTTGCGGTTGAATTTCGTCTCCATCACCACATGCGAAGCGGTTTTGACGATGCCGCCGATTTCATTCAGCGCGTTCACTTCCCGGTTCAGCTTCTCGAGCGTCTCGGCCGCGACATGGATGATCAGGTCCCACTCGCCGGTTATGGCATAGACCGCCTGGATCGAAGCCATCGCCTTGATCTTCCTGGAGACGTCCGGGTAGCTCTTGTTGTTCAGGGCGGCGAAGGTGAAACAGTGGACGGAATTCTGAGCCGCCTCCTTGGTCAGCCGCACCGCGTAGCCTTCAATGACGCCGCCCGCCTCGAGCTTTTGTATGCGCTCCTGCAAGGCAGTCCGGGATACGCCGAGCTGACGCGCCAGTGATGCGACCGGCTCACGCGCGTTCTTCTGCATCAGCGCGAGCAGCTGGCGATCTTTTTCGGTCAATTCCACAATCAATCCTCTCCTTCGATCCGCCCTGGAACCGTCAATCCCTCGGCGTGATCCTATCGGCTGAACCACGTCCGCGACAATCCTGAGGAACAGCCGGTGCAGGCTGCGCAAGGCTGAAATATCCGGCATTTTGCCGCCTCACGGCACGCAATGACTGCATGGCTGCCATTATCCGGCATTTCGCCGGGTGGAACCCTGCTTTTCGCGACCCGAGTGTCAACTGTCACAAACGGCAGCCCATGGGGGGGAACAGCTTCGGCTGCGATGGACGCAAATCGACACCGAGCCGCGTTGGACTTGCACCGCAAGCCGAACGCCGCGGAGACGTCGCGGTCGCAATAACCACTGGTGCCCGACGCAGGCACAAATCATTTCAGCTGCATCCATAAGGGAGGATAACCTTGAAAAAACTGCTCGATTTCGCCATTCTTGCCGCCGCGACATTCGCGATCACGACGGCGGCCATGGCCGGAGAAACTTTGGATCGCGTCACGTCGAAGAAGGCGATGGTCGTCGCCACCAACGCCGCCTGGCCGCCGCAAAGCTTTCTCAATGACAGCAACGAGCTCGCCGGCTTCGACATCGACGTCTCGCGCGAGATCGGCAAACGGCTGGGGGTCGAGGTCTCGTTCGAGACCCCCGACTGGGCGACGCTGACCGGCGGCCGCTGGCAAGGGCGCTACGACCTCGGCGTCGGCTCGGTCACGCCGACCAAGGCTCGTTCCAAGGTGATCGACTTTGTCGGCATCTATTATTACAGCCCCTATGTCTACGTCGTGCACAAGGATAGCACCGCGAAGTCGGTCACCGATCTCAACGGCAAGGTGATCGGCGTCGAGACGGCCACCACCTCGGAGGATTTCATCCGCCGCAAGCTTGAGATCGACGCGCCCGGCCTGCCTCCCGTCGAATACAAGCTGGAGCCCGGCGAGATCCGCACCTTCGCCGATTCCATGCTTCCCTTCGATGACCTGCGGCTCGGCGACGGTGTCCGCCTGAATGCCGTGATCGCGCCGGAGCAGACGGCGCAGAACGCCATCAAGAACGGCTATCCCGTGAAGATACTCGAAGGGGAATATGCCTTCCGGGAACCGCTCGTGGTCATCGCCGAGAAGAACGATCCCGAGTGGACCGCAAAGGTTTCGGGCATCATCGCCGAGCTGAAGAAGGACGGCACGCTCGCCGCGCTGACCACGAAATGGTACGGCAAGGACTACAGCGCCAAATGACGTTGGATCGCTCGCCGGCCGCCGCTCGGCTGCCGGCGGGCATCACGCGTCAGATGCCGGAGCGGTGCAGCGTTTGAAACAATCGCCGCCCCTCTCTAAACTTTTGTTCTTGCGCAATTCCCCAGGAAAAGCGCTACGCGCTTTTCCTGACTCTGAGCGGGATGCAGTTGAAAGTCGCCGATGGCCTATCCGGACACCTATTACGCCCGCACCATGACCGACCGGAAGCTCAGGCCCCCGCTCCGCGGCGAGGCGCACTGTGACGTGGCCGTCGTCGGCGGGGGACTGGCCGGCCTGACCACGGCGCTGCAGCTGTCGCGTTCCGGGCTGCGCGTCGCCGTGCTCGAGGCCCAGGTCGTCGGTTTCGGCGCCTCCGGCCGCAATGGCGGCTTCGTCACGCCTGGCTTCGCCACCGGCGGCGACACCATTGCCGCGCGCGTCGGCAAGGAGGCCGCGCGGCAACTGCATCGGCTGTCGATCGAGGGCGTCGAATTCGTGCGTCACACCATCGAGGCGCTCGACATATCGGCCGCCAAGCCGCGCGACGGGCTGGTCAGCGTCTTGCGCTACGACGATGGCGACGCGCTCAAGGCCTATGCCGACCAGACGGCGCGCGACCACGGATACGAGCTTCAATATCTGCGCAGGGAAGACGTCCGCTCGGTGCTTAAATCGGCTCGCTACTATCAGGGCCTGCGCGACCCGAAAGCCTTTCACATCCATCCGCTCAATTATCTGCGTTCCGTGGCCGATGAGATCGAGCGGCTTGGCGGCAGCATCCATGAGAGCTCCGAAGTCGTGCAATGTGATCTGTCGGGGTCGCAAAAGATGCTGCGCACGCGAGAGGGCACGCTTCGGGCAACTCGCGTCGTGCTGGCTACCGGCGGCTACACCGGCCCGGTATTCAGTCAGCTCCACCGCGCCTTCCTTCCCATCGCAACCTATGTGATGATTTCCGAGCCGGCGCCGCGCCTGATCGCGCAAGCCGTCGCGACGACGGACGCGGTCGGCGACAACCGGCGGGCCGGCGACTATTATCGGCTGGTCGACGGCGGCAATCGCCTGTTGTGGGGCGGGCGCATCACCACGCGCGCCGCTTCCGCCGACGCGCTGGCGCGCGAATTGCGCCGCGAGATGGTCGGGACCTATCCGCAGCTTGCGGGCCTCAAGACCGAACTGGCCTGGTCCGGATTGATGTCCTATGCCCGTCACCTGATGCCCCAGATCGGCGAATTGCAGCCGGGCGTCTGGTATTGCACGGCTTTCGGCGGCCATGGCCTCAACACCACGGCCATCGCCGGAAAAGTCGTTGCGGAAGGCATTCTGGGCGTTTCGGACCGGTACCGGCAGTTCGCACCATTCGGATTGAGTTGGGCAGGCGGCGCCGCCGGCCTGGCGGCCGCGCAACTCACCTACTGGAAATTGCAGGCGCAGGACTGGTGGCGAGAACGTCATGCCGCCACGAAAGACAAGGTGACGGCATGATCGGCAGGCTGATGCTCTTCTATCCGGGGATCACCCGCCGCGCAGCGGCGGCGCTCGTGCTGGCGCTGTTGGCCGCCGGCCTCTACGCGATGGGCATCAAGTCAAGCTGGATCGGCTCGGTGATTCCAGTTGCATCCGGCTGGCTGCAGGCCAACCCTGTCCTGTCGCGCGCCGTTTCCGCAGTGCTGATCGCGCTCATTGTGCTGGTGAATTGCAAACTGCTGCTGCTTTTGCCCCGGCGACAGCAGATCGTCGGCGTCTGGATCGAACTGTTCGTGCTCCTGATGCTGTTCTTCTATTCCTTCGACCTGTCGCTTGCCTTCATCGCCAGGAAGATCGGCTTCCTGATCACCCAGGGCGTCACCACCACGCTCTACATTTCGGCGATCTCGATCCTGATCGCGACAGCCATCGCACTTGTCGGCGCCATCGCCAAATTGACCGGAAACGGCATTGTGTACGGGCTGGCCACTTTCTACACCTCGTTGTTCCGCGGCCTTCCTTTGCTGATGCAGATCTACATCATCTATCTCGGCCTGCCGCAGGTCGGCTACGTGATCGGCGCGGTGCCGGCCGGCATTCTGGCGTTGTCGCTGTGTTATGGCGCGTACATGACCGAGATCTTCCGCGCCGGCATCGAAAGCATCCCGCGCGGACAGAGCGAAGGCGCCACCGCGCTTGGACTGAGCCCCGGCCAGACCATGGCGCTGGTCATCCTGCCGCAGGCCATGCGCGTCATCATCCCGCCGACCGGCAACCAGTTCATCGCCATGCTGAAGGATTCGTCCTTGGTGTCGGTCGTCGGCGTCTGGGAGATCATGTATCTCGCCCGCACCATGGGCCAGACGGAGTTCCGCCATATCGAGATGCTGATCACCGCCTCGATGATCTACTGGATCCTGTCGATCACGCTGGAGTTCGGCCAGGCCTATCTCGAACGGCGTTTCGGCCGCTCGGAGCAGCGGGCGTAGGGCAATTCGGGAAAGCTACGTCGCCGCCGTGCTGGTGCGCATCGCCATCTACGGCTTTTAAGCCGCTCGGGGGGCCGCGCCGTCAGGTGACGCGGCCTTGCCGGGATGAGATGATTTTCGCGGGGCTGCGGAACCTTCAGGCGGCGATCACCTTGCCGAGATGCTCGCCGAGCCGGCAGGCCAACGCCGTGATCGTCGTCGTCGGGTTGCATTGGCCCGAGGTGCAGAACACCGAGGAGCCGCCGATGTAGAGATTGTCCATGCCGTGCACCTTGCAATTGGCATCCACGACGCTCTTGGTGACATCGGTGCCCATGCGCGTGCCGCCCATGTGATGGTGGCCGGCCGTCTCCTCGTCCGTCGGGTAGTCGCCGCCATTCGAAATCCAGTCGGCTATACGCACCCGGCCCAGGTTCTTCCGGGCCAGCGTCGTCCCGAAAAGCCTCAGCCCTTCGAGCAGCGTGCGGCGTTCCAGGTCCGATTTCTTCCAGTGCAGCTCGATGCGCGGCACGCCGGCGTGGTCGACCACGGTCTTCGACAGCTCGACCTGGTTCGAGGCCAGCGGCGCCTGCTCCCAGGCGACATAGAGCTGGGCCGCGCAGCGCAGGTTCTGGTTGAGCCTGCCCGATAGCCACTCCGCCATGCTGGGCGCCGTACAGGCGAGATCGGCGATCAGGTCCTTGACGCCCGGATAGGGCGTCTCGATCAGCCTGATGCCGAAATTCATGATCCGCAGGCGCTCCATCGCGGCCGGCATCGGCGAGAAGAAGGCCTCGTTCACCGCATCGACCTCGAATGCGCCATAGTCGGCCAGGATGGCGTTGCCGCCCTGGAAGGTCGGGTGTTCCATCCAGTAGCGGCCAAGCGCCGTCGCGTTCGGCACGACGCCGCCGTTGGAGCGGTGGTTCGACCACAAAAGCAGCCGCGAATTCTCCAGCCCCCCGGTACAGACGATGAAATAGTCGGCGCTGAAGAAGCCGGCATCCTGCCCCTGCGACCACAGCCTGGCGCCGGTCACGCGTCTGCCGTCGCCGGCAAGCTCGGTGGCACAGGTGTTGAGCACGACAGCGATGTTCCGGCTCTTTTCGAGCTCGTCGGCGTATTTTTCAGCGAAGCGCACCGCACCGCTCTTGATCAGCTGCACCCACCGGATGTCGTCCGAGATCGGTGCGTCCGGCCGGAAATCCGGCAGTTCCAGGATTTCGCGCACTTCGCCCAGATAGGGTTCGATGTCACCGCGCCGGATCGGCCAACCCGTGTCCGGCACCCACGCCTTCGGCTCGAAATCCTGTTTATCGAGCACGCGGCACCAGCCGGCCCAGTGGTTCGAGCTGCCGCCCATGAACCGCAGCCGGGTGATATCGAGATCGAAATAGAAATCGCCGACCGTGGTGCCGCGGTAGAAATCCTGCGAGGTGTCGCTGAACTCCCTGCCGCCGGCCTCCAGCACCACGACCGGTATGCCAGCGGCGCCGAGCTTTCTGGCGATCGTGGTGCCGGCCGGGCCGGAGCCGAGAACGCAGACCCTGGGCGTGAAATTCGCGGCGAGAAACGCCTCATAACTGTCGAAGATCATGCCAGGTCGCTCCGCTTCAGGATCCAGCCATTAACCTCGACGATCTCATCGGGGGCGGCTTCGGAAGAACCCGCATCGGGCAATTTGCGGAACAGCGACAGGGCAGGCACCGCGATCAGCGTCTGCATGATCATTCGGCGCGACATCTTCTTGATAAGGAAACTCATGACAGGTCTCTCGACGGGTCTCTATCCAGGCATGTTCCCTGAACGGCACATGCTTCATCATCGAAGCCAGAAGCATGCCAAAACTGGTCGCAAGCCGGAACAATGCGCAGCCGAGTGCAAACAGGGTTAGAGACTCCTTAACAGGCCGATATGCTGGATCAGCCCGTTCAGGCCGCCTCGGAGATGTCGGTGTCGAGGATCACCAGGTTGCGTCCCCGATGTTTGGCCTGGTAGAGGCGCCGGTCGGCGGCCCGCATCAGCTCCGACACGCTGGCGCTTTCGCCGCAGAGGGTTCCGCCGACGCTGACGGTCAGCGGAATGGTCCGCTCGTCCACGGGCCGGAAGCGGATCAGCTCGACTTCGCGGCGAATGTGCTCTGCGACGCGCTTGGCTTCCCGTTCCGTGGCTCCGACCAGCAATGCGCCGAACTCCTCGCCGCCGATGCGGCCGAGGACGTCGCCGTCGCGCACCCCGCGCTTGATGGCGCTGGCGATCAGGAGCAGCGCGTCGTCGCCGGTCAGATGGCCGAAGCTGTCATTGATCATCTTGAAATGGTCGGCATCGATGATCAGCAAGGCGCCGCGATCGGGCTTGTGCCGGGAGCCGTTGAGCACGGCAAAGAAGCTTTCCCGGTTGAGCATGCCCGTCATGTCGTCGCGGCTGGCCTTTTCCGCCAGCCGGCGATGCGCTGCGGCAAGCTGGGCGTGCGTGCGGGCAAGGTCGCGATGCGCCGACTTCAGCCTGTCGCTGTGCCAGAACGTGCTTGCGCAGGCCGCCCATGCAAGAACCAGCGGACACAATGTCGAGGTCAGCCAGATCATGCGGTTGACCGGGAATCCCATGGCGGGGACGATGATCAGGGTCAGAAGGAGCGAAACCGCGACAGAGACGAAAGCAATGGTGGCGGACTTCAGAATTATACTGCTCATCGCTGGCTCCCACTGGACCGCCTCTGTGCCAGCAAGCCCTGAAGGCCACCTTTCCAGGATGCCTAAAATTTGAACGGTGAGACGGTTTCTGCCACTTTCGGCGCGTAGAAGTTGTGGATAAAGCCCCTTCAAGATCGTCCGTTTCGTGCCATAAGGGGCGCATGGCTACACACCCCGACCCCGCTCGCTTCGCCCATGTCACCGACTGGGTGTTCGACCTGGACAACACGCTCTATCCGCACCATTCGAATCTGTTCTCGCAGATCGATGTCAAGATGACCGCCTATGTCGGGGAACTGCTGTCGCTGCCGCGCGAGGACGCGCGCAAGCTGCAGAAGGAACTTTATCGGGAATATGGCACGACGCTGAACGGGCTGATGACGCGCCATGGCATAGACCCCGACGATTTCCTCGAGAAGGTCCACGACATCGACTATTCCTGGCTGGTGCCGGATCCCGTCCTCGGCACCGCCATTCGCCAGCTTCCCGGCCGCAAGTTCATCTTCACAAATGGCGACCGCAGGCATGCCGAGCGCACTGCGCGCCAGCTTGGCATCCTTGATCATTTCGACGACATCTTCGATATCGTCGCCGCCGGGCTCAACCCCAAGCCGGCGCGCCAGACCTACGAGAAATTCGCCGAACTCCACGCCGTCACCGGCCACAATGCGGTGATGTTCGAGGATCTCGCGCGCAACCTGGCCGTGCCGAAGTCGCTGGGCATGACGACGGTCCTGGTGGTGCCGCGCAATTTCGAGCCGACATTCTCCGAAATCTGGGAGCGCGATCGGGCGCAGGAAGATGATGTCGACTTCGTCACCGACGACCTCGCCGGATTCCTGACGGAGATAGTCGTGGGTATAAGGCAGTAGTGAGTAGTGAGTAGTGGAAATTGAGCGGCGAGCAGAGACTGCAAACGGCTTATCACTCACTACTCACTACTCACTACTCACTACTCACTACTCACTACTCACTACTCACTACTCACTATTCCCCTAACTTATAGAACCGGCTGATGATGCCCCAGGCCTCGTCGGCGGTGTCGACGAAATCGATGATGTCCTGGTCGCCGGGACTGATCGTGCCTTGCTCGGCGAGGAAATCGAGGTCGATCGCCCGTTTCCAGAAGGATTTGCCGAACAGGATCACCGGCACGCGCTCCATGCGCCCGGTTTGGATCAGCGTCAGCGTCTCGAAGAATTCGTCCATCGTGCCGAAGCCGCCGGGAAACACCGCGACGGCCTTGGCGCGCATGACGAAATGCATCTTGCGGATGGCGAAATAGTGGAAGTTGAAACAGAGTTCCGGCGTCACATAGGCGTTGGGCGCCTGCTCGTGCGGCAGAACGATGTTAAGGCCGATGGAGGGCGCGCCGACATCGTCGGCGCCGCGATTGCCGGCCTCCATGACGCCGGGCCCGCCGCCGGTCACCACGACATATTCGCGGTAATATGAACTGGCCGATTGCTGCGAGCAGAGGCGGGCGAATTTGCGCGCTTCCTCGTAATATTTGCTGTTTTCCTCGAGGTTCTTCTTCTGCGTCTCGTTTTTGGCAGCCCAGGCCTCGCCGCCGGGTTCAGGCAGCCGCGCGCCCCCGAACAGGACCACGGTCGAGCGGATACCGCGCTCGGCCAGGATCATCTCCGGCTTCAGGAGTTCGAGCTGCAGCCTGACCGCGCGCAGTTCGCGCCGCGTCATGAAGTCGGGATCGTTCCACGCCAGGCGGTAGGTCTCGGCGCGCGTCTGCGGCGTGTCCGGCACGCTCCTGGCCCGCTCCAGATCCTCGTCCGAATGCGGCAGCGGCGTCCAGCCCGCCTTTTCCATGGGTGTCATGATGTCAGGTCCGTCCATTTCATTTACTTGCGCCGTCCCATGGCGCAGTCGCGATTGACCCCTACTCTGCCTTCACATAGGGTCCGCGCGATTTTCAAAACAGGTTAAGGCTCAGCCCCTTAACAGCCTGGTAATGGAGCGAATTCATGTCGAAGCCGGATCTGGCGAGCCTCGAAAAGACCATCGACAAGGCCTTCGAGGAACGTGACGCGATTTCGACGGCGACCAGAGGCGAGACACGCGATGCCATCCAGTCGGCGCTCGATCTGCTCGACCGCGGCACCGCCCGCGTTGCCGAGCGCCAGGCCGATGGCCAATGGCATGTCAACCAATGGCTGAAGAAAGCCGTCCTTTTGTCCTTCCGGCTGAACCCGATGGAGATCATCAAGGGCGGTCCCGGCCAGGCCGTGTGGTGGGACAAGGTGCCGTCGAAGTTCGACGGCTGGAGCGCCGTCGATTTCGAGAAGGCCGGTTTCCGCGCCGTGCCGTCGTCGGTCGTGCGCCGCTCGGCCTACGTCGCGCCAGGCGCCGTGCTGATGCCGTCCTTCGTCAATGTCGGCGCCTATGTCGATTCGGGCACCATGGTCGATACCTGGGCTTCGGTGGGCTCCTGCGCCCAGATCGGCAAGAATGTGCACCTGTCGGGTGGCGTCGGCATCGGCGGCGTGCTGGAGCCGATGCAGGCCGGTCCCACCATTATCGAGGACAATTGCTTCATCGGCGCGCGCTCGGAAGTGGTCGAAGGCTGCATCGTGCGCGAGGGCTCGGTGCTCGGCATGGGCGTCTTCATTGGTCAGTCGACCAAGATCGTCGACCGCGCCACCGGCGAGATTTTCTACGGGGAAGTGCCACCGAATTCCGTCGTCGTAGCCGGTTCGCTGCCTGGCAAGCCGTTTCCGAACAATGAGCCGGGTCCAAGTCTCTATTGCGCGGTCATCGTCAAGCGGGTCGATGCCAAGACCCGGTCCAAGACGTCGATCAACGAATTGCTGCGCGATTGATCTTTTTGGAAAGCGGGCGCACCTTCCGCCGGCGCGACGATCGGTCGCGCCGGTTCAACATGGAGGGGTGACATGGACTGGAAATATCTGCTGACGAGTTTCGAAGGCACCCGGGGTGTCAATCAATATGGACGGGACCCGCTTGCCTAACAGATCCAACCTCACTTGGCTTTTCTTCAAGACATCGGGCCGCGTCAGCCGCGCGGCCTATTTTCTTGGCGGGCTGCTCGTGGCCATCATCCAGGCCTTCCCGCTCTACCGCTTCACGCTGGTGGCGGAAGGCTCGCCCGAGAGCAATATGTGGTCGTTCGTCTTCTTCATCGCCTTCATCGCCTCGCTGTGGTCGAACATCGCGCTGGCGGTGAAGCGGCTGCACGACCTCGACAAGCCCGGCGTCGCGGCGTTGGTCCTGTTCGTGCCGGTCGTCTCGATCGTCGCCTTCGTTGTACTTTGCCTGTTTCCGGGCCAGCCAGGACCCAACCGCTATGGCAGGCACACCAATGCACCGGCCGAACCCTGAGCGCCGTATGTCGCCATGCGCTACTGGCGACATCCATGAAAACAAAGGCCTGATGCGCGTCGCCTGAAGTCGTTCAGACCCGACGCGCTTCAGGCGCGGCGACCTGATCCGCACTTAAACCGGGCGATCCACGCCCGGCCGCTTCCGCCTCACGCACCAGGGCAATGATCCGCTGGACCGTCTGCGCCGGTGTGCCCGCTTCTTGCGCCAGGCGAAGAACGGCGCCTTGCAAATCGCCGATCTCCGTCGGCCGGCCGCGCTGCAGATCGTCCCACATGGAGGAACGCGCCTCCGGGTCGATGGCCAGCATCCGTCGCGCCAGCAGCCTGAACAGCCAATCGGGGAGGCGGAGCACCATGGGCAACAGCGCCGGCCGCAAGCCGGCGATCCGCGCCGGCTCGATGCCCGACGCCTTCATCGCCTGGAGCGCCTCGTCGATCTGTCTTGCCAGGATCAGCCGCCAGTGCCGGTCGGCAAGCTCGCTCGCCAGCGGCAGGCCCGAAAGCGCCACCAGCGCATTGTTCAAATTCATCAAAAGCTTGCCCCACAGCACGGCTTTTATGTCGGCATGGGCTTCAACCCGGAGCCCTTCGACGCCGAGAAGGCTGATCAAACCGGCATCGCTGTCCTCGATCACGACCTTGCCGTCGCTGGCGCGGTGGACACGCAGCGGCAATTCGCCCTCGGCCGATTGCACGACATTGAACGGCACCATGCCCGCCAGCACTGTTCGCCCGCTGATACCGGTGCGCAGCCTGTCGGCATTGTCGATGCCGTTCTGCAGGCTCACCACCACCGCGTCCGGCGGGGCATGCGCGGCGATGAGCGCAGCCATTTCCCGCGTCGCGCCGCTCTTGACGGTGACCAGGATCACGTCCGCCTCCGGCAAGGCGGCGGTTGGATCTGTGGTGACGGCAAGCGCTTGCGGCTCAAGGCGCCGGTCGCGGCCCTCAAGGTCGCTGACCCGCAATCCGCCTTGCCGCAGAGCCGCCTCGATGCGCGGCCGGGCCAGCAGAATCACCTTGCGCCCAGCGAGCGCCAGGCAGCCGCCGGCATAGCAGCCGATGCTGCCGGCGCCGGCAATGACGATTCTCCTGTCCCCCTTTGCCATCTCTTACTCCGCACCGGGCCCGCGACTATACGACATGAAAACCATAATGTCGGCGGTATCGCCGGTCATAGGACTGGCCCCTACGTCTGGCCGTGACAGGCCTTCAGCTTTCGACTATCGCTTTTGCCATGACGCTGCCGACCGATCCCGCCGCAAACCTCGCCGCCCTCATCCGTTGCGCCTCCGTGACGCCGGCCGAAGGCGGTGCGCTGAGCGCATTGCAGACGATGCTGGAACCGCTCGGCTTCCTCGTCGATCGCCCGATTTTTTCGGAAGACGGCACGCCCGATATCGAGAACCTTTATGCCAGGCGCTCCGGCAATGGCCCGCATCTGATGTTCGCCGGACACACCGACGTGGTGCCGGTCGGCGACGAAGCCGCCTGGACGCATCCGCCCTTCGGCGCCGAGATCGCCAATGGCGAGATGTATGGCCGGGGTGCGGTCGACATGAAGGGCGGCATCGCCTGTTTCATCGCCGCGATAGCGCGCCATGTCGAGACGAATGGCGGCCCGAAGGGCTCGGTCTCGCTGCTGATCACCGGCGACGAGGAAGGCCCGGCCATCAACGGCACCACGAAGCTGCTCGAATGGGCGGCTTCCAGGGGCGAGAAATGGGATGCATCGATCGTCGGCGAGCCGACCAACCCGGCTGCGCTCGGCGACATGATAAAAATCGGTCGGCGCGGCTCGCTGTCGGGCGACATCACCGTCAATGGCCGTCAGGGCCATGTCGCCTATCCCTTGCTTGCCGACAATCCGGTACGCGGGCTGATGAGCCTGGTCGATGCTTTGCTGCATCCCGTCTTCGATGAGGGCACGAAGGATTTCCAGCCGACCAATCTGGAGGTGACGTCCATCGACGTAGGCAACCCGGCCACCAACGTCATTCCAGCCAAGGCAACCGCCACCTTCAACATCCGCTTCAACGACAGCTGGACTGCCGAGACCATACAGGCCGAAATCCACAATCGTCTCGACCAGGCGGCGGGCCGCAAGAAATACCGGCCGGGCAAGGAGATGTCGGTCGACTACGACCTCGTCTGGCGCGACCGGCCGAGCCATGTCTTCCTGACCCGCGACGACCGGCTGATCGAGACATTGAGCGGCTCGGTCAAGACGGTGGTCGGCAGAGCGCCGGCGCTGTCCACCTCCGGCGGCACGTCGGATGCGCGCTTCATCAAGGACTATTGCCCGGTGGTCGAATTCGGCCTGGTCGGCAAGACCATGCACATGGTCGACGAACGCGTCGCCCTTGCCGATCTCGAGACGCTGACGCAAATCTATCAGCGCTTCATCGAAGACTGGTTCGGACAGGACTGAGCAGCATGCTTTCGGCGGACGAGACCCAAGTTTCGCTGACCGGCGCCTGGCGACTGATGCTCGGCAGGGCCGATGGCCTGCGTCTGCTCGACCTGTCTGCCGATGGTTTCTGGAATTCTTTTTTCGCCATCGTCGTCGCGGCGCCGGCATTGATCGTCGGCTGGGTCGGCATCGCCAACGAGATCGGCGATCCCGATGCCTTCGCGGGCCGCTTAAGCATGCTGTTGCGGCTGGCGACAGTCGATATCGGTTCCTGGGTGCTGCCTCTGGTCGCACTCGCTCTGGTCGCGCCGCGCGCCGGCATCGGCGGCCGCTTCGTCCACTATGTCGTGGCCTCCAACTGGGCTTCGGCCATCACCGCCTGGCTGATGCTGCCGTCGGCGCTGATCAGGCTTTTCCTGACCTCGGCGAGCCAGATCTCCAGCCTTGTGTCGCTGCTGTTGTTCGCGCTCTCGATGGTGCTGACCTGGCGCATGACCAACGCGACCATCGGCAGAGGTGCCGCAATCGGGACCGCTGTCTTCGTCGGCATGTTCATCGCTTCGCTGATCGTGCTGTTCGGGCTGCAGGCGCTGCTTGGAATCACGGTTCCGGACACCGGAGCTCAGAGCCTTTCGGGACTCTATCCGGGATAATCGACGCCGACCAGAAAAAGCCCGTCGGGCGGCGCCACCTGGCCGCAGGCGGCGCGGTCGTGCGCCTCGAGCGCCGCCTTGAGATCGCCGGCCGTCCATGCGCCTTCGCCGACGCGCTTGAGCGAGCCGACGATCGAGCGCACCTGGTTGTGCAGGAAGGAACGCGCCGAAGCTCTGACTTCGATCATGTCGCCCGAACGGCTGACGTCAAGACGGTCGAGCGTGCGCACCGGGCTCTCGGCCTGGCATTGCGTGGAGCGGAAAGTGGTGAAATCGTGCCGCCCGAGCAGCACTTTGGCGGCTTCGTGCATGGCAGCGGCGTCGAGCCGCTTCGGCACCCACCATACCTTGCCCTTTTCCAGGGCCGAGGGCGCGCGCCGGTTTAGGATGCGGTAGAGATAGTGGCGGCCGATGGCCGAGAAGCGGGCATCGAAGCCGTCGACGACGGTCGTGGCTTTCAAGATCGCGATGCGATTGCCGGCGGCCTGCAGATGCGCGTTGACGGCATCGCGCACCTTGTCGTCCGGCCAGGCCTTGGCCAGGTCGACATGCGCCACCTGGGCCGTCGCATGCACGCCGGCATCGGTACGGCCGGCGGCGCGCAAGCGGACCTGCTGGCCGCAGAATTTTTCGATCGCCTGCTCGATCGCCTGCTGCACCGAGGGCTGGTCCGCCTGATGCTGCCAGCCGGCAAACAGGCTGCCGTCATATTCGATGTCGAGGCGAAAACGCGGCATGCCGGGCGGCTATACGCATTCGCCTAGGCGGCGAGTGCGGTGAAGGCCGAGGCGTAGACCAGCCGGCCGGTTTCGGGAGCGTCGCCCCAGGCCAGCGCCTGCAGCGCCTCGCCCTGGTAGTCGCTCTCGAAGCCTTCGGCGCGCGCATGGCTGTAGCCGAAACGGCTGTAGTAGGCGGGGTCGCCCAGCACCACGGCCAGCGTCTCGCCGGCGTCGCGTAGGCGGATGTGAGCCTCGCGGATCAGCGCGCCGCCAATGCCGGTGCCGTGAAACGACGGCTCCACCGCCAGCGGCGCCAGTGCCACCGCCGGAAAATCCTTGCCGCCGGCGCGGACGAAAAGCCGCGAAAACAGGATGTGGCCGACCACTTGCCCGTCTTCTTCCGCCACCAGTTCGACAACGGCGTCGCCGCCGGAAACCAGCGCGTCAACCAGCCCGGCTTCCGCCTGCTGGCCGAAAGCGTGTTCCTCGACGAGGCGGATGGCCTCGCGATCCCGCGGCGTCGCCGCGCGTATCGACATCATGCTCATGACAGTTTCATTCCCTTTTCGATCTTGGTCCCGCGCAGGAATTCTTGCGCGGCGGCGGGCCTTCCGCCCGCCCGTTGAACTTCGACCAGCCGGATCGCGCCCGCTCCGCAGGCGACCGTCAGGCGGTCGTCGAGAATTCCTCCCGGTTCGCCCACGCCTTGCGCAAGCGTCGAGCGAAGCAGTTTCAGCCGTTCCACCCGGCCACCGATTTCAACCTCGCACCAGGCGCCGGGGAAGGGCGACAGGCCGCGAATGTTATTGTGGACTTCGGCCGCGGGTCGCGTCCAATCCACGTGCGTATCGGATTTATCGATCTTTTTGGCGTAGGTCACCCCCTCGACCGGTTGGGCGGTGAATGCCAGGCTATTCCTTTCCAGCCGCGCCAGCGCTTCCACGATCAGTGCGGCGCTGACGCTCATCAATCGATCATGCAGATCGCCGGCGGTCATGTCGGGTTCGATGACGCATTTTTCAACCAGCCCCACCGGGCCGGTGTCGAGGCCTTCTTCCATGCGCATGACCATCATGCCGGTTTCGCTGTCGCCCGCCATGATCGCCCGCTGGATGGGCGCCGCACCGCGCCACCGCGGCAACAGCGAGGCATGACCGTTGATGCAGCCCAGTCGCGCCGCCTCGAGAACCGCCCTGGGCAAAAGCAGGCCGTAAGCCACGACCACGCCGATATCGGCTTGCAACGCGCGAAAAGCTGCCTGTTCGGCCTCGCCCTTGAGCGACGTCGGCGTGCGCGTCTCGATGCCCAGCCGTTCCGCCTCGCGCTGTACCGGCGACGGCGTCAGCTCAAGGCCGCGCCGGCCAGCGGCCCGCGGCGGCTGCGTGTAGACGGCCGCGACCTCATGTCCGGCCTCGGCAATCGCGCGCAACGTCGGCACCGAAAACTCCGGCGTCCCCATGAAAATGACGCGAAGGGGCATTGTCCCCTATCCCACCAGCTTGCCCGGAGCCTTGTCCTTGGCCAGCTTCTTGAACTTCTTCACCACCATGTCGCGCTTCAGCTTCGAAATGTGGTCGATGAACAGCACGCCGTTGAGATGGTCGATTTCATGCTGCAGGCAGGTCGCCATCAGCCCCTCGGCCTCCATCTCCTGCAGCTTGCCGTCGCGGTCGAGATACTTGACCCGCACGGAAGCCGGGCGTTCGACCTCGGCATAATAGTCGGGGATGGACAGGCAGCCTTCCTCGTAGACGGAGCGCTGGTCGGCGCTTTCCAGGATTTCGGGGTTGATGAAGACATGCGGCGCCGGCGTCTCGTCCTCCTTGGCGAGGTCGATCACCAGCATGCGCAGCGGCTCGCCGATCTGGATCGCGGCCAGCCCGATGCCGGGCGCGTCATACATGGTTGCCAGCATGTCGTCGGCCAGTTTGCGCAAAGGTGCATCGACGCGCTCCACCGGCTTGGAAACCTGGCGCAGGATGGGGTCGGGAAGGATGATGAGCGGCTTGATCGGCATGGCGTCTCACCTAAGACCTTGAATAAAGGGCGTCAACCGGTGCGCTGGGGGATCGTTCACGTTTTGATCTGTGCTGGGCGGCCGAATCGTCTATGCTGTGCGCATGAACGACCTGACCTCCATCCTTTCGGAGCCTGTCGCCCGGCTTGGCGCGACCACGATCACGCTCGGCCATGCGCTGGCTTTCGGTGCCTTTGTGTTTCTTGGCCTGTTCGTGGCGCTTGTCGTTGCGCTGTGGCGCTCGGCCAAGGCGCGTGCTATTGCCGCCGCCGAGGCCGCCGACCATGCCCGCGATGCCGAGGCGCGGATGGCCGGCATATTGCAAAGCCAAGCTGAGATGCAGGGGCGCATGGGCGCCATCGCGGAAGTCTTCGGCGCGCGGCAGGCGGAACTGACGCAGTCGATCGGCCAGCGCCTCGACGCCATGACTGGCCGCCTCGGCCAGACCATGACCGAGCAGACCAGGTCCACGCATGAAAGCCTGGCCAAATTGCAGGAGCGGCTAGCCGTCATCGACACCGCGCAAGGCAATATCCAGTCGCTCGCCGGCCAGGTCGTGCAATTGCAGGCGATCCTCTCCAACAAGCAGACGCGCGGCGCCTTCGGCCAATCGCGCATGGAAGCGATCGTCGCCGACGGCCTGCCCCACGGCGCCTACGAGTTCCAGGCGACCTTGTCCAACGGCAGCCGGCCCGATTGCCTGGTGAAGATGCCCAACGGCGCGCCGTCGCTTGCCGTCGACGCCAAGTTTCCACTGGAAGCCTGGAATGCCATCCGCGCCGCCGAAGGCGTCGAACAGCAGAAGGTCGCGGCGCAGGCCTTCCGCCGCGACATCGAGGTGCATATCCGCGATATCGCGGAAAAATACCTGATCCAGGGCGAGACGCAGGACACCGCCTTCATGTTCGTGCCGTCGGAATCGGTATTTGCCGAGATCCACGAGAATTTCGAGGCGGTGGTGCAGAAGGCGCACCGCGCCCGCGTCGTCATCGTCTCGCCGTCGCTGCTGATGCTGTCGATCCAGGTCATCCAGGCGATTCTCAAGGATGCCCGCATGCGCGAGCAGGCACACTTGATCCAGGGCGAGGTGATCCGGCTGATGGAGGATGTTTCGCGCGTCGACGAGCGAGTGCGCAAATTGCAGGGCCATTTTGCCCAGTCGGCCAAGGATATAGACGACATCCTCGTCTCGACGTCGAAGGTGACCAAGCGCGGCCAGAAGATCGAAGCTCTGGAGTTCGGTGCGCAGCCCGGTGGCGAAGCCGGCCCTGATATCGCGTCACCAGCCCCTGCCAAGCCCGAACCCGGCCCGCGCGTTGTCGATTCCCCGCGCGTTGCCGATTCAAAGACCGGCCAGCTCAGGCTGAGGGTCGTCGAAGGCGACGAATGAGGCGCCGCACCGGGCCGGCGCTACTGCTCCTCCACTGTGGTCATGCCCTGAAATTCAGGTAGCCAGTGAAGCGCCGAGCGGTGCCATTTTTGCAGTGTCGGAATCAAATCCTGGCGTTGCCGCGCGGTTCCCACGCGAATGCCGTAGACCTTGGGGCCATCTCCGACCGACGTGGCGTAAAGGTGCGAGCCGCAGTCGCCACAAAAGGCCTGGACGCGCTTGGCGCCGCTTGCCACGGTCTTGATGTAGATCTTCGGCGTACCCCTGGTGATCCGGTAGTGATCTTCAGATGCCGGAACGGTGACGCGAAAGGCCGTGCCGGTCAGCTGTTGGCAATCGGTACAATGGCAGATCGAGGTCTTTTCCGGCTCGACCTCCGCCTCATAGGTGATGGCGCCACAATGACAGCCGCCGTCGATCTTCATAATCAGTCCTCCAAGAATTCGATCGGCCGATCTTAGCGGCGCAGCGGCGCAAGGCAACGACGCGACGCTGATCCAGAGGCATGATCGCGAGAGGTGGAACGCGGTCTCGAGACCATGTTCAAGCTCTACTCGGATGCGGATTCGATCAGCTTGCGCCGCTGTTCCCAGGTGCCTGACGTCTGCGGCTTGACGAACAGCCGGGTGATCTCGGGCATTTCCTTCCTCAACCGCGCTTCGATGCGCTCGACGCAGGCTTCGATTTCCGGTGCCGACAGATGGTCCTCGAATTCGATGCTCAGGCCGGCGACGATCTCTTCCGGCCCCATGTGGACCGTGAGCACGCCGTTCGCCCGCTGCACGGCCGGATCCTGCTGGGCGATCGCCAGCACTTCTTTCTGCACCTCCGGTGAAGCAGGCTCGCCGATGAGCAGCCCCTTGCTTTCACGCGCCAGGAAGGCCGCGGTCGCACCCAGGATCAGAGCAATGCCGATCGAGGCGACGCCGTCCAGTTCCGGCATCTCGAAAATCTCCGCCGCCAATATGCCGGCAAAGGCGACGATCAGGCCGAGAAGCGCGGCACTGTCTTCGAACAGCACCGTGTAGACGCTTGGATCCTTGCTCGATTGCACGGCCTGCAGCCAGCCCTGCCGGCCTTTCTGCCGGCGGAATTCCCTCAGCGCCACCAGCCATGAGCTGCCCTCGAACAGGAACGACAGGCCGAGCACGATGTAGTTGACCCTGACATTGGCGGCCGGTTGCGGCGCAATGATGTGCGTCACGCCTTCGTAGAAGGATACGCCGGCGCCGAGCGCGAAGACGAGAAGCGCCACGATGAAGCTCCAGAAATAGAGCTCGCGGCCATGGCCGAGCGGATGCGCGCGGGTGGCCGGGCGTGCAGCGCGATGCATGCCATACAGCAGCAGACCGCCATTGCCGGTATCGACCAGCGAATGCACGCCCTCCGAAAGCATCGCCGAACTGCCGGTGAAGAAGGCCGCGGCGAATTTGGTCAGCGCGATCGCGAGATTGCCGGCGAGCGCCGCGTAGATGACCGTTCGAGAGCCGCCATGTCCCGCCATTGCTTCCCTGTCGTCCTGTCCGACGCGCGAAGTCTAGAGCAATTCCAGGAAAAGTGGGACCCGATTTCCTTGAGATCGTGCTGCCGGCCCGCGAAATTCCCCGGCCATCCACGACGCATCAACCCCCATCCGTTCAAGTCCGTGCGCGCCGGTTGAGATTCATAAAGGCCCTCGAAACAGGTTGCCGGATTTTCGCGGCCATGACCGCGAACAGCCCCTTGCCTAGAGGCATTTCTCTTGTTTCACTTCGCTTCCCGCAATTGGAGGAACGAATCATGGCAAAAGGTGCGATGAAGGCAGGCAAGGAAGCCCGCAAGCCTAAGAAGGATGCCAAGAAGCCAGCCGCTGCTCCCACGCTCAAGGCGCCGCCGGTCAAGGCAACGAGGCTTAAGGAAAAATAGGCTTTCGCGTGCCTCGGGACGGAGTTCGCCGGCGGCGTTCGAAACACCGCCGGCAGTCTGTTGATCGGACGTTAAGACACTCCATATCTGGTGCGGGACGACCCCACATCTTCTGAAATCCGGTCGGGACGACCCGCCCATTGTTTGATAGGGCATCGGCAGCCGGACGGCTGCCGCGGTGCTCTGTCGATCGCGTATCGCATTGTCCTGAAACGGAGACCGGTGCGATGCTTGGCTGGAGCGTTCCCCATGTCGTGGATTTTTCTGTTTTTCGCCGGCCTGTTCGAGATCGGCTGGGCAATAGGCCTCAAATACACCGACGGATTCACCCGGCTCGTCCCGACCGTGCTCACGGTCGCCTCGATGATCGTCAGCCTCACGCTGCTTGGACTGGCGCTGAAGGCGCTGCCCGTCGGCACCGCCTATGCGGTGTGGACCGGTATCGGCACGGTCGGAACGGCGCTGCTCGGTATCTGGCTGCTCGGCGAGCCGGCGACCGTGATCAGGCTCGCCTGCATCGCGCTCATCGTCTGTGGCATTATGGGGCTGAAATTCGCGGCGTAAGGCAATCCAGGAGAAGTGCGAAGCGGCATCCGTCCGGAATTGCGTCGAAGCAAACAGAGCAATCCGCGAAAGTCGCATCACGACCGGCGCCGGCAATCGCATGAACTGGCGCGCGGACAAACGCATGCAGGGCCGCTTCGCAGCGACCCTGATCCTCGAAGCAGATTGCTCCGGCGGTCTGAGGCTAGCGGCCGGTAAAGCCCGGCGGCGTCCTGCCGGTGCGCGCCTTGCGCGCCGCATAGCGCGCATCGCGCTTGGCCTTGCGCTCGGCCTCGTCGGCCAAAAGACGCGCGATACGCTCGGCCTCTTCGGCTTCACGAATCCTGGCTTCCGCCTGCGCCGCCTCTTCGGCCGCGATCCGTGCGGCTTCGGCTGCGGCCTCGCGCTCGGCCTTCTCGATTGCCTCGCGTGCCAGCCTTTCCTGCTTCAGCCTCGCCTTCTCGGCTTCGCGTATCTCACGCGCCGCAAGGATAGCCTTGCGTTCGGCCTGTCGCGCCAGCACTGCGGGATCGTCCGCCGCCGGCTTTGACTTGAAGCGCTCCAGAAGCGCCTTCTTTGCCTCGTTCGCGGCGTTGCGCCGCTCGAAAATGTCTTTTTCCCTGTAGATAGCCAAGTCCACTTCCCTGAAGTCAATTCGCGACGCTTACATACGCGCGAAAACCGGGAGTTCAAGCGCCAAAACGGTATGCCAGCCATGAAATTCCGTGCTGTTGCAGCCGGGAGACGCCTTTGCGGCCGAAACGGACACGCACTGTTCGCAGTCGGACCCTCTGGTGGCGATGCCGGCTGATCGCTACCTCTAGCGCGAAAATCAAACGCCAGGATGACACCAGATGGAACTCGGTCTCTACACTTTCGCCGACGTCAGCCCGCAGCCGGGCCCCGGCGCAATCGGCCCGCACGAGCGGCTGCGCAACCTGATCGAGGAGATCGAACTGGCCGATCAGGTCGGCCTCGACGTTTTCGGCCTCGGCGAGCACCACCGGCCGGACTATGCCGCGTCCGCGCCCGTGGTGGCGCTGGCCGCGGCGGCCGAGCACACCAAGCGCATAAAACTGACCAGCGCCGTCACTGTCCTGTCCTCGGACGATCCGGTCCGCGTCTTCCAGCAATTCGCCACGCTCGACCTTCTTTCCGGCGGACGTGCCGAGATCATGGCCGGGCGCGGCTCGTTTATCGAATCCTTTCCGCTGTTCGGCTACAAGCTCGAGGATTATGACGAGCTGTTCGCCGAAAAGCTCGATCTGCTGCTCGCCATCCGCGATCAGGTGAAGATCACCTGGTCGGGCAATCTGCGCGCGCCGATCAACGATCGCGGCGTCTACCCACGCCCCATGCAGGAAAAACTGCCGATCTGGATCGCCATCGGCGGCACGCCGCAGTCCGCCGCCCGCGCGGGCGCGCTCGGCCTGCCGCTGGCGCTCGCCATCATTGGCGGCGAGCCGGCGCGGTTCGCGCCGCTCTTCGACCTCTACCGCGAGGCCGCCAGGCGTGCTGGCGTCGATCCGAAGGGCCTTGCCACCAGCATCAACGTCCATGGCTTCATCGCCGAGACGACGGAGAAAGCGGCCGACGATTTTTATGGCCCGCAGGCCGAGGTGATGAACCGCATCGGCCGCGAGCGCGGCTGGGGTCCGACTTCGCGGGCTCATTTCGACCAGTCGCGCGGCCCGAGCGGCGCCTTGTTCGTCGGCAATCCCGAGCAGGTGGCCGAGAAGATCGTCGCCCAGCACAAGATCTTCGGCAACGACCGCTTCCTGCTGCAGATGGCGATCGGCATCATGCCGCATGCCAAGGTCATGAACGCGATCGAACTCTACGGCACCAGGGTGGCGCCGATCGTGCGCAAGGAGACGGCCAACGCCGGCCCGGCCCCGGCGCCTGCCGTATGATCTCGAATGAGGCCCGCAGATGCGGGCTTCGCTCAGAGCCGCCCGTCAATCGGCGTGCTCGCCTGGCCGTTGCGCAGCACCAGCACGAGCCTCATCCATCATTATGGCATGATGGATCTCGGTCGCCTCATCGGCCGGGAACAGGCACTCGATCCGAAGCTCCTGGGCGGCAACAGTCTGGGGAGTGCCCACGGTGGTGACCATCGAAAAATAACTCAGGACACGGTCTTCCCTGATGAATCCGAGCGGAATGACGGGCATGAAGCCGATCGCCACCGGGTTCTTCCATTCGTTTTTCACATCCGGATAGGCGAGCAGCGTCGCCAGCAATTCCTTTGTCTTGTCATCGACCAGGCGACCGATGGATTCGCGGTAGACACGCTCAAACAAGCTCTGCGCCACCTCAGGCCAATTGGCGACGAATGGGCGCATTCCGTCCGGATCGAATAGGAGGTGCAGCATGTTGCGCGGCCCCTGGCGTGCAGCCATGTCGAAGAAACAGCCGAAGAACAACGGCGCGGCTTCGTTGGTCATGAGCACGTTCCAGTACCGGTCCATCACCAGCGCCGGAAAGGGTTCATGCTGTCGCAAGATGCGCGTCAAGGCGCCGATCACGCTCTTCATTTCAGCCGAGTCCCATGCGCTTTCGGAAAACATCGGCGCGTAGCCTGCCGCCAACAGCAACATGTTGCGATCGCGCAAGGGGACGTCGAGCGCCCGCGCGATCGCCATCAAGGTCTCGCGGTTGGGCACGCTGCGTCCGCTTTCGATGAAGCTGATCTGTCTTTGCGAAATGCCGGTATCGAGGGACAGGTCGAGTTGGCTTTTGCCGCGTGCATCGCGCCAGTGACGCAGGAGCACGCCCAGCTCAGGCCTTGTGCTCGTCCTGAGGTTCGACGGTCTCATGCACTATCCTCGCAATCCGTCCAACGATGGGCGCCGACCCGCGTATCGTTCGACGGCGCATGGCGATCCATGCGCCGTCATTCGGCTCAAGCCGCCATCGCCGAGGGAGGCGACCATGCCTGCGGCTGGAAGCGTTCCTCGATCGGGGTGCCGGCCATGTTCGTCGTCGTTGCAGCCATCGTGGAAACGCCCACGCCGGTTACGACTTCAAGGATCTGGAGCTTCGAATAGCCCGCCGAGGTGAACCTGTCGATGTCCGCGTCGGTCACGTTTCCCTTGTTTTCGATCAGTGCCTTTGTCAGCGCCGAGAGTGCTGCGTATTTCGGGTCCTTCGGCAGTCCGCCGTCGCGGATCGCCTTGACTTCGCTCTCGGCAATGCCGTCCTCGATGGCGAATGTCGAGTGCGCGGCAACCGTCCAGGGGCACTTGATCGTGACCGCGTTGGTCAAGAGCAGGACCTGCTTTTCTATCTCGTCGAAGCTGCCGCCATGAAAACTGCCGAAGCTGTTGACGAATCCGTTGAGAAGGACCGGATTGTTCGCCATCGTCGCCATGACGTTCGGCAGGAAGCCAAATCTCTCTTCCAGCGCCTTCAGCGCGGGCCTGGATTTTTCCGGCGCCGACTCGATCGTTTGAAGGGTGAATCTTTGCATCGTAACGTCCTCTTCCAAAATTGGATGTGATTGCGCGCACGACGTCCTCGCCGCGCCGGCTTTCCCGCTCTGCGGTTGCGAAAACCTGCTCGTATTGGGCCCGCCGGCTGCGCGCGTTCAATTACATGGCATGTAATACGCAACGCTCCGACGTGAGCCGAAGCTGGTGCAAAGCCGTGCGGCAAGGGTCCTCAATGTCGGGGTTCCTCGACGCCGGCTAACGGAACCTTGGAGCGGCAGGGGCGTTTTCGTCAGCGGTTGCGCCTATTGCGGTGCGCCGCCGAGGGACCGTGATGAAAGCTGACCCCACCGCTTCGGTCGCGGGCGTTGCCGAAGCAGAAGAGGCGCGCATCGTCGCCCGCGCCGACACCCATCTGATACGCTCGCTGCTCGTCGGCATCTTCATTTTCATGGCCGTCTATGCGCTCTATTTCGCCCGTGCCTTCTTCATGCCGGTCATACTGGCTTTTCTGCTGGCATTGACGCTGACGCCGATCGTCAGGCTTCTGCGCAAGCGCGGCATCCCCGAGGTGATTTCGGCGACGCTTCTGGTGCTTCTGTCCCTCTGCCTCTTCGCCAGCGCCGGCTACCTGCTGAGCGGCCCGGTGATCGATCTCATCAACAACACCTCGTCGATCGGCCAGCGGTTGACCGAGCGGCTGGCGCATTTGCGGCCTCCGCTCGAGAGGATCATGGAGGTTACACATCAGATCGAAGGCCTCACCGAGACGTCGCAGGAGCCGGGCATACAGAAAGTAGCGGTAGCCCAGTCTGGCTTCCTGTCGTCGGCGGCCTCGAACATTCTCTCGGCGGGAACAAGCCTGACCATCATCTTCGTGCTGTCACTGTTCCTGCTCGCTTCGGGCACGATGTTCTACGAAAAGATCATCCAGTCCTTCGCCAGCCTCACCGAGAAGAAGCGGGCGCTGCGTGTCGTTTACGACGTGGAGCAGGAAATCTCGCACTATCTGCTCACCGTCACCATCATCAATATCGGTCTCGGCACGGTCATCGGCCTTGGCCTGTGGGCGCTCGGCATGCCCAATCCGTTCGTCTGGGGCGCCACGGCCGCTCTGCTCAATTTCCTGCCCTATGTCGGGGCGATGATCACGCTCATCGTGGTCACGATCATCGCGCTGATCAGCTTCGACACGATCTCCTATGCGTTGCTGGCGCCTGCCTTCCTGATTTTGTGCGACGTCGTCGAAGGCCAATTCGTGACGCCGATGGTTGTCGGCCGGCGGCTCGAGATCAACGCCGTGGCGATCTTCATCGCCATTGCCTTCTGGTCATGGCTGTGGGGCTTCGTCGGTGCGCTGATGGCGGTGCCGCTGCTGGTCGTCATCAAGGTGTTCTGCGATCACTTCGACGGGCTCAGCCCTGTCGGCAATTTTCTCGCCGCTCAGCATACCATCACTCTCGAGGACGAGGAGGGCCCGGCGCCGGCAAACGCGAAAGGGTAAGCTACTCCAGGCCCGGCATGCTCGCCGTTGCGAAAAGTCAGGTTCAAGAATTTGAATTTGCGACCCAGGCCGGCACTTCCTACATCCGATTTCCTCAAAGGATGTCGTCCATGACCGAACTTTCCGTCCTCGACCTGTCGCCGATCGTCGAAGGCAGCGATGCCTCGCAGTCGCTGGCCAATTCGCTCGATCTTGCCCGCCATGCCGAGCGGCTGGGCTACAAGCGCTATTGGCTGGCCGAGCATCACAACATGCCCGGCATCGCAAGTGCCGCCACCTCGGTCGTCATCGCCCATGTCGCGGGCGGCACCAGGACCATTCGCGTCGGCGCCGGCGGCATCATGCTGCCCAATCACTCGCCGCTGGTCATCGCCGAGCAGTTCGGCACGCTGGCTGCCTTGTTCCCGGGCCGCATCGATCTCGGCCTCGGCAGGGCGCCCGGTACGGACATGAACACGGCGCGCGCCTTGCGCCGCAATCTCGAGGCCGGTGCCGACAATTTCCCGCAGGACGTCGTCGAGCTGATGGGCTATTTCCTGCCGGCGGAAGAGGGCCAGCGGCTGCGCGCCGTGCCGGGCGAAGGCCAGACCGTGCCGGTCTGGATTCTCGGCTCCAGCCTGTATGGCGCCCAGCTTGCCGCCATGCTCGGCCTGCCCTACGCCTTCGCTTCGCATTTCGCGCCGGCCGAGCTAGACCATGCGCTGGACATCTACCGCTCGCGTTTCCAGCCGTCGGAACAGCTCGACAAGCCCTATGTCATGCTCGGCCTCAACGTCTTTGCCGCGCCCACCGACGAGGAGGCGCGGCTGCTGTTCACCTCGCTGCAGCAGGCCTTCGTCAATTTGCGCACCGGGCGCCCCGGAAAATTGCCGCCACCGGTCGAGAACTATGACCGCGATCTCGATCCGATGGCCAAATCCATGCTCGGCCAGGCGCTGTCCTGCGCCGTCGTCGGCTCGCCGGAAACGGTGCGGCAAGGCATCGACGCCTTCGTTCGCCGCACCGGCGCCGACGAATTGATGGTCACCGCGCAGATATTCGACCATGCGGCTCGGGTGAGGTCCTTCGAAATCCTGGCTGACGCCCATAAATCGCTGTCGCAAGCAGCGTGAGATTTCCAGCTCGGCGCTTGCCGATAGCGATTCAACCACTGAACCGCTCTACGCACTCACGCTCTGCGCCACCGTTCCCAGCGGTCGGCATGAATTGCGGATCATCAGCCGGCCCTTGAGCACCAGCTTGCGCGGCGGCGCGTCGCGATTTCCGGCAAGGCGGTCGAGCAGCAAATTGGCCGCCTGTTCGCCGATCGCCTGCACCGGCTGCGCCACCGTGGTCAGTTGCGGGACAAACACGTCCGACCACGGAAAATCGTCGAAACAGGCGATCGAAACATCTTCCGGGCAGGACAGGCCGATATCGCGGATCGCCTTCATGGTGCCGATCACCATCGGATTGTTGGCGGAGAAGATCGCGCTCGGCCTGTCGTGCAGCGACAACAGCTGCATGGCCGCGTTATAGCCGTCGATCTCATGAAAATTGCCGGAACGCACCAACTCTTCGGCCACCGGCAGGCCGGCTGCCTGAAGCGCTTCGCGATATCCCGCCATGCGATCATGCATCGGTGAGATATCCGATGTTCCGGTGATGTAGCCGATGCGCCGGTGCCCGAGATGGATCAGGTAGGTGATGGCGTCGAACACGGCGCGCTGGTTGTCGAGCACCACGGCATCCGTGTCGACGCCCTCGCAGATGCGGTCAAGCAGGACGACCGGCACGTTGGCGTCGTCGACGATGCGCTTGAGGATTGCCCCATCGCCGACGCGCGCCACGATCAGCCCGTCGACCATGCGGTCGAGCAGCAGCCTGATCTGGTCGTCCTGGGTGTTGAGGTCCTCGTCCGTGCAGCACAGCATGACCGCATAGCCGGCGCGGTCGAAGGCCTGCTGGATGACTGACACGACATCGGTGAAGAACGGATTGGTGATGTGCGGGACAGTCAATCCAATGGTGCGCGTGGTGCCCATTTTCAGGCTGCGGGCGATCGCATTGCGCTTGTAGCCGATATCGCGGATCGCCTGCTCGATGCGCTGGCTGAGCTCCGGGCTGACGGTCGCCGTGCCGTTGATCAGCGCCGAGACCGTGGCGACCGACACGCGCGCCGCTTCGGCCACGTGAAGCATGGTCGGCGCCGTCGATTTTCGCTGCCTTGTCTGCCTTGACCTTGCCATTTCGAAACGTTTCGCCGCTGCTCGATGCATCATACCTACGGAATATCGCGGTTTTTCGCAAGAATTGAAATGAGGCAATCCTGCGTGACCAGATAGAAGCTTGACAGGATCGAAACGTTTAGAATAGCGTTCACGTGTCAGACGACGACGGAAGGGAGGCCGCCTTTGTCATGGAGCAGGGAAATTCCATCGCTCGTGGGGATGTTGCGGCGGCGGACCGTTCGGATGTCGTCCTGAGCGCCGAACGCGTTTCCAAGAGCTTCGGCGGCATTGCCGCCTTGGTCGATGTCGGTTTCGAGCTGCGGCGCGGCGAAGTCCATGCCTTGATGGGTGAGAACGGCGCCGGCAAGTCGACGCTGATGAAAATCCTTTCCGGTGTCTACACGGGTTATGAAGGCACGGTTCGCGTCGACGGCGTGGCCGCGAATTTCGCCGGCGTGCGCGACGCCGAGGCCGCCGGCATTGCCATCATCCACCAGGAGCTCAACCTAGTTCCCGAACTCAGCGTCGCCGACAACATCTTTCTCGGGCGCGAGAAGCTGATCGCCGGGCTGATCGTCGACCGCAAGGCGAGCAGCCGCGCCGCAAGCGCCCTTCTGCAGCGGCTGGGCATCGAGCTCGACCCGGAAGCCCGTGTCGGCACCTTGCGCGTCGGCGAACAGCAACTGGTCGAGATCGCCAAGGCGCTGTCGATGTCGGCGCGCATCCTGATCATGGACGAGCCGACATCGGCGCTTTCTCCAGCCGAATGCCAGAGGCTGTTCCGCATCATCCGCCAGCTTGCCGACAGCGGCGTCGCCATCGTCTACATCTCGCATCGCATCGACGAGGTCATGCACCTGGCGGGCAGGGTCACCGTGTTTCGCGACGGACGCCACGTGCTGACGCGGCCGATGGGCGAGCTCGACGAGAACGCCATCATTTCGGCGATGGTCGGGCGCGATCTGCTGGCCTCCTCGGAAGAGGAGCGCCGTTCCGGCGGCGAAGTCGTGCTTTCCGTCGAGAACCTGTCGCTGACGAAACCCGATGCCCATGGCTGGCGCACCGTGATGGACGGCGTCAACTTCGAACTCGCCGCAGGCGAGATCCTTGGCATCGGCGGGCTGCTGGGTTCAGGCCGCACCGAGATCCTGGAGGCGATCTTCGGCTCGAGCGATGGCCGCACCGGCGGCGAGATCCGGCTCGACGGCTCGCCGGTCGAGATCCGCTCGCCGCGCGATGCCAGGCGCCTCGGCATTGCGCTGGTGACCGAGGATCGCAAGACGCAAGGCCTGCATCTCCAGGCTTCCATTACAGACAACGTCGCATTGCCGCTGGTCGGATCGCTGGCGCGCTTCGGCATCCGTTCGCTGGCCGGCGAACAAGGGCTGGCGCGCCACGCGGTCCGGGCGCTCGGCATACGCTGCGAGGACGTCGACCAGCCAGCCGGCACGCTGTCGGGCGGCAACCAGCAGAAGGTCGTCATCGGCAAATGGCTGGCGACGCGGCCGCGCGTGCTCCTTCTGGACGAACCGACGCGCGGCATCGACGTCGGCGCCAAGCGGGAGATCTACGACCTCATCTTCAAGCTTGCGCGCGACGGGCTGGCGATTGCCGTCATCAGCTCCGAATTGCCGGAACTGCTGCACCTCTCCGACCGCATCCTGGTGATGGCCGATGGCCGCCAGACCGGCATCCTTTCCCGCGATGCGGCGAGCGAGGAGGCCATCATGCGTCTCGCAGCACCGCGCCGCACGATTTCGAGACCAGCCGCATGACCGCCTTGAAACTCCTGTCCCGCACCAAGCTCTATTGGGGCCTGATCGCCATCTTCCTGATCGGCGTGCTGGGTTCGCCGGTCAGCTCCAAGGGCAACAACATCTTCCTGTCCTACGGCAATCTGCTCGACGTGCTGCGCCAGGTGTCGACCACCGGCCTGATCGCCACCGGCATGACCGCGGTGATCATCACCGGCGGCATCGACCTTTCCGTCGGTTCGCTGATGGCCATCTGTTCGGTGGTCTGTGCCATGCTGCTGACGGTTCCGGGCGTGACGCCGGGAGTGGTGCTTGGCGTGCCCACCGTCGCCTTGGTGGCACTCTGTCTCGGCTTCATCGTCACCCGCTTCGTCTTCCTCAATCTCGAAAAGTCGCGCGCCGGCGCCGATGCCTCGCGCGACGCAAGGCTGGACCGCGCCCGCGGCCTGGTCACGCCGGCAATCGTCGGCGTGGTCCTGTGCTGTCTTTCCCTGTGGTACCTGCTGCCGCAGGTCGAGCCCAAATTCGGCGTGCTCGGCGTGCTGCTGGTCGCGCCATGCGTGGGCCTGCTGTTCGGTGCGCTCAACGGCTTCATCATCGTCGCCGGGCGGCTGCAGCCCTTCATCGTAACCCTGGCGATGATGGTGACGGCGTTGGGCATCGCCCGGCTGACCGCCGGCCAGAACAATGCCGTGCTGCCGGTCTATACCGGCTCGAACGCCACCGAGGATTTCGAGCTGCTGCGCTCGATGGTGTTCGGCGTCGTCCCGATGCCCGGCCTGTTCTTCCTCGGCGCCATCCTGATCTATGGCGCGGTGCTGCGCTTCACGCCGTTCGGCCGCTATGTCTACGCCATCGGCGGCAACGAGGAGGCGGCCAGGCTTTCCGGCATCGCCGCCGGCCGGGTCAAGATCGTCACCTACGCCGTTTCGGGCCTGCTCGCCGGCATTGCCGCGGTGCTCTATGTCGCTCAGTACCGGCAAGGCAAGCCCGATGCCGGCGCCGGCCTGGAGCTCGACGCCATCGCCGCCGTGGTCATCGGCGGCACCAGCCTGATGGGTGGGCGAGGCAGCCTCACCGGGACCTTCTGCGGCGTGCTGATCTTCGGGCTGCTGTCCAACATATTGCAGCTCCACAACATCAATTCGAACCTTCAGCTGGTGCTGAAAGGGATGATCATCATCGGCACGGTGCTCGTGCAGGAGCGCAACGCCGGTGATCTCCTAGCCTATCTGCGCCTGCCCGGAACGGCGCACAAGGAAACGGCCGCGGCAAAACGGCCGTCGCAAGAGACCCGGTCTCTCAATCTCGGAGGAAACAAGAAATGAAACGACGTGACACGCTGAAGCTTGCCGCCCTTGGCGCGGCATTGCTGACCACCACCGCGCTGCTCTCCACCGGCCACGCCTTGGCCCAGGACAAGAAGTGGAAGATCGGCTTCTCGCAGGTGACGACCATCGAGCCTTGGCGCGCGCAGTTCAACAAGGACATACTGGCCGAGGCCGCCAAGCATCCCGAGGTCGAGCTGATCATCACCGACGGCGAGGACAAGACCGAGAAGCAGGTCGCCGATGTCGAGAACCTGATCCGCCAGGAGGTCGATGCGCTCTTGGTGTCGCCGAAGGAATCGGCCGGCCTGACCGGCGTCGTGCAGCAGGCGATCGACGCCAAGATCCCGGTCTTCGTGCTCGACCGCAATGTCGACACCAAGGACTACACCCAGTTCGTCGGCGGCGACAACAAGCTGATCGGCCGCGCGGCCGGCGAATATGCCGTCGAGCTGCTCGGCGGCAAGGGCAAGGCGGCGGGCAATGTCGTCGAGATCTGGGGCGGCATGGGCACCCAGCCGGCGCATGACCGCCATGACGGCTTCCATGAGTTCACCGACAAGGAGCCGGGCATCAAGTACCTGCTCGACCAGCAGTCGGGCGACTGGAAGCAGGACCAGGCCTATAATCTGATGGCCAACGCGCTGAAGAGCAACGAGAAGATCGATCTCGTCTACGGCCACAACGACCCGATGGCCTACGGCGCCTATCTCGCCGCCAAGGATGTCGGCCGCGAGAAGGACATCAAGTTCATCGGCATCGACGGCCTGCCGAACGAAGGCGTGCAGATGGTGAACAAGGGCGAACTGACGGCGACCTTCACCTATGTCACCCCGGGCGCCGAGGGCCTTCGGCAGGCGATCAAGTTCCTCAACGGCGAGAAGGTCGAAAAGACCATCACCTTGCCGACGCAGAAGATCACCAAGGAAAACGCCGCCCAAGTGCTGAAGGACAACGGCCTGTGAGTTTTCGCCGGAGATAAGCGTCGGCCCAAGGTCCAGGTCTTCGGCCCTTCCTCTCCCCCGTCGATCGGGGGAGAGGCGTCGAGCGCAGCTCGACGGAGTGGGGGTCGACGCGTGGCGCGCGCCCTGGCCCCTTTCAATATCCGTCGGCGGCGGGCCAGATGGTTCCCGTCCGGAGGGAGAGGAAAGGACCTCGCCGCCGGCCCTACGCCAATTTCGCCAGAAGCTTCATGAAGGTGGCGATCTCCTTGGCCGTGAGCGGGGCCAAGGTTTCCTCCGTAATCTCGCGCGCCAGCGGGATCAGGCGTTCGATCGCCTCGCGCCCTTCGGCGGTCAAATTGACCAGCAGCCGCCTCTTGTCGCCCTCGTGCTTGGAGAGCTCGACGAGGCCGCGCGCCTTCAGCCGGTCGATGACGCCCTTGACCGTCGCCGCATCCATGGCGATCAGCGTGCCGAGCTGGTTCTGCGAAGTCTCGCCGACATCGCGCAGCTTGGCCAGTGCCGCGAATTGCGGCGGCGTCAGGTCGCCGATACGCGCGGCGAAGATCGAGACGTGGCGCTGGTGCGCCTTGCGCAGGATGAAGCCGACCTGCTCCTGCAGGTGGTAGTCCTGATCGTCGGCCTCTTCGGCCTCGACCAGCTTGAGCAGATTGTCCTCGCCGCTCACCGCAGCCCGTCCCAGGCCTTGATGTCGTCGGCCGCGAGCCCACCCATGCGATTGTGGATGCGCGGGCCGCAGGTCATGGCGAGGCAGAACAGGATCTCGTCGGAACGCGGGCCGTCGCTGACGCCGACTTCCATGGCGTCGAAATGGCTGCGCACATAGGCGGCGTTGATGTGGCCGAGCGGCACGTCCAGCCGCGAACCGAACGCGCCGACCTTTTTCGCCGACGGCACGATCGCCTTGGCGTCGCCGAGCCGCTCGCGCATCGCGTAGCCGCCCGGCACATGCCAAAGCGCGCCATGCTCGAGTTCACCCGATGTGCCGACGATGGCGCCTTTGCCATAACCGTCGATCTGCTTCACGTCGCAACCCAATGCCGCGATCAGCCGGTCGGCCAGCGTCAGCCCGAGCGGCTTCAGATCGTCCATGGCGCTTTGCAACTCCTCGACATAGCGCCCGGCGAACGGGTTCTTGACGACGGCGAGAGCGGCAGCGCGACGGCGCGGCACCTTGGCCACCGGCCCGCCCTCATGAAAGATCTCTTCGGTCACAACCGCGATCTTGCGGACCGGAAACTCAGGCATGGGCAACTTCCTCCAGTTCGTGCTTGTTGGGCGCAGCGAGTGCAACGGAGCCGCTGATGCGGGCCTCGCCACCGAGAAACAGCGCCGATCCGGCAATTAGGCCGCGCCGGCGAAAATCTTCGGCGACGGCAAGGCCATTGTCCAGTGCGCGCGCCACCTCGCCAGGGGCAAGCGGACCGACGCCTTGCGTCACCAGCCGCGAGCCCAGATCGCTGTCGGGCGACAGGTCGAGTGCGGGAATGCGCTTGATCGCAGGATTGCCGGGCAGATCCACTGCGTTGGCAATGAGCGTCGCCGCCGCATCGGCTTCGGCGCCGGTCCGCGCCAGCACGGTGACGGCGTCTGCAATGCCCAAGGAAAACGAACGGCCGCGCCAGCCGCTGGTGGCGACACCGCGCACCCCATCTTCCGCGCGGATCGTGATCCGGTCGTCCATGCCGTTGCCGGTGCCGGCAATGATCAGGCCGATCGATGTGCCCTTGGCAAGATGGAGGGCGCTATCGCCACCATTGTTGACATAGGCGCGATCGAGCTTGCGACCGACGAGCAGCGCGGCAAGCACTTCGTCGGCTACCGATCCGGCAACAGCAGCCATCGGTGTGATGAAGCATTCCGCCAAGGGCATGACGGCTGCTTCCATGCGGCGCGCCGTCGGGCCGGCGAAGCTGCGCGGCGCCAGGAAAAATGCCGGGAGGCGCAATTCGGGAAGCTCCTCGACCAACTCAGTCAGGATCGTCTGGAAACGCGCGACGGCCTGCGCGTAGGCGGCGCGACGCTCATCCGCCTCGCCGAAGACCTCGACGACCAGGTCGATCGGCCCGTGGTTGAGGTGCAGCCGCTTGCCGTCCTGCAGCCAATGCGCCTGCGGGCCGGGCATCGCTTGCGAGCCTGACATCATCCGGCTCCGTTCGACGCGGCGCGCCTTAACTGCGCCAGCGGCGGCCATGGGTTGCGGGCCGGCGCACCGTCGCCCCGGCGCGCGTTCAGATACTCGCCACCCTTGGCGATGACGTCCTCGACGCTGCGGATCTCGGCCTCGTAACCGCCGAGCCGGACATAATCGTCGCGGCGCAGCGTGAATTCGATCGGCGCCACCAGCGCCGGCGTCGGCACGTAGCCGAAGGCGCCTTCCGGCACACGCATCACATCCACCATCAGCGTGATGCCGCCGCCCGGCCAGACATAGACCGGCGCACCGCCGACCGTCACATAGGTGGTCAGGCCCTGCACAGAACGCGTCAGGTTGACGGGATTCTCGGTGACGCCGGCGCGCAGCGAGCCGCCGGCGCCGCCGATGAACAGCACGGTGCACCGCGCCGGTTCGCAATTGTCCTCGATCAGTCCCACGGATTTCTGCAACCGCTCGGGAAAAGGTTTTTCGACCGGCTTCAACTGGTCGTCGAGCTCGTAATAGGCGAACTGTTCGCCGGTGGTCGAAACCATCAGCAGCGACAGGCCCGGCCGCGCGCCCTTCTTGGCGTTCCATTCGCCCAGGATCGACAGCGGGTCGGATATGCTGGTGCCGCCCCAGCCGAGGCCAGGCTCGGACACCTTGAAATAGCGTCCGGGGGTCGAGCGGCGGCCGATGATCTTTATCCCCGTGTCCTGCCAGCCCAGCACCTTGCCGGCCTGATGCTCCGAGACGACGCCGGTGATGTGATCGTCGACCACCACCACCTCGTCGACCAGCCCGCGCCATTGAGTGGCGAACATGCCGATGGTCGCCGAGCCGCAGCCGACCCGCATGCGGTGCTCCTGCTTGCCGTCGATCACAGGCGGTTTGCCGGCTTCGACGATGACGGTCGCGCCGCCGTCGATGGTCAGTTCAACCGGCTTGCGGTTGCACAAATCGAGCAGCGCATCGCAGGTGGCGCGGCCTTCAGCCTTGGAGCCACCGGTCAGATGATGCACACCGCCCAGCGACAACATCTGCGAGCCATATTCGCCCGTCGTGACATGGCCGATCGCCTCGCTTTGCGATCGTACGACAGCCGTTTCGGGTCCGATATGACGGTCGGTGTCGATCTTCACCTTGACGCCGCAATAGGAGAAGATGCCTTCGGTGACCACGGTGACGAGATCGACGCCCTCGACCTGCTGGCTGACGATGAAGGGCGCCGGCTTGTAGTCGGGATAGGTGGTTCCGGCGCCGATCGCCGTGACGAAGCGGCGGCCGGTGTTGACCAGTTCGCCGTCCCAGGCCTCGCCCTCTGCGACGAAGGGCACGACAGCGCCGCCGATCTCGGCGGTATGATCTAGAATGGTCAGCGGGTCCATGCGCACGATCCGGCCGCCGGCATTACCGTAGCGGTCGCAAGCGCCGGTGCGGCCATCGGCGATGTAGCACATGACAGGGCAGGCATCGCAGCGGATCTTCTCCGCCACCAGCTTCTCGCCGGGATCATGGGTTTCGAAGCGTTCGGCAAGCTCGCTCATCTGCGTGCCTCCTTCTCGCGGATGGCGGCGCGGATGCGAGTCGGCGTCGCCGGAACTTTGGTGATCGCAATACCGGTCGCATGGCGGATGGCATTGAGGATCGCCGGCGCCGTCGGAATCAGCACATGTTCACCCAGGCCCTTGGCCCCGAATGGCCCTTCCGGGTCTGGCACCTCGATCAATATCGTCTCGATCGGCGGCACGTCGCCGATGGTCGGAATGAGATAATCGTGTAAATTCTCTGTGCGGCCGGGAATATACTCTTCCATCAGCGCCATGCCGATGCCTTGCGCGATGCCGCCCTCGATCTGGCCCTCGACCAGCAGCGGGTTGATCGCCTTGCCGACGTCATGCGCGGCGGTGATCTTGACCAGCTTGATCGTGCCGAGCTTGAGGTCGACCTCAAGCTCGGCGATCTGCGCGCCGTAACCATAGACCGCATAGGGCTTGCCCTGGCCCTTGGCGTCGAGCGGCAAGGTCGGCGGATCGTAGGTCTCCTCGGCGCGGAAGACGAAGCCGTCTCCATCCTCATCGAGCGAGCCGAGATCGATGCGGCGGGTCGCCTCGCCCTCGCGGATGACGATCGCCGGGCCGTCGAGTTGAAGCGACGCCTTTTGCGAGACATTGGCAAAACGCAGGATCTCATCGCGCAAGGCACGGCCGGCCTTCTCGGCCGCCCTGCCGGTGACGAAGGTCTGGCGCGACGCCGAGGTCTTGCCGGCATCGGGAGTGATCGCGGTATCGGCGCCCTTGAGCCGGAATTTTTCCAATGGCAGGCCGAGAGCGTCGGCGCAGATCTGCGTGATGACGGTGTTGGAGCCCTGGCCGATGTCGACGGCGCCCTGGTGCAGGATGATCTCGCCTGACGCCGCAATGCCAACCCGGATGGTCGACGGATTGGGCAGCGAGGTGTTGCCGCAGCCATACCAGCAGGAGGCGATGCCGACGCCGCGCTTTTTATCCGCGCTGGCACTGTTGAAGGCATCCGCGTCAGCCGTTGCACGCAACCAATGCGGCCGCAGGGCATCGAGGCACTCGGCAATGCCGACGCCGGACTCCAGAAGCTGTCCTGTAACCGTTTCGGAGCCGTTCCGAAGGCAGTTTTTCAAGCGAAAATCGAGTCGGTCAATCCCGAGCTTATCGGCCAGCTCGTCATACAGCGTCTCCTGCATGATTGTCGCCTGCGGCACGCCGAAGCCGCGAAAGGCGCCGGAAATCGGCCCATTTGTATGGATGGCGCGCCCCTCGGCGCGGTAGTTCGGCGTCGCATAGGGACCGGAGGCATGCACCGGCACGCGGTTGGCCACTGTCGGTCCCCAGCTGGCATAGGCGCCGGTGTTGAAATCGCCCGAAAAAATCATGCCGGTGACATGACCCCCGGCATCGGCGCCTATGGTCGCTTGCATCTGCGCCGGATGGCGCTTGGTGGTCGACATCATCGATTCGTTGCGCGTGTAGGCAAGTGCGGCCGGCCGCCCGGTCCTCATCGCCGCCAGGCCGATCAGAGGTTGCAGCGAAACGTCGAGTTTGGAACCGAAGCCGCCGCCGGTCGCGGTCGGCACGATGCGCACCTTGTCGACGGGCAGGCCCAGCACCTTCGCCGTCTCGTCGCGGTCCATATAGGGTGCCTGCGTGCAGGCGACGATGACCAGCGTGTCGCCATCCATATAGGCATGGCCGGCTTCCGGCTCGATATACGCATGCTCGACATAGGACGTCTCGATCGCGCCGGTCACCGTGACGGCGGCATCGCCAAGCGCCGCCTCGGGATCGCCGCGTTCGACGAAGCCCTTGGTCAGAAGATTTCCTGGACGGTTCGCATGGATCAGTGCCGCGCCTTCGGCCCGTGCTTCGCAAGGCTGCGACAGGTGCGGCAATTCGGTCCAGCGGATCGGGAAATCCGACAAATCCAGATCGAGCATCGCCTCGCGCTCGCCGGCCACCACGGCCACCGCCTCGCCGCGAAACCGCGCGCTGCCTTCGGCGAGAGCCGGCTGGTCGGCGAACGGACCGATGACGCCGAAACAGTTCTTTCCCGGGATATCGGCCGCCGTGAAGACGCCGGCGATGCGGGGATGCGCTTTTGCCCAGCCATCGAGGTCGCCGAAGGCGAAGCTGGCATGGTAGTGCGGCGAGCGGACCACCAGCACGGAAAGCGCATCGGCGGGGAAGGAATCGCCGCCGAATTTCTCACCGCCCGTTACCTTCGGCACGCCATCGAGCCGGATCGGGGAGGAGCCAATGGCGTGGCCGGACCGAGGCAGACGGTAATCCAGACTTGCAGCCTGGACGGAGGCCTCCATCACCGCCGCGACGATCTTGCGGTATCCGGTGCAGCGGCACAAAACACCGCCCAGCGCGTCCTGCACCTCGATCTCGCTCGGGCTGGCTTTCTTCTCCAGCAGGGCCGTCGCGGCCACCAGCAGGCCCGGCGTGCAGATGCCGCACTGCGCCGCGCCATGCGCCAGGAAGGAGGCCTGTAGTGCCGACAGCCGACCATTGGCGAGCCCTTCGACCGTCGTTACCGACGTCCCGGCGACCGACGCCGCCGGCATCAGGCAGGCGCAGACCGGATCGCCATCGACCAGCACCGTGCACGCGCCGCAGTCGCCGGCGTCGCAGCCGACTTTGGTGCCCGTCAGAAGCAATTCGTCGCGCAGCACCAAGGACAGCCGGCGCAGCGGTGGCACGTTGACCGAGACCGCGGCGCCATTGACCGCGAAGGCGATCTCGGCGCGCGCCAGGCTGGGCTGACCTGCGTCACCGTCGGATAGGGTTCCGCGGGATCGACCCAGGCTGATGTCAGGCTGAGCTTTGTTCATGCCGCCACCCTGTCGCCGCTCACCGGCCCGGCAGCCGCAAGCACGGCGCGGGCAGTGATCTCGCGCGCCGCGTCCTGCCGGTACTCGGCGCTGCCGCGCACGTCGCCGATCGGCGACAACTCGTCCATCGGCGCGGCCAGCACCGCGGCGGCCAGCCCATGATCCGCCGCCAGTCCGCGCAGGGCCGCCTCGACCCCGCCGAGCCGCTTTGCGACAGCCGAGCAGGAACCGACGGCGACCGCCGCTTGCGTGACGACGCCGTCCTGCACCATCAGGCGTGCCGCCGCCATGGCGATGGAGATGACGAGATAGCGCCGCGCGCCGAGCTTGACGAAAGCCGACATACCCGTGCCGGCCGTTTTCGGCACGCGGATGGCGATGACCATCTCGCCGGGCCGCAGGTCCGTGCGGCGATTGCCGAGGATGAATTCCCCGAGCGGCAGGTAGCGCACCGCCTGCGCCGAGCGCAGTTCGATCTCGGCGTCGAGTACCAGCAGCGCCGGCACGCCATCCGCGGCCGGCGAAGCGTTGCAGAGGTTGCCGGCGATCGAGGCGACATTCTGGATCTGAACGGAACCGACCTCCCGCGCGGCCGCCTTCAGCGCATCGAAGGCCGGCGGCAAGGGGTGGCGAACGATGTCGGTCCAGCTGGTGCGCGCGCCGATCCGCCAATGCGTTTCGGTCTCCGCGATGCCGCGCAGGGCCGCCAGCCCGTTGATGTCGAGCACATTGTCGCGGAAAGGCTTGCTGCCTTGCGCCGGGTAGAAGTCGGTGCCGCCGGCAAGGATGCGCCACGAAGCTTCGCCAAGCAGGGCGAGCGCCTCGTCGACCGTGGTGGGTTTCGCGTAACGGATCACGCTTTGCCTTCCCAGAAAAAGGGCCTTTCCGAGGGAACCTGCCGGCGTTCGGGCCGGCTCGAATTCATTCGTATGCAAATGATATCAAGTCGGCGGAAATTGTCAAAGCCGGAGTTTGCCGGGCACCTCGTCTGGAGGCCGGTGCCGCGCATTTGTTCTGCGCAAGATCAAGGCGTCGCAGCACCCTTTACGCGTGAGGGCGTGCGCGCGACGCTGTAATGGTTGACGCGGCCCGCCATCTGGTCAAGTTTCTCCGTCCGGTCGCGCCAGCGGCTTTCTTTCGCCGGGATCCCCCTGGGAGCCCGTGCCCGAGACCGACAGGAAGGAAACCCCCATGGCCGACGAAGCGCTTGTCGTCATCGACCTGCAGAACGATTTTTGCCCTGGCGGCGCGCTGGCGGTGGCCGGCGGCGACGAGATCGTGCCGCTGGTCAACGACCTGATCCGCCGAACCGACCACGTCGTGCTGACGCAGGACTGGCACCCCGCCGGTCATTCGAGTTTTGCCTCCAGCCACCTGGGCGCCCAGCCTTTCGAAACCATCGAGATGCCCTACGGGCAGCAGACGCTGTGGCCGGACCATTGCATCCAGGGCAGCCTCGGCTCGGATTTTCACTCGGGTCTTGCCTGGACCAAGGCAGAGCTCGTCATCCGCAAGGGATTTCGGCCTGGTATCGACAGCTATTCGGCCTTCTTCGAGAACGACCACACGACGCCGACCGGTCTTGCCGGTTATCTCAGGGAGCGCGGCATCGACACGCTGACCCTGGTCGGCCTGGCGACCGACTTCTGTGTCGCCTTCTCGGCGCTCGACGCGGTCAAACAAGGGTTCAGGACCACGGTCAGGCTCGATGCCTGCCGCGGCATCGATCTCAACGGTTCGGTCGAGACGATGCTGGCGAGGATGCGCCAAGCAGGCGTGACGCTCGAAGACCACGCGGCGGACTAATTGCATCGTGGGGGAAAAGAGGGGGTCCATCCGGGTAGCGACAGCTTTGACGGCAAGCGCCGTGGCGGCTGTCGCGATGCTGTTTCCAGAAACGGTCTTCGCCGCGGAGGAGCACGGCCTGCCAGGCCGGACGATGTCGCTGTGGTGGGCGCTGCCCTTTGCCGGCCTGTTGCTGTCGATCGCCACCGGACCGCTGCTTTTCCACCATGTCTGGGAGCATCACTACGGCAAGATAACAGCGCTTTGGGCGGCTCTCGTGGTGGTGCCGCTCGCATCGGCCTTCGGCACGACGCTGGCAACGGAAGCGGTGCTGCATGCGCTGCTCACCGAATACATGTCGTTCATCATTCTCCTGTTCGCGCTGTTCACCATTTCGGGCGGCATTCTCGTGGCCGGCAACATCCACGGCACGCCGCTGGTCAATGCCGGGCTGCTGCTCATCGGCGCCCTGCTCGCCTCCGTCATCGGCACCACCGGCGCCTCGATGATCCTGATCCGGCCGCTCATCCGCGCCAACGACAACCGGCCGTTCAACGCCCATGTCGTCATCTTCTTCATCTTCCTGGTGTCCAACATCGGCGGTTCGCTGACGCCGCTCGGCGACCCGCCGCTGTTCGTCGGCTTCCTGCGCGGCGTCGATTTCTTCTGGACCACCGCCAACCTCTGGCGCGAGACCCTGTTCGTCGGCGGCGTCGTGCTCGCCGTCTTCCTGGTGATCGACATGACGCTGCATCGCCGCGAAAGGGGCGCGCCAAAGATCAAGGACCCGACGCCGGACACGAAGGTGCGCATCCGCGGCCTGCCCAACCTGCCGCTGCTTGCCGGCGTGATCGGCGCGATCCTGCTTTCCGCCACCTGGAAGCCCGGCATCGGTCTTTCCATCCAGGGGGTGGACCTCGAGCTGCAGAACCTTGTGCGCGACGCCGTCATCCTGGCGCTTGCCTTCGTCTCGCTGGCCGTCTCGCGCAAGGAGTATCGCGAGGCCAACGGCTTCAACTGGGGTCCGATCGCGGAAGTGGCGAAACTGTTCGCCGGCATCTTCATCTGCATCGTGCCGGTGGTCGCCATCCTGAGGGCCGGCCATGAAGGCGCGCTGGCGCCGCTGGTCGCGCTCGTCACGTCGGCGCAGGGCATGCCCAACGATCTCGCCTATTTCTGGCTGACCGGAGCGCTGTCGTCCTTCCTCGACAATGCGCCGACCTACCTGGTGTTCTTCGAGCTCGCCGGCGGCGCTCCCCGGCATCTGATGACGGAGCTCGCTTCGACCTTGGCGGCGATCTCGGCGGGCGCGGTGTTCATGGGCGCCAACACCTATATCGGCAACGCGCCGAACTTCATGGTCTACGCCATAGCCCGGCATCGCGGCGTGAACATGCCGGGTTTCTTCGGCTACATGGCATGGTCGGGCGCGGTGCTGATCCCGACGTTTTTAATCGCCGGGTTTTTGTTCTTTGGATAAGCCCACGATGGCGCCAGGCGGGTCGACGCGGAACGGCTACTAGGGGAGGTAGTGCTCAGCCTACGCCGACATAGCGCCTGACCGCCGACGGGTCGGCGCGCAACGCCTCGACATCGACCGTCTCGCGGTTGCGGCCGTTCTCGATGAAGGCGACGCGGTCGGCGACCGACAGCACGGCGTCGACCCGCTGCTCCACCAGGATGGTGGAAACGCCCAGTTCGCGCAGCTTCGCCACCGTCTCGCGGATTTTTGCGATCATCGACGGCATCAGCCCTTCGGTCGGCTCATCGAGCAGCAGCACCTGGGGCTCCAGGCAGAGCGCACGCGCCATGGCCAGCATCTGCTGCTCGCCGCCGGACAAGGTGCCGGAGCGCTGCCGCAGCCGCTGGCGCAGCAATGGAAAAAGGTCGAGCACGTTTTCCCGTACGGCCTTGCCCTTGCCGCGCGCCATCAGCCCGATCTCGATGTTCTCCGCCACCGTCATGTCGGCGAACAGCCGCCTGCCCTGAGGGACATAGGCGACGCCGGCCTTCGGTACCTCATGGGCGGCCAAGCCGGTCAATTCCTGGCCGGCGAGTTTGATCGAACCGGCGCTGGCCGGGACAAGGCCCATGATCGCCTTCAGTGTCGTCGTCTTGCCGGCGCCGTTGCGGCCGAACAGGCACAGCACCTCGCCCTTGTTCAGCACCAGGTCGAGGCCGTAGAGCACCTGGACCTCGCCATAGAAACAGTCCAGCCCCGAGATGGTGAGCGCTTCGGAGTTTGCCGCGATCATGGGGCCGTCCCCAGATAGGCTTCCTGCACCGCCGCGTTTTCGCGGATCGCCTCGGGTGTGCCTTCGGCCAGGATCTTGCCGGCGTTGAAGACGGTGATGCGGTCGGCCAGTTGCATGACGACGGGCATGTTGTGCTCGATCAGCAGCACCGTGGCGCTGTCGGCGATGTCGCGCACGAGTGCGATGAAATTGTCGATCTCGCTGTCGGCCAGCCCCTGCGTCGGCTCGTCGAGGATCAGCAGGCGCGGTTTCAGCGCCAGGCCCATCGCCACCTCCAGCAGCCGCTGGTGGCCATAGGACAACTGCCCGGCCGGCATATGGGTGCGGTCGGCCAGGCCGGTGCGTTCGAGCGCCGACATGACGCCTGCCTTGATCGCGCCCTTCGAAAGGCCGTCGCTCAGCGTGAGCTGCACCGGCAGCGCGACATTGTCGTAGACGCTGAGATTGGCGAAGACGCTGGTGATCTGGAAGGTGTAGGCGATGCCGCGGCGCACCCTGGCATAGGCCGGCAGGCCGGTAATGTCGGCGCCGTCGAAGATGATCGCCCCCGAAGACGGCTGGATGCGGCCGCTGATCAGGCTGACGAAGGTGGTCTTCCCAGCCCCATTGGGCCCGATCACGGCGCGGATCTCGCCCGGCACCACCGTGAAATCGACATTGTCGACGGCGCGCAGGCCGCCGAAATTGCGCGACAGGCCCTTGGTGGTCAAAAGAGGCGTCATGGCAGCCACCCGAGCCAGCGCTGGCGGGTGGTGCCGAGAATGCCTTTCGGGAAAAACAGCACCAGCAGGATCAGCGCCACGCCGACGATCAGCAGATAGGCGGAGGTGAAGCCGCTGGTGACGTCGATGACATAGTACATGAACAACGTGCCGATCAGCGGCCCGAGCGTTGTGGCGGCGCCGCCGAGCAGCACCCAGAGCAGCGGCAGGATCGAGTACTGTATCGAGGCGAAGCTCGATCCGACATAGCCGAACAGCAGCGCATAGGCGGCGCCCGACGCCGCGCAGATCGCGCCGGAGACGACCACGGCCACGAGCTTGTTGGAGAAGGTGTCGTAGCCCAGCATCTTTGTCCGCTCCTCGTTCTCGCGGATGGCGACCAGCACGCGGCCGTATCGGGAGCGGACGACGGCCAGCGTGATCAGAAGCACGAACGAGAACAGCCCCAGCGCGCTCATATAGCGCACCGTCGGATTGGTGAGATCGAGCGAGGTCGCGCCGAAATTCAGGACACGTGCCGGCTGCGGCACCACCATGCCCTGATCGCCGCCGGTCCACGCGGCAAAATAAAGGATGAGGAGGTAGAAGATCTGCGCGAACATCATGGTGACGATCATGAAGGCGACACCCGTGGTGCGCAGCGCCAGCAGCCCGATCACCAGTGCCAGCACCGCGCCGCAGGCGATGCCGCTCAACAAGGCCGCCGGTACGCTCCAGCCAAGCTGGATGACGCCGAGGCCGGCGCCGTAGAGGCCGGCGGCAAAGAACATGGCATGGCCGAGGCTGAGCAGCCCGACATAGCCGAACAGCATGTTGTAGCCCATGGCGAACACCGCCAGCACCATGATGCGGGCGACGAGGCCGTGATGATAATCCGGCAGCACGAAGCTCAGGACAAAAAGCAGCGCGATGACGCCGAGATGCAAGCCATAGGCTTTTGCCGGCGAGGCCTCGCTCATCGCGTCGCCGTCCCGAACAGGCCTTGCGGCCGGAACACGAGCACCATGGCGACCAGCAGCGTGGCGATGATCTTGGCCAGCGTCGGCGAGAAGAACATCGAGATGATGCCGTCCGACAGGCCGATCAGCACGGCGGCGATGACGGTTCCGCGCAGCGAGCCGAGACCGCCGATGATGACGACGATGAAGGAAAGCAGCAGCGGATCCTGCCCCATCAGATAATGCGCCTGGCTGATCGGCACGATCAGAACCGCGGCGATCGCCGCCAGCATGGCGCCGAGCGCGAAGACGCCGCCATAGACTCGGTCGACCGGGATGCCGAAGGCCTGCGCCGTCTCGCTGTCATACTGCGTGGCGCGCATGACAAGGCCGACCCTGGTGCGGGTCAGCACCAGCCATGTGATGACGAGCAGAAGGACGGACGCCGCGATAACAGACAGCTTGTAGCCGGAATACCCGAACCACGGCAGAAGGATGCGGTAGCTGAAGGGCGGCTCTACCGGGCGCGCTTCCGGCCCGTAGAAGGTCAGCGCCAGCTGCTGGATGATGTAGAGCATGCCGATGGTAGCGACGATGGTGGCTTCCGGATTGTAGTTCAGCCGGCGCAGCACCAACCGCTCGGCGACCAGCGCAATGGCGCCGACGATCAGCGGTGCAATGATGAGCGCCGCCAGGAAACCGAACGCCGGATGGCCGCCGATCGCAGTCGTGATCGCCCAGGCCAGCACGGCTCCCAGCATGAAGAACTCGCCATGCGCGACATTGACGACGCGCATGACGCCGAACACCAGCGACAGCCCAAGCGCCGTCAGCGCCAGCACGGCGGATGTAACGAGGCCTTCTAGGGCGGCGAGGAGGAGGTGGGGTCCGAAGTGCATGGGCTAAATACCCAAGGCAGGCGCGAGGCGGCGCCTCGCACTCACGCTCGCTGGAGAAGCCAACCTAGAGCGCCTGCGTCGTGTAATCCCCTTCCGGCTCGTAAAGCCCGTCCTCGATCTTGGTCTTGTGCACGACCTTGAGCTTGCCGCCTTCGACCTTGGAGATGTTCTGGATGCCGAAGCACTGGTGGATCTTGCCGTTGAAGGTCTTTGGCCCCTGCGGATGCTCGGGCCCTTCGGCGAATTCGGTCAATGCCTCGGTCGCCTCGACCAGCTTGGCCCGGTCCTCCGGGCCCTTGTAGCCGGCATCCTCCATCGCCTTTTTGACGACGTAGAGCGTCTCCCAGCAGCCGAACATATGCGCGGCGGTGGAGACATCCTTGGGGTCGCCGACGGCCGCGCCATTGTCGTCGATGCCGACGGCGGCACGATAGGCCTTCTGCGCCTCGGAATCGTTGGCCTGGGCGTAACGCGGCGAGCCTTCCCAGAAATGACTGCCGTCCAGGAATTCGAGCCCGGGGCTGTTGATGTCGACGGCTTCGAGCGAATCGATGAAGCCGAACAGCTGCGGCCGGTTGGAGCCGTAGAACTCGCCGAGCTCCTTGACGAAGGTGAGCACGGCCGGGCCGACCATGACATGGTAGATCACCTCGGTCTCGGCCGGGATCTGGGGGAAATATTTGGTGAAGGAGCTCTCCGTCGGCGGGATGGCGATCTGCGCGATGACCTCTGCGCCCTGCGCCTTCAACGCCGGCGGGAGGTAGTCGCGGTGGTCGTAGCCGAAAGCGAAATCGGGGAAGATCTGCGTCACCTTCTTGCCGGCATTGGCCGCGATCCACGGCGCCATCGACTGGATCTGGCTCTTCACATCGGTGATGCCGGGCTGGAAGACATAGCGGTTGAGCTTGGTCGAGGCGACATGGTGGCCTTCGCTGACGACGAAATAGGGCATCTTGGCTTCGCCGGCGGCGGGCGCCGAGCCGATGACGACATGCGAGAACAAAGTGCCGAAGACGATGTCGGTCTTGTGCTGGGTGGCGAACTTGCCGACCACCTCGGCGCCCCGGCCGGGATCGGTGCCGTCATCCTCGATGATGACTTCGACCGGCCGGCCATTGATGCCGCCGGCGGCGTTGATCGCCTTGACCGCAGCGGCCGTGGTCTTCTCATACCAGCGGCCATAGGCGGCGCCGATGCCGGTTCGGTGCGACTGGAAGCCGATCTTGATCGGGGCGGAGCTTTGCGCCTGGGAGTAGCGGACGAAACCGGGCGCGACGGCCAGGCCGGCTCCGGCGGCCAGCCCTTTCAGCGCCGTGCGGCGGGTGAGACCGGCCTTGGAGAGATCGAAAAACACTTTCTTGTCAGTCACGGCAGTTCCCCTGTTTTTGAGTTTTGACCTATGGCTGGAACGTAGCAGGCCGCCTCCTGCGGACGGCCGAAATTGCATGTGTACAAACTAAATCACCAAAGTCCGGACACGGCAATGCCGTTTCCCCGGGAGGATCCCGGTTTATTTCCGCCACGACTATCCAACGGTCGGCGTGGCGAGCAGCCAGAGGCCGAAGACGGTGTAGGCGATCATCAGCAAGGTGAGCGGAAACTGGCTGAGCACGGCGCGGGCGGGAACCGGATGCAGGCGCGCGGCGAAGCCGTGGGCGACGAGCACGGCAAGCAGGTGACCGAGAATGATGGCGCCGGCCTGGATGTTCCACAGCCACCATGCCGAGCCCGCGCCGGCGGCGATCCCTGCCTCGATCTGCATGTCGGCGGTGCCGAAAACGTTCCAGCCGAGCGCGAACGGATCGGAAAGTGCTGCAAGCGCATATTGGCCGTCGACCAGCAGCGCCGTCAGGTAGTGCGCGACATGGTAGGCGAGCGCGATCGGCACGATCGACCAGACCAGTAGTCCCGCCGCCTTGCCAAGCCTGTGGCCGCCGCCGGCGAGGGCCTGGCCGACCGCCACCGCAAGCAGGAAGACGGCCGCAAGCAACGCGAATGTCAGGACGAGGCCGAAACTGCCGCTGCCGATCACCGCCGTGCGGCCTGGGAATTCCAGCGGATTGATGCCGAACAGGCCCAGCCAGAAGAAGGTCTTCGACAGGCCGTCATAGGAAACCGAGGACAGGGCGAGCAGCAGGAAGGCTACGCCGCTTGCCGGCAAAGGCGCGGCGGTCAGCAGCTTGGCGCCCGGCCAGCATAGCGCAAGCCGGCCGCGCTCGTCGCGCACGACAGGCGCGAAGCGTGCCACCATCGAGAAGAAGACGGTGAGGAACTCGCCGCCGCGAGCCCACGCCCCATAACCGAACAACAGCATCGCCAGCAAGGTGAACAACCAGTAGAGGCCGGCGGCCCAGGCCAGCCGTGTCGGATCGTCGGGCGCCGGATCGATGAGCTCGAACCAGGCAAAGGCGAAGAACAGGACAACAGCCGGCCAGCAGCCGAGCCATGGTGGAAGGCGCCAGGCCGCTTCACCGCCTCGGCCGGCCAGGCGCGACAGGAGACGCACCGGGCCGTACCAGGGATTGAGCCAAGACCAGAGATCGCCGAGGAAACCTTGCAGCAGCGTGAAGCCAGCCCACAGCAGTGTCCAGATCACCAAAGGCAGCGGGTTGGAGAGCGGATCGCGGCTGCCGAGAAAGCCGGCGGCGATGAGAGAGGCAAAGCCGGCAAAAGATATCAGGCTGAGGGCGGCACGCGCACCGTCACCCAGTGTGAACAGCGGCAGGCGCCGCCGCCAGAAGCGACCGAGCTGATCCGCCGGCAGCAGCGCCAGCACGAGGAAACTGGCAGCCACGGCGAAAGCGCCGCCGACCAGATAGTAGCCGGTCGGCAGAAGCAGGACATGGCCCCGGTCGGAGGCGTGCGCGAAGGCGGGGGTTGGGAGGGATAGCGCCGAGGCCGCAAGGCAAACGAGCAGAATTTGCGAGAGACAGCACTTTACGGCGCCCCCCTCTGTCCTGCCGGACATGTCCGGCAGGACAGAGGGGGGCGTGAAGGAACTCGAACTATCCATGAGTCCGATCTCGACTCACACCTTGACCAACTGCTCCACCCGGTCCTTTTCACCGAAGATGCGCAGATACCGCTCGATCTCCTTGAGGTCACCCGTCGCCTTGGCCGGATTGTCGGAGAGCTTGACCGCTGGCCGGCCGTTGGCCTCGGTCACCTTGCAGACCAGCGATATGGCGTCGAGGCTGTCGGTTGCCGTAGGCGCGCAGCCCTCGAAATCATTGGTCAGGTTCGTGCCCCAGCCGAAGGACATGCGCACCTTGCCCTTGAAGTGGCGATAGGTCTCCTCGATGGTCTCGACCTCGAGCCCGTCGGAGAAGATCAGCAGCTTCTGCTTGGGGTCCTTGCCCTTCTCGCGCCACCAGGACAGGATCTTTTCGCCGCCCTCGATGGGCGGCGCGCTGTCGGGACGAAAGCCCGTCCAGTCGGCCACCCAGTCCGGCGCGTCGCGCAGGAAGGAAGCCGTGCCGAAGGCGTCGGGCAGCACGATCAGCAAATTGCCGCCATAGTAGCGCTGCCAATCCTGCAGCACCTTGTAGGGCGCCTGTTTCAATTCCTTTTCCGAATTGGCCAGCGCCCCGAGCACCATCGGCAGTTCATGCGCGTTGGTGCCCAGCGCTTCGAGGTCGTTGTCCATGGCCAGAAGCACGTTGGAGGTGCCGGTGAAGGCCTCGCCGATGCCTTCCTTCAGCGCTTCCACGCACCAGCGCTGCCACAGGAAGGAATGGCGCCGGCGTGTGCCGAAGTCGGAAATGCGGATGCCGGGCTGCGCTTTCAGCCGTTCGGTCTTGGCCCACATCTTGGATTTGGCGCGGGCATACAGCACATCGAGCGCGAACGGTCCGAAAGCCCGCATGGCCGCGCGGGAACGCAGCTCGTTGATGATGGCGAGCGCGGGAATTTCCCACAGCGTGGTGTACATCCACGGGCCGCTGAAGGAGAGCTCGTACTGGCCGCCGCGCCTGGAAAGCTCGTAATCGGGCAGCCGGAAATTCTCCAGCCAGGCCAGGAATTCAGGCTCGAAAATCTGCTTGCGGCCATAGAACTTGTTGCCGCCCAGCCAGATCATCTCCTTCTTGGAGAAGCGCAAGGTGCGGGCGTGGTCGAGCTGTTCGCGCAACTCGCCCTCGTCGATCTCCTCGGCCAGCCGCACCGAAGTGGTGCGGTTGATCAGCGAAAAGGTGGCGTCGACCTTGGGATACATGCCCCAGATCATCTGCAGCATCAGAAGCTTGTAGAAATCCGTGTCGAGCAGGCTGCGCACGATCGGATCGAGCTTCCAGGTATGGTTGTAGACGCGCCGCGCAATATCGGTCCTGGCCATGTCTCGTACCGCCTTCGCTGCCTACCACCCATCATCGCGACAGGCCTAATAGCATCGAATTTGCAAAAACGCTGCCCGGTTTCAGGCTGGCCCGACAAAAAGAAAGGCCTGCGGCAGCGGACCCGTCCGAACGCAATTGATTTTTCCAAGGCGCTACCGGACACTCCGGAGAAGACAGACAGGAGAAAACCGACATGGGTTATGACAGCGGCAAGCTCGACGCGTTGCGCCGCAAATATGGCGAGAGCCATGGCGGCGAAATGTTCGACCCGAAGTTCCGCAAGGTCGCCGACAAGATATTCTCCAAGTCGGGCACGCGGCTTGCGCCCTATTCCGGTATCCCCACCTTCCTCGCCGCGCCCTATCGTGAAATATCGGCCGACAACCCGGATTTCGGCGATTTGCAGGTGGCGATGGTAGGCGTGCCGATGGATCTCGGCGTCACCAACCGGCCGGGCGCCCGCTTCGGGCCGCGGGCGCTGCGCGCCATCGAGCGCATCGGCCCCTACAATCACGTGCTGGAATGCGCGCCGACGCACGAGCTTAGGGTCGCCGACATCGGCGACGTGCCGTTCCGAAGCCGCTACCGGCTCGAGACCAGCCATGAGGACATCGAGCGCCGCACCAACCAGATCGTCGATGCCGGCGTCATTCCCCTGTCGGTCGGCGGCGACCATTCGATCAGTCATCCGATCCTGAAGGCCGTCGGCAAGAAGGCGCCGGTCGGCCTGATCCACATCGACGCCCATTGCGATACCAGCGGCTTGTTCGACATGACCAAGTTCCACCATGGCGGTCCGTTCCGCAACGCGGTGCTCGATGGCGTGCTCGATCCGACGCGCACCATCCAGATCGGTATCCGCGGTTCGGCCGAATATCTGTGGGAGTTCACCTACGAGTCCGGCATGACCGTTGTCCATGCGGAGGAAGTGACCGGCCTTGGCATCCCGGCCATCATCGATAAGGCGCGCAAGATCGTGGGCGACGGCCCGACCTATGTCTCCTTCGACATCGACAGCGTCGATCCGGCCTTCGCGCCGGGCACCGGTACGCCGGAAGTCGGCGGCCTGACGACGCGGGAAGTGCTGGAACTGCTGCGCGGTCTCAAAGGCCTCAACATCGTCGGCGGCGACGTCGTCGAGGTGGCGCCGCAATATGACGCGACCACCAACACCGCGCATGCCGGCGCCCAGGTTCTGTTCGAGATACTGAGCCTGATGGTGTTCAGCCCTGCGCTCAAAAACAGCTGACGCCGACAAGGACGGAAAGGCCGCCGGACAACCAGACGGCCCTCTGCATCAGTGTTCGAACACCAGAGGCGGAGCCAGGCGGTCGCGCCGCAGCCAGCGCGCCAGAAGCAACGCCGCCACCACCGCCAGTCCGCTGGACAGGCCGATCCAGATGCCGACGCCGTGGAAGCCGAAAGGGAAGGCGAGCAGCACGCCCAGCGGCAGGCCGACGCCCCAATAGCCGATCGCGGCATAGATCATCGGCACCTTGGTATCGTGCAGGCCGCGCAGCATGCCGGCGGCAACCGCTTGCGCGCCGTCGAAGACCTGGAACAGGGCCGCGAAGACCAGGAACGACACGGCAAGCGTGATCACCCTGGTATTGGCGGGGTTGGCCAGATCGATGAAGGCGCTGATCAGGAGATGCGGCCACAGGATCATCACCAGGCCCATCAGCGCCATGAACGAGACTCCGATGACGAAGGCGGTCCAGCCGGCGCGCGAAACGCCTTCGCGATTGCCGGCGCCATGCGCAAGCCCGACGCGCACGGTCACCGCCTGGTTGAGGCCGAGCGGCACCATGAAGGAGATCGACGCGATCTGGATGGCGATGGCGTGCGCGGCAAGCGAATCCGCGTCGATCAGCCCCATCAGCAGCGCCGCGGCATTGAAGATCGTCACTTCGAAGGCAAGGATGCCGGCGATCGGCAGGCCGAGCCGCAGCAGGCCCTTGAAGCGCGGCCAGTCGGACCGCCAGAACCGGCCGAACAGGCGATAGCGCCTGAACTTCTTCTCCCACATCACCACGGCGGCCATGCCGACGAACATCAGCGTTGAGGATAGCGAGGTGGCAAGGCCCGAGCCTGATATGCCCATGGCCGGCACGCCGAGATTGCCGAACATGAACACCCAGTTGAAGAAGACGTTGCAGGCGACCGCGACGAAGACGATGATCAGCGCCCAGCCCGGCCGCTCCAGCGCCGAGATGAAGGAACGCAGCACGATATAGCCGTAGAAGGGCAGCACCGCCCATTCCAGCCAGCGCAGGTAGATGCCGGCCTGATGCGCCAGTGCCGGCTCCTGGCCCATGGCCAAAAGAATGGGCTCGCCGTGCCAAAGCACGATCCAGATCGGGATGCAGATGAGGATCGCCAGCCACAGGCCCTGGCGCACGGTGCGGCGCAGGTCGCGCACCGAATGACGTCGGCGGCCGAGCTCGGTCGCCATCATCGGCGAGGTCGCCAGCATCAGGCCGAGGCCGAAGATCAGCGGCATGAAATAGAGATTGGCGCCAAGCGCACCGCTGGCGAGCGTGTCCGCCCCCAGCCTGCCCATCATCATGACGTCGGTGGCTGTCATGGCGGTCTGGCCGAGATTGGTAAGCACCATGGGCCAGGCGAGCGCCAAAGTCGCCCTGATTTCCTGACGCCAAAGATTTTCCGGCGCGCGAGCGCCGGCTTCGATCGCAGACATTGTTCCGCTCTTTCAAGGTTGCGGCGCATCGGCAAAAAAGCCGGAAGCCGCATTGCAAACGGCGAGACCCTCGGTTTCGCGGCGTTTACGTCAGCTTTTGTACGAAACGCGACATGAAGGCAAGGGAAGAGGGGCGGGAACAGATTGATCCAGTCGGATCGCCGATGACGCCGAAGGCTTGTGACCGACGCTCTCCGACGGCCCATTTCACACATGCTCCCAAGGCTGCTACGCATTGCAAGGACGAACGAGGTGCCACGGAACCCCAATTTGCAGGAGGCGGGATGCAGTTCAGGCGCAGAAGGAATCCGGTTGCGACGCTTCGCACGGCGCCGGCCTTCGAACATATCGTCACCGAGGCGAGCGACAGTTTCCTGTGGCGGCTGGACGACTATCCCTGGGAGCGCAATGTCTGGAATTTCCATCCTGAGTACGAAATCCACCTCTTGCGAAAATCTTCCGGCGTCGTGCTGGTCGGCGACCACATCGGCGAATTCGGACCGGGTTATCTCACCATCGTCGGCGGCGGGCTGCCGCATGATTGGGTGACGGCGGTGCAGCCGGGCGAGCTGATCGAAGGCCGCGACATCGTCCTCCAGTTCGATGCCGAGAGGCTGCGCGGGTCGGCTGGCCTGTTGCCCGAACTACGCGAATTGGAGCCGTTCCTGGAGCGGTCGCTGCGCGGCATGGTTTTTCATGGCCGTACGGCACTGGAAGGCGCCGAGTTGATGGAACGGATGGGGGACGTCAGCGGGCTAACCAGGTTCTGCCTGTTCCTGAATCTCGTCGATCTCCTCGCCAGGACCGACGAATACGAGCTGTTGTCTTCGCCGGATTTCTCCCCTGTTCTGGATGCCGCCTCGCTCGACATCATCCAGCGCACGCTGACTTATCTGTTTCAGCATTTCGCCGAAGATCTGAAGCTGCCTGATGTGGCGGCGCTGGCGGGAATGACCGAGAGCACGTTCTCGCGCTTCTTCCAGAAGAACACCGGCAATTCCTTCAGTGACCACCTTGCCAAGCTGAGGCTGTGGCAGGCCTGCAAGCTGCTGGCCGATACCGATATTCCGATCACCGACATCTGTTTCCAAGTCGGCTATATGAACATCTCCAATTTCAACCGCGCCTTCATGCGCAAGCACAAGATGACGCCGTCATCCTATCGCAAGCTGTCGCGGCAGCGGCTGGCGATGCGCGCGTAGGCACGCCCTAAAACCACCGCTCCCGAGTCCGATCGATACTCATGTGAGATTGGCCGCAACCGGATGCCGGTTTTTGCGCCGCACAATGCATAAAAGTACAGGTCTTCTGCAACGGGGCTTCTAGCGCGACCCGCTGCAACGCCGCATTTTGGCGATGGGTGGCAAGTCGCTCGGGCGATGGTGAGGATCGCGCAACCCGAGGGCGTCCGCTTCCTGCGACGTGTTCCTGGAGGAGAAAATAATGAAACCAATTCGGCTCGCTGCCAGCCTTGGTGCAGCTTTCATGCTTTCCGCTACCGTTTCCACCATCGCTTTGGCGCAGGCGCCGGTCTGCTCGGCGCCGGTCAAGGTGCTGGCGCAGCCACGTGACGGCCTGACGCTTCTGGAGGACTCCAAGGCCGAGTTCGAGAAGCTTGCCGGCGCCGGCTTCCAGATCGATTACCTCAACGAGAACGACCGCCGCGCAAAATCGCGCGCCGATGCGTCCACGGTCGGCAACTACAACGTCTACTATGTCGACGAAGCCAATGTCGCGTTGTTCGCGTCCTCGAAATGGATCGTGCCGCTGGCCGATTATTATCCGGCCGACTACGACTATGCCGATTTCGATCCGGGCCGCCAGAAGGTCGCCACCTATGACGGCAAGGTCTGGTTCGCGCCGCTGACCGGCGGCGGCGACCTGATGGTCTATCGCAAGGACGTGCTGGAGGCAGCCGGCATCCAGCCGCCGAAGACACTCGACGAGCTGATCGCCGACGTGCCGAAGCTGACCAATCCGGACAAGGGCATGTATGGCATCGCGCTGCGCGGCGCGCGCGGTTCGGGCGCCAATGTCTGGCGCTGGATGCCCTTCTTCAAGGCCTATGGCGGCCAGTGGTTCGACGGCGACAAGCCGGTCTTCAATTCGGATGCCGCGGTCAAGGCGACCGAGACCTACCTGAAGCTGTTCAAGGATTCGGCGCCCGGCACGCAGACCGGCAGCTGGGATGAATCGACCGGCGCCTTCCTGTCGGGCCAGGTCGCGATCCTCGTCGAATCGACGCCGCTGTCGGGCATGGCGGTCGACCCGAAGACCTCGCAGGTCGTCGGCAACATCGGCTTCCTGCCGCCGCCGTCGCCACTGCCCGGCGGCGGTTACGGCCATGGCCTTGCCATCGCGGCCAAGGCCAATGCCGACGACGCGTCGAAGAAATGCGCCGGCCTGTTCATCGCCTGGGCAACATCGAAGGAAAACGAGAAGCGCCGGCTCGACGCCCACCAGTTCGGTGAGCTGAACCGCACCAGCATCCTCGCCAGCAAGGAATTCGCCGACATCTACGGCGCCGATCTCGGCCAGGCACTGGCCGAAACCGGCAAGGTCACGGCGGTCAATTTCTGGCAGGACCCGCGCTGGCCCGATCTCGGCGACCGCTGGGGCATCATCCTTGAGGAACTGGTCACCGGTACCCGCACCGACATCAAGGGCGGCCTCAACGAGCTCGAGGCTTATGCCAACGATCTGGTGAAGAAATAAGCCATCCTCCCCCTGCGGCGTGCGGTCCACGGCATTCGGTGGAGCGCCGGAGCCTGTGCGCCGCAGGTCTCTGTCCACCGCCATTGAGCCAGCCATCGCGCAAAGAGGGTCCAGACATGTTCAACCGCTCGAGACGCAAACGGGGATAGATGGATGCCTCGACGCTCATCCCTGCCGGTCACCTTCGTGGTGCCGACACTCGGCATCCTTCTGGTGCTGTCGATGGTGCCGACGCTCTACGCGGTCGTCATCGCCCTGCAGAATCGTGAACTCAGCTCGACAGCCTATTCCTATGTCTGGTTCTCGAATTTCGCCGACCTGTTCGTCGACCGCCGCTTTCTCAACGCCGTCTGGGTGTCGGTGAAATGGGAATTCGTCACGGTCATCGCGACGATGACCGTTGCCGTCGGACTGGGCGTCCTGATGTTCGAAGTCGCCTCGCCGCGCCTGCGCAACCTCTATTGCCTGCTCTTCATCATCCCGGTCCTGCTGCCGCGTGTGTCGGCGGCCTTCGTCTGGAAGTTCGCCTACCATCCGCTCTACGGCATCGCCACTTACCCCTACCGGCTGCTGACCGGTGGGCTGATCTTCGATCCACTGTCCAAGCCGTCGACGGCGTTGTTCGCGGTCGCATCGGTCGATGTCTGGCAATGGGGCCTGTTCTTCGCCGTCATCGTGCTCAAGCTCCTGGAAACGCTGCCGCCGCAGCCGATCGAGGCGGCCCGGCTCGACCATGCCAAACGCTGGCAGATCCACGCCTATGTGACCTTGCCCATGCTCAAGGCGCCGCTGATCAGCCTGATGTTCGTCAAGATGATCGAATCGCTGCGCTCCTTCGACCTGATCTATGTGATGACCCGCGGCGGCCCGGGCGTGGCGACCGAAACGCTCGACATGTACGCCTTCTCGCAAGGCTTCATCGAGTCCGGCAAGGTCTCCTACGCCTCGGCGATGGCGGTGCTGATGATGATCGCCACGGTCATTACCTTCACCATGCTGTGGAAGCGGGTGCAGGCATGAGACCATATCGGATGAGACCCGGCCGCCTGATCGGCAAGACCGTGCTGGCGTTTGCAGGCTTCATGGCCGTGTTTCCGTTGCTGTGGACGGCGCTCAATTCGCTGAAGAACAATGTCGACATCATCACCCGCGTCCCGCGCCTGGTGTTCACGCCGACGCTGGCCAACATCAGCTATATCGTCGGCCGCGACAGCGTCATGACCGGCCTCTACAATTCGGTCGTCGCCTGCGGTTGCGCGGTGCTGATCGGCGTGGTGCTCGGCCTGCCGGCGGCTTACGCCGTGGCACGATACCCGAACCGCTGGGCCGGCGACATCCAGTTCTTCGTTTTGTCGCTGCGTTTCCTGCCGCCGGTGGCGGTTGCCATTCCGCTGATGGTGATCTGGCTGCAGCTCGGGCTTTACGACACGATTGCCGCGCTGATCGTCACCTATTCGCTGCTCACCATCTCGGTGATCATGTGGCTCGCCATTCCCGCCTTCCAGGCCGTGCCGAAGGAGGTCGAGGAAGCGGCCTTCGTCGATGGCTACGACGCCTATTCGGTGTTCTGGATGATCGCGCTGCCGGTCGCGGCGCGTTCGCTGATCGGTGCGGTCGCCTTCAGCTTCGTTCTGGTCTGGAACGAGTTCCTGATCGCGCTGATGCTGTCGAGCTCCAATGCCAAGACCTTGCCGATCGTCGCCTCGGAACTCTCCCAGCAGGGCATGAACGTGCCGTGGGGGATCCTGAACGCCTCGGTCGTGCTTTTGTCGCTGCCGCCGCTGTTGTTTCTCGGCGTGCTCAGCGGCTTCCTGAATTCCGTTTTCCGGCAAAAAAAGACTTGAAGCGAGGACGACACGATGCGGGCACTGGTGCTTGAGAAAAAGGGCGAACTGGCCCTGCGCGAGATCGCGTTGCCGCTCGACGTAGGCCCGGACGACGTCAGGATCGCCATCCACACGGTCGGCGTCTGCGGTAGCGACGTGCACTACTACACCCATGGCGCCATCGGCAGCTATGTCGTGCGCGCGCCGATGGTGCTCGGCCACGAAGCGTCCGGGACGATCGTCGAGATCGGCGCCAATGTCCGGACCCTGAAGGTCGGCGATCGCGTCTGCATGGAACCGGGCGTGCCGAACCTGTCGTCGCGGGCAACCAAGCTCGGCATCTACAATGTCGATCCGGACGTCACCTTCTGGGCGACACCGCCGGTGCACGGCATTCTGGCGCCGCAAGCCGTGCATCCGGCGGCGTTCACCTACAGGCTGCCCGACAATGTCTCGTTCGCCGAAGGCGCGATGGTCGAACCTTTCGCCATCGGCATGCAGGCGGCGGCGCGCGCGCGCATCGTTCCGGGTGACGTGGCGGCTGTGGTCGGCTGTGGCCCGATCGGCATCATGATCGCGCTGGCCGCGCTGGCCGGTGGCTGCTCGAAAGTGCTGATTTCCGACTTCTCCGCGCCCAAGCTCGAAATTGCCGGGCGCTATCCAGGAATCGTCCCGGTCAACATCCGCGAGCAGCCGCTGGTCGATGCGGTGCGCGCGGCCACCGACGGCTGGGGTGCGGACATCGTTTTCGAGGCCAGCGGCAGCCCCAAGGCCTTCGCTGATCTGTTCGACGTCGTGCGCCCCGGCGGCGCGGTGGTGCTCGTCGGGCTGCCGGTGGAGCCGGTGGCGCTCAACGTGCCGGCGGCCATATCGAAGGAAGTGCGCATCGAAACCGTGTTCCGCTATGCCAACATTTTCGACCGCGCCCTGCAGCTGATCGCCTCCGGCAAGGTCGATCTCAAGCCGCTGATCACCGGCACCTATGATTTCTCTGACAGCATCGAGGCTTTCGAGCGGGCGGCGGCAGCGCACCCGCAGGACGTCAAGCTGCAGATCCTGCTCAGCGGCGAAAAGGGCTGACCATGTCCGCGATCACCTGTTCCCATGTCGACAAGGCCTATGGTGCCACGACGGTCATCCGCGATCTCAACCTCTCGATCGAGGAGCACGAGTTCGTCGTGTTCCTCGGCCCGTCCGGCTGTGGCAAGTCGACCTTGCTGCGCATGCTGGCGGGGCTGGAGGACATCAGCGGCGGCGAGGTCTCGATCGGCGGCAAGGTGGTCAACGATCTCGATCCGGGCGACCGCGGCATCGCCATGGTGTTCCAGAACTATGCCCTTTACCCGCACATGACGATCTTCGACAACATCGCCTTCGGGCTGCGGCGCCAGAAAGTGCCGGCGGCCGAGATCCGGAAGCGGGTCGAAGCGGTGTCAAGGACGCTCGGGCTGGAACCCTATCTCGGCCGCAAGCCGGCCGAGCTTTCCGGCGGCCAGCAGCAGCGCGTTGCGATCGCGCGTGCCATGATCAAGACGCCGAAAGTCTTCCTGTTCGACGAGCCGCTGTCCAATCTCGATGCCAAGCTGCGCAACCACATGCGCGTCGAGATCGCGCGGTTGCACCAGTCGCTGAAGACCACCACGGTCTATGTCACCCATGACCAGCTCGAAGCGATGACGCTCGCCGACCGCATCGTGCTGCTCAAGGACGGCGTCGTCGAGCAGGTCGGCTCGCCGGCGGAAATCTACCGTCGGCCCCGAAACATGTTCGTGGCCGGCTTCATCGGCACGCCGAACATGAATTTCATCGACGTGACGGTGGCTCGGAAAGGAAATGGCTGGACGCTGACTGGCGCCGGAACGGTGCTTTCGATGGACGGCTCGGGCTTCCATCTCCAGCACGGTGATCGCGCCGTGCTGGGCATCCGGCCTCCGGACCTGAAGACGGCCGTCGCCGGTGAGGCCAGCATACTGCAAGGCACAGCGGATCTCATCGAATTCCATGGCAATGACGCCCTGGTGACATTCGGGTCCGGCGGCAAGGAGATCAGCGCGCTGGTTCCGGCACGCGAATGCCCGGCGCTGCATGCTCCTGTGCGCTACGCGTTCGAGGAGGAAAGCATCCACCTGTTCGACGCGACGTCAGGGGCATCATTACGCAAACAGTAGACTAAGCGCCTTGGCCCTCGAGCAGCTCACCGGTTCCGAACGGCGAGCTGGTCTATCTGTTGTTTTGAGGCAAATTCCGGACGGAAACCGCCCCATACTTTCCTGGGATTGCTCGAGGCGCTCTACCGTATCGCGTCGAGCGCCTGGCGCTGCCGGTGCATCTCCAGGAAAATCCGGTAGTCGCGATCGAAGCGGGCGCCGGCGGCCGGGTTGGCGGCGCGCGTCCTGCCGCCCTGCTGCATGGCAAGGCAGGCCGCGTTGAGGTCGGGGAAAAGCCCGGCCGCGGTCGCCGCCACCATGCCGGTGCCAAGCAACACCGCCTCGTCCGCCAGCGGCTCGACCACCGTGCAGCCGGTGGCGTCGGCATAGAGTTCCATCAAGAGCGGATTCTTGGTGTGGCCGCCGGTGACATGCAGCGTGTCGATCAGATAGCCGTTCTCGTTCAGCGCTTCCAGCACATGGCGCACGCCGAGCGCGATGCCGACGGCGGTGCGCCAGTAAAGTCGGCACAGGCTGTCGAAGGAGGAATCCAGCGTAAGCCCGCTGACCACGCCGACCGCATGCGGGTCGGCGAGCGGCGAGCGGTTGCCGTGAAAGTCGGGCAGCACATGCAGCCGGCCGGCAAGCGCATCGCCCTCCGCGGCGCGCAGCTCGGCGACGCGGCTTGCAATCCTGGCATGCATGGCCGCGTTCGGCTCGCCGCCGGCGCCGTGCCAGCGGATAATGTGGTCGAGCAGGGCGCCGGTGGCCGACTGGCCGCCTTCCGACAACCACAGCTTGGGCAGCGCGGCCCCGTAATAGGGGCCCCAGACCCCGGCGAAAGGCTGCGGATCGGGTGACATCGCCATGACGCAGGAGGATGTGCCGGCGATCAGCGCCAGATGACGGCCGATATTCCGCTCGTCGCCGGCAAAGCCGCCGAGCACGCCAAGCGCGCCGGCATAGGCGTCGATCACCCCGGCGCCGACCCGGCATTTTTCCGTCAGGCCGAGATCCGCCGCTGCTTGCGCGCTCAAAGAGCCGATGTAAGCGCCGACCGGACTGGCCTTTTCGGGCAGATTGCCGTGCTCGAAGAGGTCGCCGAGGCCGACGAGTTCGAAGAAATCGCGCTGCCATGCGGGTTCCCGGTGCGCCAGATAGGTCCATTTGGCGGTCAGCGTGCACTGCGAGCGGGCCAGCGACCCCGTCGCCTGCCAGGTCAGGAAGTCGGTGAGGTCGAATAGATAGCCGGCTTCATTCCAGGTCCTCGGCAGGTTTCGCTTCAGCCACATCAGCTTCGGCGTCGCCATTTCCGGCGACATGACGCCGCCGATATAGTCGAGCACCTGATGGCCGCTCGCCGTGCATTCGTCGGCCTCGGCGATGGCGCGGTGATCGAGCCAGACGATGGTGTCCCAGCGCTCCTCTCCGGTCACCGAAACGCTGAGCTGGCCGCCTTGCCTGTCGCGCACGACCAGCGAGCAGGTGGCATCGAAGGAAATGCCGGCAATGTCCTCGGCGGCAACACCGGATTTTTCGCGGGCCGCACGCACCGCGGCGCACACGGCTGACCAGATATCGCGCGAATCATGCTCGGCGTGATCGGCCTTCGGCTGGTGCATGGCGATCGGGTGCTCGGCGCGGCCGAGCAAGGTGCCACTGGTGTCGAGAATGCCCGCGCGGGCGCTCCCGGTGCCGACATCGACCGCGCAAACGAACTGTTTCGTCAAGATGCTCTGTCTCTCGCTCCCAGGCCTGCAATCAGATCGGGCAATTGCAGCATGTCAGCGAATATAAAGTCCGGCTCACTCGACGCAAGCCGCGCTTTCAGGGCAGGGTTGCCGGCGTGCGCGCCGCCGGTGAAGGCGAAGACGCGCATGCCAGCCGCCCGCGCAGCCGCGACGCCGGCGGGGCTGTCCTCGATCACTAGGCATTTGCGCGGATGCGCCCGCATCGTGGCGGCGGCATGAAGGAACAGGTCGGGCGCCGGCTTGCCCCTGGCCACCATGCCGGCACTGAACAGATGCGGCTCCATCAATCCGAGCAATCCGGTGACGTCGAGCGCGTAGCGGATGCGGTCGAGCGTGCCCGAGGAGGCGACGCAGAACGGCAAGCCGAGCCTCGGCAGCACTTCCTTGACGCCGGCGATCGGCTTCAGCTCCTCGCGGAATTTGCGCATCAATTCGACGCGCATCGTGATCAGGTGCTGATCGGTGATGGGAAGGCCGAAGTCGCGGGCGAGGATCTCGCGCACGCTCTTCATGCTCTTGCCGAGAAAATGCTCGTAGGCCGTGTCTTCGCCAATGCTGCCGCCGGCAAGCGCGATCATGCCGAGCAGCGCCGAGACCGACAGCGTCTCGCTGTCCACCAGCACGCCGTCGCAGTCGAAGATGACCAGTTCCGGCGCCATGGTCCCGCGTCAGAGCTTGCCGGCGAGGTAGCGCGTCAGCGTGGCGCGCGTGCCATCCGTCCACAGCACGTTCAATGCATGCGCGAAAGCCTCGACGAACGCGGTGGCGCGGCCGACATCGCCATAGATGTCGTCCATCGCAAGCCAGGCGGCGGGCGCCTCCTTCGCTGCCTTTGCCGTCGCCTGCAAGCGGTCCCAGCTCGGATCGTTGGGCTCGATGACCGCGCCGCTGTCCGTCGTGCCGAAGCAGTAGCGGCACCACAAGGCTGATTCCAGCGCCAGCCCGGCGACGCTCTTTCCCGCTTTCAAGCGGTCGGCGATGGTCGGGATGATGAATTTCGGCTGGCGATTGGAACCGTCGAGACAAAGCCGGCGCACCGTGTCGCCGATCTTGGGGTTGGAAAAGCGCTTTTCGATGAGCTGGTAATAATCCTCCAGGACCGTGTCCGGCACCGGGGGCACGGTCGGAATGATCTCGTCGTGCTCGAGCTTGTCGAGGAAACCGCGCACCAGCGGCTCCTGCATCGCCTCATGCACGAAATGGATGTCCATCAGCCCGGCCGGGTAGGCGATTGCTGCATGGCCGCCATTGAGGATGCGGATCTTCATCAACTCATAAGGGGCGACATCCCTGACGAACTGCACGCCGACTTTCTCCAGCGGCGGACGGCCATCGGTGAAATTGTCTTCCAGCACCCATTGCCGGAACGGCTCGCAAAAGACAGGCCAATTGTCCTCGACGCCGAAATCCTTGGCCAGGATCGCGCGTTCGCGGTCCGACGTGGCCGGCGTGATGCGGTCGACCATCGCGTTCGGGAAAGCGACATTGCCGCCGACCCAGGCCGCCAGATCCTCGTCGATCAGGCGGGCCAGCCCGATGACGCCATCCGACGTGACATGGCCGTTGTGGGGAATGTTGTCGCAGGACATCACCGTGAACGGCACGATGCCGTCGCCGCGCCGCCGCACCAGCCCGGCGAGGATGATGCCGAACACCGTCTTCGGCGTCGCGCCCGGCTGCGCATCCGCGACGATATCGGGATGCGTCGGGTTGAACACGCCGGAGGCCGGGTCGATGAAATAGCCGCCTTCGGTGATGGTCAGCGATACGATCTTGATCGCCGGATCCGCCAGCCGTTCGATGATGGCGGCGGCATCGCCCGGCGTCAGGAAGTCGATCATGGCGCCGGTGACGCGGGCGCTCATATGCCCCTCATCCTGCTCGACCACCGTCGTCAGCCAGTCCTGCTCTTCCAGTTTGCCGCGGCCGATCTTCTCGCCCTCGAACACGCCGGCGCCGACCAGCGCCCAGTCATGGCCGACGCCCGAATTGAACAGCTCGTCGAGATAGACGGCCTGGTGCGAGCGGTGGAAATTGCCGACGCCGAAATGCACGATGCCGGCCTTCAGCGCCGCGCGGTCGTATTTCGGACCGGCGACGCTGGCGGGCAGGTTGGCGAGATTGGCGGAAGAGAGTTTCACGGTCATCTATTTACCCTTTGGCCGGGTTGCGGCCTTCGTTACCCTTCTCTCCCCTTCACCGGGAGAGGGTAGGGAGCGGCACATGTCCTCCGAGGCGATGCGGCCGCCACCTTGATATTGGCCTCTTCTCCCCGCGGGAGGCACGGGGAGAAGAGACCGCCCCCGCCCTCAACTCATCCACTGGCCGCCATCGACATTGTAGGTCTGGGCGACGATGTATTCGGCTTCATCGCTGGCCAGGAACACGGCCATGCCGGCGAGGTCTTCCGGTCTGCCCATGCGGCCATAGGGCACGCCTTCGCCGACCAGCCTCTTCTTTTCGCCCTTCGGCCGGTTCTCGTATTTGGCGAACAGCGCATCGACCTGATCCCACATGTCGCTGTCGACGACGCCCGGCGCGATGCCGTTGACGTTGATGCCGTGCTTGATCAGGTCGAGCCCGGCCGACTGGGTCAGCGAGATGACCGCCGCCTTGCTGGCGCAATAGACCGCGACCAGCGGCTCGCCGCGCCGCCCGGCCTGGCTCGCCATGTTGATGATCCTGCCGCCCTTTCCCCGCGCGATCATCGAGCGCGCGGCCGCCTGCAGCATGAACAGCGTGCCGGCGACATTGACCGAGAACAGTTTATCGTAGCTTGCCCGCGAGATCTCGACGATTGGCGCCAGGTCGAAGATCGCGGCGTTGTTGATCAGTATGTCCAGGCCGCCGGTCCTGGTTTCCACCGCCTTCACCGCGGCGTCGATGGAGGCCTGGTCCGTGACGTCGAGCTTCACGGCGTAGGCCGTGCCGCCGATCCCGGCGGCCGTCTTCTCGGCGGCTTCGAGATCGATGTCGGCAATCGCCACCACGGCGCCTTCACGGGCATAGGCTTCGGCGAAGGCCTTGCCGATGCCGCGCGCCGACCCGGTGATCAGCGCCGATTTGCCTTTAAGCCTCACGGCGCCAATGCCTTGCCGTCGGGGCCGAAGCGATGCAGCTTGGCCTTGTCGGGCGTGAGATAAATGCTGTCGCCGTGGTGGACGCTGAGTTCGCCGTCGGCGCGCACCGTCAGCGGACCGACACCGTCGGCCTGGACATGCAGGAAGGTGTCGGATCCCAGGTGTTCGGCGACGCCGACCGTCGCCTTCCAGTCGCCCGCCGTGGTCGAGATGGCCATGTGCTCGGGCCGGATGCCGATGGTCCTGGCGCCGTACTTCGCCGCCGGCGCGCCTTCGATCAGGTTCATTTTCGGCGAGCCGATGAAGCCGGCGACGAACAGGTTTTTCGGCGTCTTGTAGAGCTCCATCGGCGAGCCGACCTGCTCGACATTTCCGGCATTCAGCACGACGATCTTGTCGGCCATGGTCATCGCCTCGACCTGGTCGTGGGTGACGTAGATCATCGTCGTCTTGAGCTGGTGATGCAGTTCGCTGATCTCCAGCCGCATCGTGCCGCGCAGTGCCGCGTCGAGGTTGGATAAGGGTTCATCGAACAGGAAGGCCGAAGGCTGGCGCACGATGGCGCGGCCGATGGCGACGCGCTGGCGCTGGCCGCCGGAAAGCTGGCCGGGGCGGCGCTCGAGATAGTTGGTGAGGTTGAGCACGCGCGCGGCGTCCTTCACCTTCCTGTCGATGGTCGCCTGGTCTTCGCCCGCCATCTTCAGCGGGAAGGCGATGTTCTTGGCCACCGTCATGTGCGGGTAGAGCGCATAGGACTGGAACACCATGGCAAGCTTGCGCTTGGCCGGCGCCTCGCCGGTGACGTCGCGGCCGTCAATGTTGATGGTGCCGCCGCTGGTGTCCTCCAGGCCGGCGATCAGGCGCAGCAATGTGGACTTGCCGCAGCCCGACGGGCCGACGAAGACGACGAACTCGCCGTCCTCGATGACGAGATCGATGTTAGGAATGATCGAAGTCGAGCCGAAGGACTTGGAGACGTTCTTGAGCGTGATATTTCCCATGCTTTCCTCCCGGTGGATTTCCGTCCGCCGCCTGGCGCACGCTGCTACTTCACGGCGCCCCTACTTCACCGCACCGAAGGTCAGGCCGCGCACCAGTTGCTTCTGGCTGAACCAGCCCATGATCAGGATCGGCGCGATCGCCAGCGTCGAGGCGGCCGAGAGCTTCGCCCAGAACAGGCCTTGCGGGCTGGAGAAGGAGCTGATGAAGGCCGTCAAGGGTGCTGCTTTCGTCGTGGTCAGCCGGATCGTCCAGAACGCTTCGTTCCAGGCCAGGATGATGTTGAGCAGCATGGTCGAGGCGATGCCCGGCACCGCCATGGGTGTGAGCACATAGATGATCTCGTTCCACAGCGAGGCGCCGTCCATGCGCGCCGCTTCCAGGATCTCGCCGGGGATTTCGCGGAAATAGGTGTAGAGCATCCACACCACGATCGGCAGGTTGATCAGCATCAGCATCACCATCAGGCCGATGCGGCTGTCGAGCAGGCCGGTGTCGCGGAAGATCAGGTAGATCGGAAACAGCACGGCCACGGCCGGCATCATCTTGGTGGACAGCATCCACATCAAAATGTCCTTGGTCCGCTTGGTCGGCGAGAACGCCATCGACCAGGCCGCCGGAATGGCGACCAGCAGGGCCAGGATGGTCGAGCCGACCGACAGGATCACCGAATTCAGGAAGAACTTGAAATAGCCGCTCTGCGCCTGGACCTCGGAATAGCTTTCCGTGGTTCCCGACGGGAACAGGTTGAAGCCCTGGATCGCCTCCTGTTCCGACTTGAACGAGGTGATGATGGTGTAGAGGATCGGGAAGAAGATCAGCAAGGCGACGATCCAGGCGGCCGCCGTCGCGATCGTCTTGTGCCGGGTTGTGACTGCGCGTGCCATCTTTTCCTCCCTTATCTGTCCAGGTTCTTGCCGACGGCGCGCATGGCGAAGAAGGCGACGATGTTGGCGAGAATGACGGCGATGATGCCGCCGGCGGAGGCCTGGCCGATTTTGAACTCCAGCAGCGCCTTCTGGTAAACCAGGAAGGGGAGGTTGGTGGAGGCGTATCCCGGACCGCCATTGGTGGTGACGAGGATCTCGGCATAGACCGAAAGCAGGAAGATCGTCTGGATCAGGATGACAACGGTGATCGCCCGCGACATGTGCGGCAGCGTCAGGTAGATGAAGCGGCTGATGAAGCCGGCGCCGTCCATCTCGGCGGCTTCCTTCTGCTCGCCGTCCAGCGACTGAAGCGAAGTCAAAAGAATGAGCGTCGCGAAAGGCAGCCATTGCCAGGCGACGATGATGATGATGGCGGTCAGCGGATATTGTCCGAACCAGTCTATGGGCTGGAGGCCGAAGAACCGCGCTATGTCGGCGAAGACGCCGTATTGCGGATGCATGATCATGTTCTTCCAGACCAGTGCCGCCACCGGCGGCATGACGAAGAACGGCGAGATGACGAGGATGCGCACGATGCCCTGGCCCCACATCGGCTGGTCGATCAAAAGCGCCAGCAGGATGCCGCCGACCACGGTGATCACAAGCACGCTGACGACGATCAGCAGCGTATTGAGGATCGACTGCAGGAAGGCCGGGTTGGAATAGAACAGCGCGTAATTGGAGAAGCCGACGAAGCCGTCGCGGATCGGATTAAGCGGATTGTACTGCTGGAAGGAGAACCAGAGCGTGAGCGCCAGCGGAATGACCATCCAGACGAGCAGCAGGACGACGGATGGCGCCATCATGAAACGGGCAAGCGAACGGGTCTGCTGAGTAGCCATGACGGTCACCCTTCAAGGATCGGACGGAAATTTTCTCGAGCTGTCGAAGGTGGCCGCCCGAACTGGGTTTCGGGCGGCCGTTGCCGGCCATGGTCGGCGACCGGCCTTAGGCACCGGGAGGAGCCTTACTGGATGTAGCCGCCCTCGGTCATCGCCGCGGTTGCGGCGTCCTGGGCCTGCTTCAGCGCGTCGTCGACGCTCGACTGGCCGGCAAGGGCTGCCGAGAACAGCTGGCCGACGGTGGTGCCGAGGCCCTGGAATTCGGGGATGGCGACGAACTGCACGCCGACATAGGGCACCGGCTTGACGGTCGGATGCGTCGGGTCGGCGGCATTGATGGAGTCCAGCGTCATCTTGGCGAACGGAGCCGCCTTCTGGTACTCTGGATTGGCGTAGAGCGAGGAGCGCGTTCCCGGCGGAACGTTGGCCCAGCCTTCCTTCGAGGCGACCAGTTCTGCATAGTGCTTGCTGGTTGCCCATGACACGAACTTCTCGGCCGCATCGGCCTTCTGCGTGCCGGCGGGAATGGCCAGCGACCACGCCCACAGCCAGTTGCCGCGCTTGCCCAGCCCATTGTCGGGCGCCAGCGCGTAACCGACCTTGTCGGCGACCTGCGAGGCCTTGGGATCGGAGACGAAGGAGGCGGCGACGGTGGCGTCGATCCACATGCCGCACTTGCCCTGCTGGAACAGCGCCAAATTCTCGTTGAAGCCGTTGGAGGACGCACCCTCCGGCCCGTCGGCCTTCATCAGGTCGACATAGAACTGCAAGGTGTTCTTCCATTCGGGCTGGTCGAATTGCGGTTTCCAGTTCTCGTCGAACCAGCGCGCGCCGAAGGAGTTCGACATGGCGGTCAGGAAGGCCATGTTCTCGCCCCAGCCGGCCTTGCCGCGCAGGCACACGCCGTTCACGCCATTGGCGCGGTCGGTCATTTTGTCGGCGGCCTGCTTGATGAAGTCCCAGGTCGGCGCGTCGGGCATCTTCAGGCCTGCCTTCTCCATCAGGTCCTTGCGGTACATGACGAAGGAGCTTTCGCCGTAGAAGGGCGCGGCATAGAGCTTGCCGTCGACCGAGAGGCCGCCGGCGATCGCCGGAATGATGTCCTTGACGTCGTAGTCGTCGCCGAGCTTGTCGAGCGGCAACAACCAGCTCTGCTTGGCCCAGATCGGGACCTCGTAGGTGCCGATGGTCATCACGTCATATTGGCCGCCCTTGGTGGCGATGTCGGTGGTGACGCGCTCGCGCAGCACGTTCTCTTCCAGCGTCACCCAGTTGAGCTGGATGTCGGGGTTCGCCTTGGTGAAGTCGTCGGTCAGCTTCTGCATGCGGACCATATCGCCATTGTTGACGGTGGCGATGGTGATGGATTCGGCATGTGCCGCGAACGCGAGCGCGCTGGCCGAGCACAAGCCCAGGATGAGCGTACGAAGTTTCATCAAATTCCTCCCATGGACCAAGATGAGCATTTGCCTTGGCTGTGAGCAATTACTCACTAAGAATGAATTATGTCAAGGCAGATTCGATGGTGCAGCGCACACTCGATGGAGGAGCGCCGACATGACACGTTGCAAATGGCCGTCCCGCAGGCGCGGACCGGCGATCTGGATGGGCGCGGTTTTGATCGTGGAGTTAGCCGGTCAGCAGGCGATCTCGGCCAGGATCCAGTCGCGGAAAGCGCGGATCTTCGGCACGTTGCGGCGCGCCTCCGGATAGACCAGCCAATAGGCGTGGCCGTCGTCGCCGACCAGGTCGAAGGGCTGGATCAGCCGGCCGTCGGCGAGTTCCGCCTTGAACAGCGCCCTGGTCAGGATCGCCACGCCATGGCCTGCGATGGCCGCATTGGCCTCATAGGCCTGCGCGCCCATGCTGCTGCCGGGGCGCTTGGCGAGGTCATGGCTTTGTACGCCCGCAGCCTCGAACCATTGCGTCCACCAGATATCGCCGGGATCGAGGATCGGCAGCCGCAACAGGTCGGCCGGTTCCTTGACGCCGCCGATGCTCGCCGCGAGCTTGGGGCTGAGCATCGGCGTGAAATCGGCGTCGAGCAGCTTGTAGGCTTCCAGCCCCGGCCATTTGCCGCCGCCCGAGCGGATGGCAAGGTCGACATCCTCGCGGGCGAAATCCGTCAGCCGGCTCGACGTATCGAGCCGCACGGCAAGGGCGGGATGCGCGATCTGGAACGAACCCAGATGATGCGCCAACCAGTTGGAGGCAAAGGTCAGTACCGTGGTGACGCACAGCAGACCGTCGGCCCCGCCGCGCGCCGCCGCGTAGGCCTGGCCGAGTATGGCGAAGGCCTCGCTGACCGCCGGCGCCAGGCGCTGCCCGGCTTCGGTGAGTTCGATCTGTCGCGGCCGGCGCAGGAAAAGCGGCGCGCCGACCCGCTCCTCCAGCACCTTGATCTGATAGCTGACCGCTGCTTGCGTCATCGCCAGTTCCTCGGCCGCCTTTGTGAAGGACAGATGCCGTGCCACCGCCTCGAACACCCGGATCGCCTGCAGCGGCGGAAGCTGCGAAACCTGTCGCGAACTGAGGTCCGGCATAAAGCCTCCTTATGGATCCTTATCGACGTTCGATTGGCAAAGACGGCCGGCACGACCGACATTCAGCCTCAGCCCGTCACTCGGGTTGAAGATAGCGAAGGTTGACGATCATGACCATGGCGCAGCAAAAAAGCACTCCCGCTCCGGATCATCGCTGGATTTCATGGCTTGCGGACGGATTCGGCTGGTTCGCGACCAGGAAAAAGGCGCATCTCGACATCAGGGACCTGTCGCCGCACTTGCAGCGGGACCTTGGCTTTCTCGACGGCAACGATCCTTTCGGACGGCATGGATAGCAGGCCCGGATTTTATCGCAAATCGATGTTGCTTCGAGGCTTTCGGCTCATCCGTTCGCCAGCAGGGCGGCGGCGGTTCGTTCGTCGGTGATGAGGCCGTTGACCAGCCGGCGGTTCACGGCCGCCAGGATGCCCGGCAGCTTGCGTTCACCCATGGCGAGCGCGATGACCAGCGACTTCTCGCGTGACGGCAGGGCCGCCGACGACACCCGGTCGTTGGTGATGCCCTCGACCATGCGGCCGTCGCGATCGAACACCCAGCCGACGATTTCGGCGACGCCGCCCGCTTTCTGCAATGCCTTCAGCTCGGCGTCGGAAATGAAGCCGTCCTCGTAGAGCGGCGCCTTCGGGCCGAGGTCGCCGATGCCGACGAAGGTGACGTCGGCCTCCGCGGCCAGCGCCAGCGTCGGCTGGATCATCGGCTGGCTGAGCAGCATCTCGCGTTCCTGCGGCGAGGAGGCGATGACCGGCAACGGCATCGGGAAGGACCGTGCCTTGACCCTGTCGGCCATGGTGAAGATGACGTTGTAGAAAGCGGCCGATCCGTCGGGCGAGATATTGCCGGTCAGCGACACCACCTTGTGCTGTGGGCACTCCATCGGCGGCAATTGCTCGATCGCCGCCTTTAGCGTACGGCCGGTGCCGATCGCCAGCACGATCGGGGCCGGCGATCTCAGCCGCCTCTCGATTTCCGCGGCGGCGGCTTCGGCGATGCCGATCGTCGTCGACGAGGAGGTCGGGTCGCTCGGCACCACCTCGACCAGATCGAGCGCGAAGCGCGACTTCACGCGGGCGGCGAGGTCGAGGCAGTTGGCGATCGGATGGTCGACGCGCACCTTGATCAGGCCTTCCGACACTGCCAGCGACACCAGCCGCTGCGCAGTCTGCCGCGAGATGCCGAGCGTGGCGGCGATCTGGTCCTGCGTGTTGCCGGCAACGTAATAAAGCCAGCCCGCGCGGGCGGCATCGTCCAACCTGTTGCTGCCGCCCTCCTGCCGGTTGTTCACGTCCTGCCTCCCGAAACCGCCGGTCATGGAAGCGGTCCGCGCCTACTTTCGCAGGGAACCGTGCGCTGCGCAATTGTCAATCGCCAGGGCAATTGCTTGCGCCTGCGGGCGTGGGATCGGCCGGACCATCGTCGGACTGCGCGTTGCGCGGCACGCAGAAGGAGGATTTCCGTTCCGGCAGGCGGCACGTTCTGCCGTCCGGATGGTTTATCTCGCGGGGTAAACCCTTTAAGGGAACGCCAAAAGGAGCGTTGCATGACACCGAAAGCGGTTTTCTGGGACATGGACGGCACGCTGGTCGACAGCGAACCGCTGCACGAGGCAGCCCTGGTGGCGGCGATGCGCAATGTCGGCCTCACGCCCCCGGCCGACCTGCATGAGCGCGTTCTCGGGGTCGCTGCCTGGCCGGTCTATCTGATGATGCGCGACGAGTTCGGCCTGGATCTGCCCTTCGACGAGTGGATCGTCCACAAATACGAGCATTATCTGCCGCTTGTCGCGACATTGAAGCCGCGCCCCGGTGCTATCGAGATCTTCAACGAATTGCGCACGCTTGGCGTGCAGCAGGCCGTGGTCTCGAATTCCGACCGCATGATCGTCGACGCCAATCTGGGCATGGTCGGCCTGACCTATCCCGGCATGAAGACGATCAGCCGCAACGACGTGCGCGAAGGCAAGCCGAACGCCGAGCCGTTCCTGCGCGCCGCGTATCTCGCCGATGTCGATCCCGCGAACGCGGTGGCGATCGACGACAGCTGGCCGGGTGCCATGGCCGGGCTGGCGGCTGGCATGAAGACGATCTTCTGGCCGGAAAAACCGATGGAAGGACCGCCCGGAGCTGTGGTCATCAACAGCGCCGAGGAATTGCGCAGAGAACTGGGGCTCTGAGCTAAGCGCTGGTCGACCCCCACTCCGTCTCGGCTTCGCCGAGCCACTTCTCCCCCGATCGACGGGGGAGAGGAAGGAAGCCAAGCTTTTTGTCATCAACGCTCGTCTAGCAACGCTCCCTTCCTTTCCCTCCGGAGGGGGGAAAGGTGGCGCTGCGAAGCAGCGACGGATTGGGGGAACCACCTGGCAATCAAGCCTCGGGCCGGTCGTTCACGCCAGTCACAAAAGATGGATAGCGTAGCGTAAACGGCGAGAAGGAAGAGTCCGGCTTTAATTCCGATAAACCGGCTCCTGCTCGTCCAAAATCGCCTTCAACTCGGAAAGATGGCGTTCGGCCTGGCCGGGATAGTCGTCCATCTCGCTTGCGGCCTTCTCGGCGATGGCGTCGGACAGCGTGCGCAGCGGACGCCCGGTCCACAGCGCCTTGATGTAGGTCTCGGCGGCGCGTTCGAAATAGAACATGCGATTGAAGGCATCGGCCACCGTGTCGCCGATGACCAGCACGCCGTGATTGCCCATCACCATCACCTTGACCTTGGGGTCGGTCAGAAGCTGCGAGCAGCGCTCGCCCTCTTCCTCGAAGGCCAGCCCGCCATAATGGGCGTCGACCACATGGCGGTTGAAGAACATCGCCGAATTCTGGTCGATCGGCGGCAGCCTCGAATCGGCAAGCGAGGCCAGCACGGTGGCATGGATGGAATGCACATGCATGACGCAGCGCGCGTGGCGGACATTGCGGTGGATGGCGCCGTGCAGGCCCCACGCAGTCGGGTCGGGCGCATTCGGGCCGGACAGCGTCTCGGGATCGTTGGCGTCGATCATCAAAAGATCGCTCGCCTTGATGCGCGAGAAATGCACCTGGTTGGGGTTCATCAGGAATTGCGTGCCGTCCTCGTTGACCGCAAGCGAGAAATGGTTGGCCACCGCCTCGTGCATGTTGAGCCGCGCCGTCCAGCGGAAAGCGCAGGCAAGATCGACGCGCTCTTCATAGAAGGGCAGGTTGGTCAGCGGTTCCTTTTGCAGGCGGGCGATACTCATCGAAAATCCTCCGGTTTTTTGCAACAATGCCGTGCCCTGTTCGAGCCCGCAACCGGTTTCGGTTGGTGCAGCCGGCTCACGCCGCCGTGCTTGCGGCGCCCCCGACCCTCAAGCCGCCATGCTCGACGATGAAATCGATGACCTCCCGCAACCCCTTGCCGCGCGACAGGTCGGTGAAGCCGAACGGCCGCTTGCCGCGCATGCGGGCGGCGTCGCTCTCCATCACGTCGAGATTGACGTTCACATAGGGTGCCAGGTCGCTCTTGTTGATGATCAGGAAATCGGAACGGGTGATCGCCGGACCGCCTTTCCGCGGGATCTCCTCGCCCTGGCACACGGAGATGACATAGAGCGTGAGGTCGGCGAGATCCGGCGAAAAGGTGGCGGCAAGATTGTCGCCGCCGGATTCGATGAAGATGATGTCGAGATCGGGGAACTTGCGGTTGAGCTCCGCGATCGCCTGCAGATTGATCGAGGCGTCCTCGCGGATGGCGGTATGCGGGCAGCCGCCCGTCTCGACGCCCACGATGCGCTCCTCCGGCAGCGCCTGCAGCCGCGCCAGCATGATGGCGTCTTCCCTTGTGTAGATGTCGTTGGTGACGACGGCGATGGAGAGTTCATCGCGCAGCGCCTTGCACAGCTTTTCGGTAAGCGTCGTCTTGCCCGAACCGACGGGGCCGCCAATGCCGATACGAAGGGGACCGTTGGGCTGCGTCATGTCGGGAACTCCGTAATGGCGAGGACTGCGAAGCCGAGCCCGATCAGCAGGCACAGCGGCGAAAAGAGCCTGATATCGAGCCGCGCGAAAGGCTGTTCCGGTGCCAGCCGGCGCCACCAGGGCGTGAAGCCGGCAATGCCGCGTCCGAGGAACACCAATCCGATCAGCAGCGCGGTGGCGGCGAGGCCTTCCCTGGGAAAGGGCGAGGCAAACACGCCCTCCAGAGCCATCGGCCAGAGCGTCGCCAGCGCCAGGCAGGCGGCGACGGCAAAGCAGGCGAACGGCGCCGGCATCTCGTCGACGCCGCGAAAGCCGACCACCGCATGCGCGCAGGACGCTGCATCCTTGCCCGGCCATATCCCGCCAATGCCCCAATAGACATGCAACGCGGTGATCACCAGCAGGACGAAGGAGAGGACGAAGGCAAGGACGATCATGAGCGGAACAATCGCGAATACTGGGTTTCGTGGTGCATCGCCATGACGTCAGAGACAAAGGCGCAACCGCCGAGATCGTCCAATGTCGAGCGGGATGCGCGGGCGGCGGTCGCTAGGGCCAGCGGCTCGAAGCCGGCGAGCAAACTGGTCGCGCCGCTTTGTCCGACGACACCCAGCCGGATCGCGGCCTGGACGAGGTTGGAGAAGAAGGCCTGCAGGAAGGCGCACAGCGCGTCCTGAAGCGCGATACCATTGCCGCCGGCAACAGCGCCGACGGCGATGCAGTACGCACAATCGGCGGGCAAGCGCTCCAGCACGGGAGTGGGCCAGGCGGCGGCCGCTTTGAGGAAAGCCGCACCTTGCAGCATGGTCTCGGCATGGCGCTCGCGCGACCCGGCCAACGCCTCGGCCAGTGCGGCGACTTCGGCCGGATCGTCACCTTCGCGGGCTTTGCGCCAGCTCTCGGCGAACAGCACGGCATCGTTCCAGGCGGAGCCTCTCTCGACCAGCGTTTCAAGCCATGCGGCCAGGCCCGCCGCATCGGTCACCAGCCCATCATGCACGGCGCGCTCGAGACCATGGCTGTAGGAAAAGCCGCCGACCGGAAAGGCCGGCGACAGCCACGCCATCAATCGCAGCAGGGCGATGCCGGATGGCTGGTCAGTCATGGTGATCATGGTGATCATGGTGATGATCGTGGTGGTCGTGCGAATGGCTGTGCGAATGCGCTTCGGCGTGGCTATGGGCATGCGCATGGCCGTGGTCATGGCCGCCGGAATAGGCGCCGCGCACCGGTTTGAACGGTTCGGAAACCTCGCGCACCGTGGCCCCGAGCCCCTCCAGCATCGCCTTGATGACATGATCGCGCAGGATGAGGATGCGCTCCGCCTCTATCGCCGCCGCGAGATGGCGGTTGCCGATATGCCAGGCCAGTTCCGCCAGATGCACGGCGTCGCGGGCGCGGATGTCATAGACCTCCTCCGGCGCCGCGATGATCTCGACGTGGCGGCCATCTTCCAGCACCAGCCGGTCCCTGTCGTCGAGCGCGACGGGCTCCGGCAGGTCGACCAGCACCTTGCTGCCGTCGGACAATTCGATCGCCCGGCGGCGCAGATGCCGCTCGTCATGGGCAAGAACGGCACGACCGGATGGCGCCGTGGTGCCGGCATTGCCAGAGGTCAGCACCGAGATGGCGCGCGGGAACTTGGTGAAGTCGGTGTTGAGGTTGAGCTTCATTTCATGGCTCCGCCATTGGCTTGCGCCCGGGCACGGGCAGGGCGTGAAAGCACGCGGTCGAAATAGGTGTTGACGCGTTCGGATTCTATTGGAAAGCGGCCGGCTCTGGCCCAGCCGCCCATGTCGCCGAGCAGCACGTCGACAGCCGAGAACCGGTCGCCGAGCGCGAATGGCTTGTCGCCCAGCCGGCGGTCCAGCGCCTTGACCTCGGAGGCGAAATCGTAAGCGGCCGCGGGGCCGACATCGACCCGGACCTCTCTGGGCAGCAGGAAACGGTGGCGCAATTTGTTCCACAATGGCGCTTCCAGCTCGGACTGGGCGAAATGCATCCAGGAATCCATTTCGGCGCGGCCTGCGAGGCCGGGACTGGCGCCCATGCCCTTATCCGCGTGCTTATCGGCGAGATAGACGCAGATCGCCGCCGAATCCGTCAGCGTCAGCTCGCCGTCGATCAGGATCGGCACCTTGCCCGAGGGATTGAGCGCATAGGCTTCGGGCGAGCGCAGGGGAATTTCGACGAATTCATAGGCCTGCCCGAGTTCTTCGAGCATCCACAGAACACGGCTGACCCGGGATCCACGCGATCCGACGGCCTTGTACATGGTTGAACCCTGCCTTTCCCGGTCAGCCTAGAGCATCCGCGGCCGTCATACGATCGTGTCGAAGAGCCGCAGGATGAACGATATCTGATAGATCAGCGCCGCCGCGACGAAGGCGATGTGGAACCGGCGGTCGCGCACCAGGATCGCGACGATGCACAACGCGACGAAGACTGGCGTCCGGAACAGATACTCGCTGCCGAAGCGGGCGAAATGCTCCGGCCCCTTCAGCAGCGTGTCGATCACGTCGAGCAGGTAGGTCGCGGCCAGCAGGCCGAAGAACCAGGCGCGGCGCGAATAGAAGAAATCCTCATAGCTGGTGTAGTCGAGCATCGAATCCGGAAACAGCAGCGCGCAGAGCAGGAACAGGGTGATGGCGTAGAAGATGATGAACAGGTACTTGCCGAAGGTCCATGTTTCGATGGCGTAGAGGCCGAACTCCCACCACCAGAAATGCACCAGCATCAACAGCACCGAAGCGACCCAGGCCAGATGCACCGTATAGAGCCGGTATTGACCGGGATGCTGGACGATGCGCGCCACCCCCGACAGCAGGCGCGCGACGCCGAGCCCGATCACCATGCCCATGACGATGCGGATATGCGGGAAGATGTCGTGGGGCGAAGCTATTTCGGTGGCCATGCCGAATGCTCGCCAGGTGATGGAACGTCCGTCAACACACCACCGTCAGTCTATTCGCGCATAAGGTTGTCTGAAGACCACGGTGATCCTGGGAAATAGTCATCGTCCAGGATTTCCTTGATCCCATAGGGGCAATGGACAGGGAAATCCCGATCTCTCAGGCCTGTTTCGTCCAATGCCTTCAATCTTGCTATCTTGAACTCTCGATCGAGCACCTGCGCAGGATATTTTTTGAGGCTCGGACTTTCATCAAGCAGGCCCTCAATCCGAAGCCGTTGCTCCCGAATTGTCAGCAACCAGCCCGTTTTGCGCTGCTCAGACTGAAACTCCCATTTCAGCAAGTGAAGGACCAAAGTGCCAAGCCTGCTCGCAATTTCCCTTTTGTCGCTCCGCCCCAAGCTCTCGATCTCCTCGGCAACATTCTCACGATCGAGGTCGGAAAGACGACCTTCGCGCAGCAACGCGCCCTGCTCGGCGCACCACTGAGCATAGTCGGCCTCGTAGGGCGTCAATTGCTGTTTGCGAAATATCTTGTTCATTGAGGAGATATTGCTCCCAAAGTGCACAATTTCCAAGTCCGCGGAGAACGAGTGGGCCCATTCGGGCAGCCCGGCACAACCCACTCATCGCCGCATTTGACGAGGGCAATGGCTCGCGGCGATCTTATCAAAACAGAAAATACCGCTGCCCCATCGGCAGCACCGTCGCCGGTTCGCAAGTCAAGAGTTCGCCGTCGGCACGAACCTCGTAAGTCTCGGGGTCGACTTCGATATGCGGCGTGGCGTCGTTGAGCACCATCGAATGCTTGCCGATGCCGCCGCGCGTGTTTTCCACCGCGACGAACTGCTTGTCGATGCCGAGCCGGCCGTGCAGACCGGACTCCAGCGCCGCCTTCGAGACGAAGGTCACCGAGGAATTGGTCCGCGCTTTGCCGTAGGCGCCGAACATCGGCCGGTAGTGCATCGGCTGCGGCGTCGGGATCGAGGCGTTGGGGTCGCCCATCGGCGCCGCCGCGATCATGCCCCCGATCAGCACCATATCAGGCTTGACGCCGAAGAAGGCCGGGTTCCACAGCACCAGGTCGGCGCGTTTGCCGACGGCGACCGAACCGATCTCCTTCGACAGTCCGTGCGCGATGGCCGGGTTGATCGTGTATTTCGCGATGTAGCGGCGGACGCGGAAATTGTCGTTGTCGCCGGTTTCCTGCGGCAGAGAACCGCGCTGGCGCTTCATCTTGTCGGCGGTCTGCCAGGTCCGGATCGCCACCTCGCCGACGCGGCCCATCGCTTGTGAGTCCGAGGAGATGATCGAGAAGGCGCCGATGTCGTGCAAAATGTCTTCCGCCGCGATGGTCTCCTTACGGATGCGGCTTTCGGCGAAGGCGATGTCTTCCGGGATCGACGGCGACAGATGATGGCAGACCATCAGCATGTCGAGATGCTCGGCCAGCGTGTTGACCGTGTAGGGCCGCGTCGGGTTGGTCGAGGACGGGATGACGTTGGGCAGGCCGCAGACCTTGATGATGTCGGGCGCATGCCCGCCGCCGGCGCCCTCGGTGTGGAAGGCATGGATGGTGCGGCCCCCGATGGCCGCCACCGTGTTCTCGACGAAGCCGGATTCATTGAGCGTATCGGTGTGGATCATCACCTGGACGTCATGGTCGTCGGCGACCGACAGGCAGCAGTCGATCGCGGCCGGCGTGGTGCCCCAGTCCTCGTGCAGCTTCAGCGAGCAGGCGCCGCCCAGCACCATCTCCTCGAGCGCCTCGGGCAGGGAGGCGTTGCCCTTGCCCGACAGGCCGATATTCATCGGGAACGCGTCGAAGGACTGGATCATGCGCGCCATGTGCCATGGCCCGGGCGTGCAGGTGGTGGCGAGCGTGCCATGTGCCGGGCCGGTACCGCCGCCGAGCATCGTGGTGATGCCCGACATCAGCGCTTCCTCGATCTGCTGCGGACAGATGAAATGGATATGCGCGTCGAAGCCGCCCGCGGTAAGGATCTTGCCTTCGCCGGCGATGATCTCGGTGCCGGGGCCGATGATGATGGTGACGCCATCCTGCGTGTCCGGATTGCCGGCCTTCCCGATTGCCGCGATGCGGCCGTCCCTGAGGCCGATATCGGCCTTGAAGATGCCGGCGTTGGCGTCGATCACCAGCGCATTGGTGATGACGGTGTCGACCGCTCCTTGCGCGCGGGAGACCTGGCTCTGGCCCATGCCGTCGCGGATCACCTTGCCGCCGCCGAATTTCACCTCCTCGCCATGAATGGTGAAATCCCTCTCGACCTCGATGATGAGTTCGGTGTCGGCAAGCCGCACCCTGTCGCCGACGGTCGGGCCGTACATCTGCGCATAGGCGGCGCGGGTTATTCTGGCCATCAGTGATTGCTCCCGAATTGCGGTGCTGGTGAAGCCGGGCTGCACATTGCCGCCATCCAATGGTCACGCAATGACCCGCTGGCCGACACCTTCTGATCCCATTTGGCGGTTGAGGTTGGCAGGTCACCCCAAAACGACCGTTTGCCAAATCGATGGAAGGAAAATCCATGCGCAAAACGATAGTTCTCGCCGCTGCCGCCACTCTGATGCTGGCAGGCGCCGCCAGTGCCCAGCAGCAGCCCGCGCAACAGCCCGCTCCAGCAGCGCCGGCCGCGCCCGCCCCCGGCGGGCAGCAGGCCGCGCCGACGATCCAGAGCGTCAACATCGTCGACATCACCGAACTGCCGAAGGACACCCAGACGCAGGTCAACCAGGTGATCGCCCAGCGCGGCGATGCTGGCCTGCAAAAGCTGCGCAGCTCGATCGACGCCACGCCCAAGGTCAAATCCGCCCTCGAGGCCAAGGGTATGACCTCGGCGCAGGTGGTCGCGGCCAGCATGGAGCCCAACGGCGCCCTGACCCTGATCACCAAGAAGGCGAGCTGACGGCGCGCCTGCGCGGCGGGCCGTCGTCCGGTCCGCCCGCGCTATCTGGAAGGGAACCTTGGCCGGGCAGGAGCCGTTTCGTTTCATCGGCGCTGAATGGCGCCGCGAAATGAACCCGTCCAGGAGCGAGCGATGGCGATCAACCCCGGCAAGAGACGGCTCTGTGCCTTCGCCTCGATGGCATTCCTGGTGGCAGGCAGCCCCGGAGCCTCCCTTCACGCGCAAGGGCTTGAAAGTCCGGAGACCGTCAACCGGATCATCGGTTCCGACGTCAAGCAGGAAGAAACCAGGAGCGATGCCGAAGCGGGCAAAGTCGCCAGGGCGATCGACCGGACGCGTGAAAACATCGGCACGGTGCGCAAGACATCCAAGCTCGACAAGGTCGATATCGTCTTCCTGACCGATGCCGCGCGCACCGAAGGCGGCCCGCCGCCGGCGATCGAGACCAAGGTCAAGCAGCATCAGGACGACATTGCGGAGCTGCGCAAGGAGATCGAGGCCAACGCGCTGCTGTTCAATGCCATCGACTCGCGACGCGTGCTTGCGCAGGACGTTCTCGCCGTGGAATTCGACGATCCCGGAAAGATCGTTATCTATGCGGCGGCCAAGCCGTCCGATTGAGCCGAGAGCACAGCTCGCTTTCATGCTCGCCCGAAAGCCCTTTGCGGTCTTTGCACGCCGCGCATGAGGCGCCATCGGCCTCACAGTTTACCCATCACCTTCTGCTGAAAGCCATAGACCTCGCGCTTGCCGCCCAGCGGCACCAGCGTGACGTCGCGCTCCTGTCCGGGCTCGAAGCGCATGGCGGTGCCGGCGGCGATGTCGAGGCGCATGCCGCGCGCCCGTTCGCGGTCGAATTTCAAGCCCTCATTGGTCTCGAAGAAATGATAGTGGCTGCCGACCTGGATCGGCCGGTCGCCGCTGTTGGCCACTTTGAGCGTAGCCGTCGGCAAGCCTTTGTTCAGGTCGATGTCGCCGTCGGCGGGAATGATTTCACCTGGTATCATCGTTCGTCACACGGCGCCGAAGACGAGGCCGAGCCCGATCGCCATGCAGGCGGCACCCGCGGTCCGCACGAGCACGCGAAACCGGGTGCCGAGGCCAAGCCCTGCGGCGATGCCGGCGGCGTGCAGCAGCGCCGTGGCGACGGCAAAGCCGGCCATATATTCAAGCCCTGCGGCATTTTCCGGCACTTCGGTGCCATGGGCGTGGCCATGAACCAGCGCGAACGCGCCGATGATGGCGACGCCGGCCGAGACAGGAAGATCGACGGCCAGCGCCACGAACAATCCGAGCGCCACCACCGACGCCAGTATGCCCGGCTCGACAAAGGGCAGCGGCACATGCAGCATGCCGAGCGCGCCGCCGGCCAGCATCACGCCCACGAACGCGGCCGGCCAGGCCCACATGGCTTTGCCGCCTTTCTGTGCCGCCCACAGGCCGACCGCGACCATCACGGTCATATGATCGAGGCCGGAGAGCGGATGCATGAAGCCGGCGGTGAAGGAGGAGGTCGTGCCTGCCCCGACATGGGCATAGGCGGGCATTGCGGCAGCCAGGAGCAGGATCGCAGAGAGGCACAGGCGTTTGGCTTGGATCATTCTACTTGCCTTTCGTTTGTGAGCGCAGAGGTCACGCGGCCTTGGCCGGACCGCAGCCCTCGGCTTTGAGGACGCGCCTGGTGGACGCCGGATATTTCTCCAGCATTGCCGGCGGACGGATCGGCCGTGTCGAGAAATTGCCGCCGCAATTGGGGCAGGTGCCGCCGAGCACGGTTTGCACGCAATCGGCGCAGAAGGTGCACTCGAAGGTGCAGATCAGCGCATCCGTCGCTTCCGGCGGCAGGTCCTTGTCGCAGCATTCGCAGTTCGGGCGCAGCTCAAGCATGTTTGTCCTCACCGTATCGGCTCATGCACGGTCACCAGCTTGGTGCCGTCGGGGAATGTCGCCTCCACCTGCACGTCGTGGATCATCTCGGCGATGCCATCCATCACCTGGGCGCGGCTGACGACGTGGGCGCCGGCTTCCATCAGCTCGGCGACCGGGCGGCCGTCGCGGGCGCCTTCGACGACGAAGTCGGTGATCAGCGCGATCGCCTCCGGATGGTTGAGCTTGACGCCGCGCTCCAGCCGCTTGCGCGCCACGATCGCCGCCATGGCGATCAGCAGCTTGTCTTTTTCCCTCGGCGTCAGGTTCATGCGTTTCCCTGGAATGATGCGGACACGATCACAGTGACCATATTTTGGGCAGTCCCGCCTTTCCGTTGAGCAAGCCGACGAGCGGAACCAGATGCTGGCGCAGCCGGTAGCCGTCGCCGGCGTAAAGCCTCGCAAGAAGCTTGCCAGATTCCTGCACGCTCCAGGCGCTGGCGCCGCCCTGGCCGCCAATGATCTCCCGAACCGGATCGAGAAGCGCTTCCGCCCGCGGCGAGATCAGCAGCACCGTCGCCATCGCGACGGCGCCGCCGGCGATCGGCGGGCGCGCCAGGATCGCGGCGATGTCGGGCCCGATGCGGAAATCCTCGGCATGGATGAGAGCTCCGCCCTGGCGGATGCGCCAGCGGTCGTGAAAGCCGCCCTGGACCGCGCGTTCGCCCATCGCCGTCCGGCCGAAGATGGTGGCTTCCAGCACCAGCGCCTCGGCGCCGGCGGCAAGCTCGAGGTCGAGCGTGCGGGCAAAGGCCGATCGGTCGAAAACGATGGTTTCCTGCGGCAGCCAGGCGATGCGGCCGTTTTCGCCGACCCTTAGCCGGACGCCGACTTCGGCCCTGTCGAACGCGGCGCGATAGATCTTCTCGCATGCCTGGGTCGTTATCGTGGCGCTGGCATGCGCGCCGACGTCGATCTCCCAGCCGAGGCGGTCGCCTCCGGTCAGCCCGCCCGCGGTGTTGATCAGCACGGCTTCCAGCGGGCCGCCGGAAACGGCCGGCATCCTTATCTTGGCGGAACCGTCCTGATAGAGGCGGCGCAGCCTTGTGCGGCCGTCTTGGCTGGCGCAGACGAGCTGCGCAAGACCGGCCGCCCGCTGCGCCGGCGGGGCCGAAAATCCGGTATCTACGATCGTATCCACGCCGTCAGGTTAAGCACCGCGGCGGTTTTGTCGATATATAGCTTGTTGCTTGATGGCGTTTCCGTTTCTATAGAGGGAGCCACCTTGGTACGCTCATGCGACGCCTGGCGGGGGTCTAAGGCGACGGTCGCGGCCTGATATCGAGGACAAAAAGGCGCTGTTCAGTTGGCGTCGGGAAACGACAAAGTGGGGAAGAGACCGAATGGCTGACCAACTGGCGACCGAAATCATCGAAAAGATCAAGGCTCATGCCGAGCCGGGCGGCGAGGAGATCACCACCAGCACCGAATTGACGGCGCTCGGCATCCATTCGCTGGAACTGACCGAGATCATCTTCGATCTCGAGGAGCAGTATGGCATCGAGATCGAGATGAACACGGTCGATGCCTGGAGCAACCTGAAGAATGTTGGCGACATGGTCGAGGCCGTTCGCGCGCTGATCGCGAAAAAAGCCTGACCGGATGCACAAGCGCGTCGTCATTACCGGCATCGGCGGGCTGTGTGGTCTGGGCACCGATGTGCAGGCCATCTGGACCGAGATGCGGGCCGGGCGCTCGGCGATCGGTCCCATCGACAACCCGTTCCTGCACGATTTGAAGGTCAAGATCGGCTGCGAGATCAAGGCCCTGCCCGACCATGGCATCGAGCGCAAGCAGCTGGTGTCGATGGACCGTTTCAGCCTGTTGGCGGTGATTGCCGCCCGCGAAGCCTTACAGCAGTCCGGCTTGGCCCCCCATGCGGACAATACCTACCGCATGGGCGCCGTCATCGGCATCGGCGTCTGCGGCTTCGAGACGGTCGAGGAGAACTACCGCGCCATCCTGATCGAGGGCAAGAATCGCGCCGGCATCTTCACGGTGCCGAAGGTCATGCCGGGTGCCGCCGCCGGCCAGGTCAGCATGCATCTCGGCCTGCGTGGACCGGTGTTCGGGGTCACTTCGGCCTGCTCGTCGGCCAACCACGCCATCGCATCGGCGGTCGACCAGATCCGGCTCGGCCGCGCCGACGTCATGGTCGCCGGCGGCACCGAGGCGCCGCTGGTCTGGGGCGTGCTGAAGGGCTGGGAAGCGCTGCGCGTGCTGTCGCCCGACACCTGCCGGCCGTTTTCGGCCGATCGCCAGGGCCTGGTGCTCGGCGAAGGCGCCGGCATGGCGGTTCTGGAAAGCTACGACCATGCGGTGGCGCGCGGCGCAAACATCCTCGCCGAAATCGTCGGCGCCGGCCTCTCGGCCGATGCCTCCGATATCGTTGCGCCGACCATAGAAGGGCCGGAAGCGGCGATGCGTTTCTGCCTGGCGGACGCCGGGCTGAACCCCGAGGATATCGACTATCTCAATGCGCACGGCACCGGTACCAAGGCCAATGACCAGATCGAGACCGCCGCGATCAAGCGCGTCTTCGGCGAGCACGCGCGCTCGCTTTCCGTCTCGTCGACCAAGTCGATGCATGCCCATTGCCTTGGCGCCTCGGGCGGGCTGGAGATGATCGCCTGCGTCATGGCGATCCGCGAGGGCGTGGTGCCGCCGACCGCGAATTTCCGCGAGGCCGACCCCGATTGCGATCTCGACGTGACGCCGAACGTCGCGCGCGAGCGCAAGGTGCGTGCCGCCATCAGCAACGGCTTCGCCTTCGGCGGCACCAATGCGGTGCTGGCCTTCAAGGCGATCTGATCCCGGCGATCATGGTCTTCCCTGCAGGTCTCCATCTGCCGGCACCCTTCGATTTGTTGACTGTGCGTGCACGGCCAAACGTCTGCCGCCGCATTGATCATGCCAGGGCCCACGCCTAATCCTTTGCCCACCACGACCGCGCCGCTCGGTGCGATTCCCGCCCAGGAGTTCTCGATGGCCGACCTGTCCGCCTTTCCGATCACCGCCCGCTGGCCGGCCAGGCATCCGGACCGGATCCAGCTCTATTCCGCGACGACCCCGAACGGGGTGAAGATATCGATCGCGCTGGAAGAGATCGGCCTGGCCTACGAGCCGCATTATGTGGATATCGGCAAAAACGAAAGCTGGACGCCGGAATTCCTGTCGCTCAATCCCAACGGCAAGATACCGGCGATCATCGATCCGAACGGTCCCGACGGCAAGCCGATCGGCCTGTTCGAGTCCGGCGCCATCCTGCTCTACCTCGCCGACAAGACCGGCCTGCTCGTCCCGGCGGACGCGGCGCGGCGCTACGAGACGATCCAGTGGGTGTTCTTCCAGATGGCCGCCGTCGGCCCGATCTTCGGCCAGGTCGGCTTTTTCCACAAATTCGCCGGCCGTGAGATCGCCGACAAGCGGCCGCTGGAGCGGTACCGCGATGAATCGCGCCGCCTGCTCGGCGTTCTCGACGGCAGGCTGCAGGGCCGCAAATGGATCATGGACAATGACTACACCATCGCCGACATCTCGCTCATCGGCTGGGTGCGCAACCTGATCGGCTTCTATGAGGCGCGCGACCTCGTTGGCTTCGATGATTTCGTCAGCCTGGCGGCATGGCTGGAGCGCAGCCTGGCGCGGCCGGCGGTGCAGAAAGGCCTGACCATTCCGGCAAAGGGCTGAAAGCTCCCGCCGCCCTGGGCGGCGGAATGTCGTAGGCTCGGCTATTTCGCCTTGGCTTTCGAGCCGCCTTTGCCCATCACGGAAGCCGCCAGCGAAGCGGCGCCGCGCGCCGTCGCCACCACCGCGCCGGCTGCAACGCTCGCCGCCGTGCGAAAAGCGCCGGGCTTGTCTGGCGCCGGCTTGCGCGCGCTGGCCGGCCTTGCGGCCGCGGCCGCGACTTTCCGAGGTGCGGCCTTGCCGAAGCTGGGCTTGGCGTCCTTCGAACGTTCGGCGATCGCCGGACCAGCGCCGGCTTTCGCCTGCGTCGTCTTCGCCGTCCTGGTCTTGGCGGCCGCCGGTTTTCTTGCCTTGGTTGCCATTGCAAAATCCCCTTACGCCGGACAATCGGGTTCGCGGTCATAACGGTGCGAAACCCCTTAAGGTTCCCGCCTCCAAATATCGACAATTAAACAGGTTAACCAATCACCAGATCGGCCGCCCGGCGCCGCGCCAGCACGCGTTCGATGTTGGGCATGTCGTTGGAGGCGATCCAGGCGCGCGCATCCTCCTCGGAGCGGCCATGTTCGTGCCAGCGCTCCATCAGCCGGCGCTCAAGCTCGTTGCGCGGCACCTCGACGAAGATCGAGAAATCGAACAGCGGCGCCAGCCGCGACCACGGCTCCTCGTCGAGCAGCAGATAATTGCCCTCGACCAGGATGAATTTGGTCTCCGCGCCGATGATCGCGGCCGCGGCGCGCGACAGTTCCATGGTGCGGTCGAACACCGGGATGGCGATGTCGGGCTCTCCCGCCCGGATGCGCTTCAGAAGCGTCTCGAAGCCGCCGAAGTCGAACGTATCCGGCGCCCCCTTTCGCGCGCGCAGCCCGCGCCGGTTGAGAACGATGTCGTCATAGTGGAAGCCGTCCATCGGCACGACCTCAACGGCGCCTTCCGGCAACAGATCGTGCAGGCTCGCCGACAATGTCGACTTGCCGGCCCCCGGCGGTCCGGCAATGGCGACGATGAAGCGCTTTGCCTTGCCGGCGCGCTTGAAGATGGTGGCGGCGAGATGGGCGATTTCGGACATGGCAGCCTCGCGTGCCCTGATGGTTGGCGCGACCGCTATTCTGGCGGCACTCGGCGGAAATTTCAAACCGGCATTTTGGGTAAGGAACGGCGGTCGAATGTCAAAAGCGGGGCGTTCGAAGCATCCACTCAGCCAGCCGCGGCCTGGCCGATGCGCAGGAAATCGCTGTCGAACGGCACCTCCCGCGCCGGGCCTCCGCCCAAGAGCCGCATGCGGCCGTCCGCCGTGGTGACCTCTTGCGGCGGCTCGGTGCCCGACAGCGGCAGGGCGCCGATGACATGGCGGAAGGAGACGCTGGAGCCTTCGCCGAGCGCGAACGCGGTCGCCACGCCTTCGCGCGTCAGCCAGTTGTCTCCGATCGAGGCGGCATGGCCGACGGCTGTGCGCCCGTCCTCGATGCCGAGCACGCCGAGATGCCGGCCGCTCCACGGCGCGTAGTCGCGGCCGCCATTGCTGAACCACAGCATGGTGACCGGCAGCTCGGCCGGGTTCTTCAGCACCAGAACCAGGTCGTCCTCTGCCCGGCGCGCCAGGGCCGTCCAGCCCGGCCCGCCATGATCGGCCTCGACCAGCGTGACGAAATCCTCGCGCCGGTCGTCCATGCGGTAATCCGTCAGGTCGAGCGTCCCGCCGCCGGCGGCGGGAAAATGGCCGAGATCGCTGGTGCGTCCGGGATAGGCGAGCAGGAAGCGGCCGCGCGTGGGATCGGGCTCCAGCGGATCGGCGGGCGAGGCGGCGAAGCGTTTTGGCGAAAAGGCCAGCCTGCCGCCATCCGTCATCGCCGTCATCGGATGATGGGCGACCGAGATCGCGCCGTGGCCGCCGGAAAACACATGTTCCTGGTAGAGAAAGGCATGGCCGTCGCGCAGCGTCAGGATCTTGTCGACACTCGCGCCCATCACCTTGCGGCGCAGCCGGAAAACGGCTCGCCAGCCGCCGTCCACGGCGCTGCTTTCGGTGACGTCCCAGGCGCTGTTGGCCGGCCAGCCATGCAGCGGCGCTTCGTCGACGTCGCTGCGCGAAAACGGCGCGCACAGGAAATCGCCGGACAGCCGCACCGTGCCCTCGGGCAAGTCGGCCGGCAGCGTATCGCGTGGCGCGCCGACCCAGGGCGCGCGGTGCAGCGGCCGCAATTGGCGCCCGCCATCCTCGACAACCATGTCGGCGATATGGCCGACCGTGGTGTCGAGCGAAACCGAAATGCCGCGTGCCTTGAGGGTGACCGTATCCATTGCGCTCTCATCGAATCCGAAAGCGCAACAAGAACCGTTCGCCACCGGATGCGCAAGCACCGCGACCGGCATTTCGCATCAGCGTTGGAAGGCTTGGGTTCCTCGCCCCCGCGAAAGGCGGGGGACAGGTGGCCGCGAAGCGGCCGGAGAGGGGGCTTTCGTAGGGCGCAGACCTGCAATGTCTCCAGATCATACGGCATGGTCGGCGCTGCCCCCGCTCCGTCTCGGCTTCGCCGAGCCACCTCTCCCCCACTTTCTGGGGGCGAGGAAACCCAAGCTTGAAGCAGACAAAGCTGGGGCTACCGCCATTAACCAAATGGACGCAGCCGGCAGGTTACGTTAGCTTCGCCGCATCTCAGCAACAGCCTGACCCGAACAGACTTGCCCTTGTCCCACCAGCGTCGCCTTCCGCTCGTCCAGAGACTTTTCGTCGCCCTTGGCCTGTTGCTGATGGCTGCGGGCTGCTCGACCACGACGCCGCCGGACTCTGTGCTGGCCGTGCCGGCGCCGCCGCAGAAATACGCGGCCATCGTCGTCGATATCAGAAGCGGCAAGCAGCTGTTCGAGGTCAATTCGAGGGCGCCGCGCTATCCGGCCTCGCTGACCAAGATGATGACGCTCTACCTGCTGTTCGAGGCGATGGAGAGCGGCCGCGTCTCCAAGGAAACGCAGATCCCGGTCTCCGACCACGCCGCCTCGCAGCCGCCGACCAAGCTGCGCTTCCGGCGCGGGGAAACGATCGACGTCGATTCCGCCATCCGCGCCATCGTCGTCAAATCGGCCAATGACGTGGCGGTGGCGGTGGGCGAATATCTCGGCGGCTCGGAGGAGCAGTTCGCCGCCATGATGACATCCAAGGCGCGCCAGCTCGGCATGACCAGCACCGTTTTCCGCAACGCCTCGGGCCTGCCCGACGGCGGCCAGGTCACCAGCGCGCGCGACATGGCGGTGCTCGGCATGGCGCTGCACCAGCGCTTCCCCCAGCATTTCCACTATTTCTCCGAAAGCGACTTCATGTTCCGCGGTCGGCTGGTGCGCGGCCACAACGACATGCTCGGCCGCGTGCGCGGCGTGAACGGCATCAAGACCGGCTATATCAGGGCCTCCGGCTTCAACATCGTCACCTCCTACGAAGCCGACGGCCGCCAGCTGATCGTGGTGGTGATGGGTGCCGACAGCGCCCGCCAGCGCAACGACCATGTCGAGGCGCTGATCCAGCGCAGCCTGTCGCCGGCGATAGCGGACGCCCCGACAAGGGTGATGTACGCCGAACAGCAGTGAGCGGGCGAGCTGTCGTCGCCGCTTTCGCCAATCACCAGCGTCGCGAGGATAGCGCCGGCGTCGCGGCGCTCCTTTCTCGCCGTCACTATACGGGGAGAAATGCCCGGCAGGGCAATGAGGGGCGGCGCCGGCGCTCGAAAGCGGACGCCAGCGCCGAAACCTGCAATCTGCCGCCAGTTGTCTCCGATAGGAATTTTTTCTTGACAGGGTGAGGGCCACTATGCTACTGTTCTCGCTATGGTGCTGATTTGCGCCAGCCGCCCGCCGCAAGGCGGGTTTTTTGTTGCCGTCGGCCAACCTCGAATGTCTCTCTACCAGGCGAGCCCCGAAAGGCGGCCCGCTGCCCCCTTCCTGTCACGCAATCGTCCGCAAGGCATGGCATAGGGCTGCTCAAATCCGCCGCGATGCTGGCTAAGCATCGCCCCCTCGGTCTATCAATCTTCCACCACGGCAGGAGCCCGCATCATGAGCACCGTTCCCAAGGCGTCCGAGCAGCAGGCGGCGGACAATGACAGCGGCGGCGAATATTTCGAGGCGCCGACCACCGGGGAGGACCTGCACGGCGTTTCGGACGAGCATTTCGACACGCCCGAGGTGCCCGACTCCGAACCGGCGGGCCCCGGCGCCTCGCGGGCCAAGCCCAAGAAAAGACCGTCGGCGATCTCGGGCCGCAAATTCCGCAAGCGCGACCTGGTGCGCATCGACGATTTGCGCCCGAGCCTCGCCGACCGCATCCGCTCCGACCATCCGGGCCTGCCGCATGGCGCCCGCATCAGCCGCGAGGAGCTCGGCCGCTACCGCATGCGCTACATGGAGGAGCTGCTCCAGCAGGAGCATGGCGAATTCTCCGAGCTCGACCGCCAGGTGGTGGAATCGATCGCCCGGCAGGACACGATTTCGGAAAACTCGGAAGAGGAGTTCGAGGAGCACCGCTCGTTCGCCGACCGCGTCTCCGACAATATGGCCGCCTTCGGCGGCAGCTGGTGGTTCCTGATCTCGTTCGCCGGCGTGCTCCTGGTGTGGATCGCCATCAATCTATTCGAGGGCTTGAACCGCGCCTTCGATCCCTACCCCTTCATCCTGCTCAACCTGCTGCTCTCCTGCATCGCCGCCATCCAGGCGCCCATCATCATGATGAGCCAGAAGCGCCAGGAGGTGAAAGACCGCCTGCGCTCCTTCAACGACTACCGCGTCAACCTCAAGGCCGAGCTCGAAGTGCGCCATCTGCACGAAAAGCTCGACTACCTCATCTCGCGCCAATGGACGCGCCTGGCCGAAATGCAGCAGATGCAGCTCGACGCCATGCACGAGCTGACGGGCGCGAAGAAGGCCAAGCGCGCGGTGCGGAGGAGGCGGGCGGTGAAGGGTGAGGCGGGCGGGTGAGGCGTGGTGTGTGCGAAGTTGATGACGACCATCTAGGCGTGACGTGCGGGAGCCGTCGATAAAGGATCCATTACATCGCGAGCGGCCGCTCCAACTGGACATTGAGCTGGAAATTCAAGACAGTCTGCGCCACGCATTCATCGGGTGGGTACGCTTTTGAGCGATATTAAACTGTTTCAATTCAACCATGGGCAGATTCAGGAATTGGCCGGCTCTGCCATGCAGGTCGAAAAATCGCTTCAGCATATTTTTGAGGCAAATCTGGAGGCGCTGTTAGGTGTTCGATTCCTTGCAAGCCAGCACTCAACCGGATCAGTCCATGGCGGCCGCATCGACACGTTGGGGCTCGATGAAGACGATTGTCCCGTGATCATTGAGTATAAGCGTGCGGTAAACGAGAACGTCATCAATCAGGGCCTATTTTACCTTGATTGGCTTCTCGATCATCGAAAAGAATTTCAATGGCTTGTCCTGGAAAAGCTTGGTCCTGAGGCCGCTAAGAATGTCGATTTCTCGGCTCCAAGATTGCTATGTATTGCTGGCGATTTCACCCGCTATGACCAGCACGCTGTCAAGCAGATCGCCCGGAACATTGAGTTGATAAGATATCGGCAGTTTGGTGAATCCATGCTCATGTTGGAACTCGTTCACGCACCCAAGCTGGCCAAGGTAAACACATTTTCAGCCGCACCCGACATAAAGAGCACTGCCGGCGACACCACGATGGCCACCCCGAACGAAGACTCGGAAGACCCTTATGCCACATACCGCATGGCGTATCGTCTGTCGCAAGCGAGCCCGGCTTTGCGCGATCTCCACGACGCCATCCGGGACTTTCTGATCGGCCTTGGAGACGACGTTCAGGTCAAGGAACTAAAGCTATATACGGCGTTTAAGCGCATAAAAAACTTCGCCTGCCTTGAAGTCTACCCTCAGCCAAAGGTTGCCGTCGTCTACCTGAAGCTAGATCCACGGACAATCGAGATTGAGGAGGGCTTCACCCGCGATGTGACGAAAATTGGCCACTACGGAACTGGCAATCTGCAAGTTTCAATCAGGTCAATGGCTGATTTCCAGAAGGCGCAGCCGTTGTTCATGAGAGCATATGAAGGATCGTGATCGACGCTCTCGCGTTGGTTCTGTGCGCCAGCCCTTTCGATTTCGCAAAACGCACTTGCCCGTTGAAGCCCGCGCCTGGTTCCGCTAAGAAGCCGTGACTTGCCGGTTCATCGGCTGGTTCGTTTTCCGGATCGCCGGGAAGCACCCGTAGCTCAGCTGGATAGAGCGCTGCCCTCCGAAGGCAGAGGTCACAGGTTCGAATCCTGTCGGGTGCGCCAACGGCATCAGTGTACAACCCGGAGACATAGGTTACGGTTTATACCGGAGACATGGGGTAACACTTCGGCCGAAAAGATGTTGAAGTGGTTCGAGCCTGCGCGCCCAACCCTCCGATATCCTAAACCCACCCAGCCTCCTCGAAAAACCCCGGCACGTCGTCCAGCCCTCGTGCCACCGCGTCCGGCTCATAGTCCGCCGGCGGCTTTCGTCCCGTCCCGCGATCGACCCACACCGCGCGAAAATGCAGGTCGCGGGCGGCGGTCAGGTCGAGATGCGGGCTGGCGCAGATGTGGACCAGCTCGTCCTTGGTCACGCCGAGGGTGCGCCAGGCGTGTTCGAAGATCTGCCGCGACGGCTTGTAGGCCTGCGCCTGTTGCGCCGTGATGACCCGGTCGATGGCGCCGCCCAGCTGCGCGACGTTGCCGGCGATGATGGCGTCATCGGTGTTGGAGATGATCGCCAGCCTGAAGCCGGCCTGCTTCAGCTTTTGCAGCGTCGCGACGACCTCCGGGAAAGGCGGCATGCGGCCGATCGAGGATGTCAGCAGGTCGGCGTCGCCGGCCTCCGCTTCCAGCGAAAAGTCCCGCATCGCCAGATGCAGCGCTTTGGCCGTCACCTCGGCGAAGGAGAGGTGCGGCTTCGTATGCTCGAGCTGGTGTTCGTGCCGGTCGTAGACCGGGATGAATGTCTCAGCCTCGATCCTGCGGCCCTTGCGCGACAGGATCGTCTCCATCGCGGCCATCAGTCCCTCATCCCACTGGATCAGCGTTCCATAACAGTCGAAAGTAAGCCAGGTCGGGCGCGGTCCGGTGAGTGCCATTCGGAAACCTTTTGCGGAAGACGTCGGGAGCCCCGGAGACACCTTAGACCACCGCGCGCTTTTATCCAGATGCAGGATTCTCCGCATTGGACGGCCGCCCTCTCGGCCGTCTACATCATCTTTGCCGCGTCCCGGCACCGTAGGCACCGGGAAGCCGCGCTCGCGCCGCAGGCAGGCCGATTGCGCCCATCTACCAACGACGCCTATGCACTCGCCGTCAGGGTAGAAATCTGGTCGGTGTCGTAGCGGTCCCGCAGCTCGGCAAGCGCCTTTGGATCGGGGGACCCCTTTGCGGCCAGCCTGGCGAGTTCCTCGAAATAATGCTCGTGGCCGGGCGGCGAGACGGTCATCAGCACGCGGGCGGGCTTTTCGCCGACATTGGTGATGTTGTGCTGCACGCCAGGCGGAATGAACAGGAAGGTGCCCGGGGTCGCCCGGATCACCTTTTCGCCGACGTGCCAGACACATTCGCCGTCCAGCACATAGAAGGTTTCTTCCTGCACGCGATGCACATGCAGGCCGGTGGCGAAGCCGGCCGGTATGGTCCAGTCGAACATGCTCGTGTGCCTGGTATCCTCGCCGGTGACGAGGAACACCATCGGCTGGCCACGCAGCATGACCCCCTTGTTCTCGTCGGGCATCCGGATGACAGGGGCGGCGCTCATTTGATCCTCCATCGGTTCGCTGCGTTTTCCCGCAGCACCGGCACAGAATGCCTCTACCCGGCCGGCCAGTCGTGAAGCCGTTGCGAAATCATTGCGAAAAGATTGCAAACGGTATCTCCTCCGGAAAATGGCAACGAGCCTCGCCTTTGGCCCTTTTCGCATCGACGGCGGAGCCGGGATCCTGTTCCACGGCGACCAGCCGACGCCGCTCGGCCAACGCGCCGTCGCGCTGCTGGCGCTGCTTGTCGAACGCACGGGCAAGCCGGTTTCGAAGCAGGCGCTGATCGAGGCCGTATGGCCCGGGCAAGCGATCGAGGACAGCAATCTGACGGTGCAGATCGCGGCGGCCAGGCGCATGCTCGAGAACGCGGCCGGCGGCGGAAGCTGGATCGAGACGCTGCCGCGGCACGGCTATCGTTATGTCGGGCCACAGGTCGCGATTGGTGGTCTCGGTCCGGAGGCACCCACGCTGACATGGCCCGGCAAGCCTTCGATCGCGGTTCTGCCGTTCTCGAACCTGAGCGGCGATCCTGAGCAGGACTATTTCGCCGACGGCATAGTCGACGACATCATCACCGGCCTGGCGCGCATCAACTGGCTGTTCGTCATCGCCCGCAACTCCTCCTTCACCTACAAGGGGCGCGCTGTGGACGTGAAGCAGGTCGGCCGCGAGCTCGGTGTCCGCTACGTGCTCGAAGGCAGCGTGCGCAGGGCCGGCGGCAGCGTGCGCGTGACCGGCCAGATGATCGACACCTCGACCGGCGCCCACATATGGGCCGAGCGCTTCGACCGGGCCTCCGCCGATATTTTCGCGCTGCAGGATGAGATCGCCCTTGCGGCCGTCGGCGCGATCGCGCCGAGCCTGCGGCGTGTCGAAATCGAGAGGGTGAAGCGCAAGCGCCCCGACAGTCTCGATGCCTACGACCTCGTGCTGCGGGCCCAGCCGGACGTGGATTCCGGCATGCCCGAGCGGGTTGCGCAAGCGCTTGTGCTGCTCGAACGCGCCATCGAACTGGAGCCGACCTATGCGCTTGCCCACGGCAATGCCGCCATGTGCCACCATTGCCTGTTCCTTCGCGCCGGCCTGCGGGAAGCCGATCGCGAGGCTTCGATCCGCCATGCCCGGCTGGCCATCCTGCACGGACAGGACGACGCATCGGCGCTTACCCTTGCGGGGTTTTCGATCGGCATGGATGGACATGACCGCAAGGCCGCCTTCACCGCGTTGGAAGCCGCGCTCGCCGTCAGCCCGTCATCCGCCCTGACCTACATTCTGGGCAGCGTCATCCTCGGCTGGAGCGGCGAAGCCGAGCAAGCCATCGAGTGGAGCGAGCGCGGGATGCGGCTAAGCCCCTTTGATCCATGGGCCTTCGCCGCCTTCGATGCCCAGGCGATGAGCCATTTGCTGCGCGGCCGCTACGACGAGGCCTGCCGCGCCGCATACAGGTCCGTTCAGGCCAATCCCGCCCACAGCATCACCTATGTGCAATTGGCCGCCGCTTTGGCCAAGCTCGGCCGGCTGGAAGAGGCGGCGGCGGCAGCGGCGCGGGTGCGTGAGCTGCATCCGACGTTTCGCTACAGCCGGCAGTTCGCCGCCGTACACTGCGCCCCGGCGCTCGCGCAATGCCTCGGCGAGGCGCTGCAGGCCGCCGGTTTGCCGCAATAGGGCGGCTCTCGGTCCGTTTACCGCACCACGCCCCTGCAAGCCCAGGCCACGTTGGCGAACGACCGCGGCCCATCCGGCCGGCCTGCCTCGTAGGCATCGCGGACGGCGGCCTCGGTGCGCGACCGCTCGGCTGGGTCGAGCGTCATCATGTATCTGCCGAGCGGCCCTTCGCCGGCGCCGATCGGCGCCCAATAGTCGTCGAAATCCCGATAGTCCATGCGGATCATCAGCTCGGTTTCGGTGACGTCGGCCAGCTCCTGCTCGATAAAAGTCCGCTTCATTTCTCCCGGCTGCATCATCGGCTGGAAGCAATAGCGGCTGCGCATCTGGCGTCCGCCTTCGCTGAGCGCGGCCGCCGTGTCGATCATCATTCGCATGCCGGGCATGCCGCCGAGATGGTCCCACACGACGGCCGCGACCACGCCGCCCGGCCGCACCACGCGGCGCATTTCGCCCACCGCCTTGCCGGCCTCCGGCACGAAATGGAGCACGAGCAGCGCCAGCGCGCGGTCGAAACGATCGTCGGCGAACGGCAAGGCGGTGGCGTCGGCCTGTTGGATCTCGATGCGCGGATCGCTGTTGCGCCGCTGTGCCGCCTCGACGAAGACAGGCGAAAAGTCGATCGCCGTGATCGCCGCGAGGTCGGCGGATTTCGCCAGCTCGAACGTCAGGCTGCCGGTGCCGCAGCCGACGTCGAGGATCTTTTCGCCACCGGCAAGCCCGGCGAAGTCGATGAATTTGGGCGCGAGCTTGCGGCTCCAGCGGCCCATGAGCTGCTCATATCCGGATGCATCGTGAACGGTGAAACTTGAGGTCATCTCGCTCTCCCTGCGCTGAAGAGGAGAGGCTAGGCTAATTCCGAGAAAAGCGTGAGGCGGTTTTCCGTCCGCGGTCGCGCGACCTCCCTTCGACGAATGGCTAGTGCTTGGGCGTGGGCTCCGCGCGTGTTAGCCCTCACTGGCGGGTCAACATCGCCCAGCTCCGCCTTTCGGTGGGTGCCTGGGCGAGCGAGGCCGCTTCGACCGCGCCGGTTCCCGGCCCGCCAGATCCGCGCCTCCCCAGCCCGTTCGGCATCCTGGCGCAACGGGCCGGCCGAACGCCCCGGCTTCAAGGCCGCACGGCGGTCACTTCGATTTCGACCAGGAAGCCGGGGCCGGCGAGGCCCGCGACCTGCACCACCGAACGCGTCGGCAGGTTCGGCTGGTCCTTGGTCCCGAAAAACTTCGTGTAGCCTTTCATGAAGCCGGCGAAATCCATCTTGCCGCCCTTGGCGGGATCGCCGACCAGGAAGACCTGCATCTTGACGACGTCGCCCATCTTCAGGCCGAGATCGGCCAGCGTCTTGTCGATCGACTTCAGCACCGAGCCGGTCTGGGCCTCGGTGTCGCCATAGGCCGCGACCGTTGCCTTGTCGGCCTTCTCGTCGATGACCGACGGCACGGCGCCGCTGAGATAGACCGTGGTCTTGCCGGCCGGCACCTCGACGGCGCGCAGGATCGGAAAATCCGAATTCGGAATCTTGTGGCGAACGACGTCGTCGGCCAGCGCGGCGCCTGCCGCCAGCATTCCCGCCGCCAGCACGGCGGCCCCGATCCATGATTTCCCGATCGATGGTTTCATGACCTGTTTCCTTCTGTTCGAGAGGACGGCGGGCGCCGGAATGCCCGCCACGCGGTTTGCGTTGCCGCATATGCGGGCGGCATCCGCCAATCAGCGGACATCCTTCACGTCCTGCGCCGTCACGGCATCCTTGTAGTCGTTGCCGAAATGCGTCCTGACATAGTTGACCACGGCAGCGACCTGGTCGTCGCTCATCATCTGCCCCACCGGCGGCATGCCGTTTTGCCCGTGCAGGACAAGGGTTACGGGATAGCCGCCCGCCTCCAGGTTCTTGTTCTTGGCCAGCGCCGGATAGTGGCCGGCGCCGACCGCGCCTTGCCCCTTGTCCAGGTGGCAGGCGGCGCAGACATTGGCATAGAGCGCCGCGCCATCCTTTTCGGTGAAATTATCGCCCTGGCTGAATGTGACGCCCGCCGAATCGGCGAACGCGCCGGGGGCCGTGAACGCCATGGCGGCGGCCATGGCGATGAAACCGCTGGGTCTTTTGAAGGAGCTGCTCATGATGGGATGCCTCGCGGGATACGGGGTGAACGAAGGGACCGGCATGGCCTCATCCCTGCATGACGCGCTGGTGCAGGCGGGTGATGGCGTTGAGCGAGGACAGGATCGCGCCCTCCTGCCAGGCGGGAATGTAGGAGGCATGCTCGCCGGCCAGCACGATGCGGCCGTCGATCTGGCACAGATTGTCGTAATGCTCCTTGCGCGCCTCTTCGGTCCAGTCGCCCGCGCAGCCAAGCGTGAAGGGCGAGCGGTGCCATGCCCAGGAAACGCCGGTCTCGAACTCCTGCTTGTATTGCGGGTGAAGCTGCGCGCCGTATTCCACCGCCTTCTGCACGCGCTCCTGCGGGGTCATGGCGGTGAATTCGTAGGAGTTCGGTCCGTTCCACGTGTAGCAGCCGAGCAGCACGCCCTTGCCGCCGGCGTTGAAGCCGGTGCTGGGATAGGAGATCTGCGAGATCGGCAAGTTGGTATAGCTGACGCCGCCGAAGATCGATTCGTCCTCCTCCCAGAAACGGCGCTTCATCTGCAGGCCGACCTTGACCGAGGACGCATAGGGCACCGCCCTGATCGCCGCCTGCATGGCGCCGCCGACCTGGATTTCGATCTGGCTGAGGATGGTGAGCGGAATGGTGCATACGCACCAGTCGGCGCTGGCCTCCTGGGTGGTGCCGGGGTTTCTCGCGTCCTCATAGGTCACCGTCACGCCCTTGTCGTTCTGGGCGATCTTGGTGACCTTGGCATTGTAGGTGATGAGGTCGCCGACCTGCTTGGCGAAGGCTTCGCCGATCCTGCCCATGCCGCCGACCGGCTGGAACATGGTCGTCTGGAATTCGTAGAGCGAGAAGTTGGCGAGGCTGCCCCACAGGCGCGAATTCAGCACGTCGGACGCGCTGAGGACCTGACCCGCCACCGGCTCGGCGCCGATGCCGCCGCCCGGCTCCTTCTCGTAGCCGCGGAACTCGGCGGTCGCGAGGCTGGATTTATAGCTGTAGTCCTTGTCCAGCGCCCCCCAGGACTGCAGCGCCTCGAGCAGCACCTCCTGGTCCTCCTTGGAGACGAGGCCCTCCAGCTGGCCCTTCTTGGCCACCTTGGCCAGCAACTCCGAAGTGTGGCCCTTGAAGTCGGTCTGGATCTCGCGCACGCGCTTCGGCTTGCCGCCGAAGGCCTCCGTCGAATGCAGCAGGGCGTTGTGGTTGGTCTGCTGGAACGGCTCAAGCGTCACCCCGAGCCTCCGGCAATAGGCCAACAGCCCGTTGTGATGGTAAGGGATGCGCCAGGGGCCGGGATTGAGGTAGAGCCCCTCGTCGAACTCGCATTTCTGTGTGTAGCCGCCGAGTTCGGTGACGGTATCGCCGCCGCGTATCGTCCAGTTGCGGCCGCCGGCGCGGGCATTGTATTCGAGGATCTTCACCTTGTAGCCGGCCTGGCGCAGTTCCAGCGCCGCCAGCATGCCGGCCAGGCCGGCGCCCAGGACAAGCACCGAAGCGCCCTTCGGGTCGCCTTCGAGATTGATGGGTCCTTTGTAATCGGACTCTGCCGCCAGTCCCATGCTGGTCATGGCTTGGTACATTGCGGCGCTGCCCGCCGTGATGCCGATCATTTTGAGAAGGTCGCGCCGGCGCATGCCGGCAAGGGATTGTTCGAGCTGCATGTTCGTCTCCTCGATCGGCGGCACGCCGCGATCCGTCATGCCGCCTGTTGCCGCCGCAAGCTCGAGGCGAGCCCGGTGGACCAGGCAAGGCTATGCCTCCAGCCCAGCCTGTTCAACCAACACGCCGCGCTTGGAACAAATGTCCTCGAACCTTGGCGCAATAGGGCACTCGCGGCGTCGCCGGCCGGCATTTCTCACGCCTTCGCGGCCTTGGGGCCGGCGGCCCGACCGCTTGCTGTGCCAATTGAAAGGACATGCCTGGCTGGCCCCGACAGCGAGAAAGTCCGGCGGGAATCCCATGGCCGGCCAGCGCTCGCGGCGCCGGTTTTCATGGTCCGAATGTCTGCCTTGTCGGTCGGGCGGTCAGCCTGCCACGGCCCGCACGCTCTCCCTCTCCACCAGCGGACATTCCAGCTTGGTGATCGGATAGCGCCCCCGTCCCACCGCTGCCGGCGCTTCGAGCTGTTCGATCGCCCATTGGCCCATCGCCATATGCGGCAGGATCGAGGTGGTGAGCGGCGGGAACAGATGCCTGGCGATTTCCTCGTCGTCATAGCCGACGACCGAAATGTCCTGCGGGATGTGCAGGCCGGCTTCCTTCAGGGCTTCGTAGCAGCCGATCGCCGTGCGGTCGTTCTGGCAGAAGATGGCGGTCGGGCGGTCCTTGAGCGCCAGGAGCTTGACGGTCGCGGCATAGCCGGCGCTGGCCGACCAGTCGCCCTCGACCACCAGTTCGGGATCGAAGGGGATGTCGGCGGTGGCGAGCGCGCGGCGGTAGCCTTTCAGGCGGTCCTGTGCCGCCTGCATCCAGGGCTCGCCGGTGATGGTGGCGATGCGGCGGTGGCCGTGGCTGATCAGGTGCCGGGTGGAGCTCTGGCCGCCGGCGATCTCGGAGGGCACCACGGCGGGGAAGGCATAATCCGACGTGTAGCAGTTGAGCAGGATCACCGGGATGTCCAGGCTGTAGAGGAAATCGGGCGCCGTGATCTCGCGGGTAAAGATGGTCATGTAGATCAGCGCCGAAATGCCCCGCCGGGTCAGCGCCTCTATGGCGCGCGGCTCCATCACGGCGTCGCCCATCGTCTGCGCCACCAGAAGCACGTTGCCGGCGTTCCACGAGGCCTGGCGCGCGCCCTCGATGGCGACGACGGCTTCCGGGCTGGTGGCGAGCTGGTCGACGGCGAAGCCGATCACCCCGTCCAGCCCGTCAAAGGCGGCAGCCGGCGTCTTCAGCGCCGAGAAGGCCGGCGCGCTGTAGCCCAATGTGCGAGCCGCCTCGATCACCCGCTCGCGGGTCTGCCGCGACAGTTTTATGCCAGGCGAATTGTTGAGCACGAAGGAAACAGTCGCCTGCGAGCAGCCGGCGGCGCGCGCAATGTCGGTCATGGTGACCCGGCCCTTGGGCTTCACCGGCGCCTTGCGGCGCCTTGCCGTCGCGATATCAGTGGTCTCGCTCATTCTGTTCGTGTTCCCCGGCCTGTCCGGCCTGCCCGGCGACCATCAAGGCCGCGTCGGTTTATAGAAATATCGCCTGACTTATATCTATTAGCGTGCGACCGGTCTACTGGCTAGGCGGCTCAGTTAGCTTAAATCACAGCATATGCGCCGCTTACCCCTTTTGCGCCAAGCCATTGCGTTCTCGGCAAACCCGGCGCCGGCACCGCCGGCGCGGTCGCCATCGCCAGCCCAACTAATACCGTTTACTAATACGAAAATGCGCTGTAACGTCGGTCCGTCGCGTTCGATTTCCCTGGGGCGCGGTGCATGCGAATGGCCCGATGGCAAGCGGATAGTACCCCGCGAAGCCTTGTCGCGGACATGTGATATGTCAGACAAATCGGACTATTTACGAACGGGGGATGAGTCTCTAAAGTCCGTCGCCGTGGCTGGAACGACGCCATCTTCAGTGCCGGGAACCCTTGAGGAGGAGGGCGTCCAAGCCGCGAACGGCAAATCAGACAAGTGCAGGATCGGCCGGTCCGACGACCGGCCAAAACGGGAGGTTGAACATGAAATCCTTGATACGCAATGCATCCGTGGCCACCGCGGCGCTGCTGCTTGGCCTGACGGCGAGCACGATCGCGCGCGCCGACGACAAGCCGACGCTGGCCTTCGTGGTCAACGGCGCTTCCGACTTCTGGAAGGCGGCCGAAGCCGGCGTCAAGAAGGCGCAGGGCGAACTGCCCGACTACAATCTCGAGCTGAAATATCCCGAGCAGTCCTCGGTCGCCATCCAGCAGCGGCTGATGGACGATCTGGTCACCGCCGGCGTCAAGGGCATCATGGTCTCGGCCGTCGACCCCAAGACCTCGACCGACGGGCTGAACAAGATCGCGTCGGAAACGGCGCTGTTCACCACCGACTCCGACGCCCCGCAGACCAAGCGCGTCGCCTATATCGGCTCGTCCAATGTCGATGCCGGCAAGCAGGCGGCCGAGATCGCCAAGAAGGCGATGCCGAACGGCGGCAAATGCCTCGGCTTCGTCGGCCTGCTCGGCGCCGACAACGCCAAAGAGCGCATCCAGGGCATGAAGGATGGCCTGGCCGGCACCAAGATCGAACTCGTCGACGTGCGCGGCGACGACATCGACCAGGCCCGCGCCAAGAAGAATGTCGAGGACGCGCTGGTCGCCAGCCCCGACGTCACCTGCATGGTCGGCTTCTACTCCTACAACACGCCGCGCATCTATGAAGCGCTGCGCGACGCCGGCAAGCTCGGCTCGATCACCGTCGTGGGCTTCGACGACGATCCGATCACGCTGGGCGGCGTCAAGGAAGGCACCATTGCCGCCACCGTCGTGCAGCAACCCTTCGAGTGGGCCTATCAGGGCATGAAGCTGATGGCGTCCTACCTCAAGGGCGACAAGTCGGGCATCCCGGCCAACGGCCTCATCATCATCCCGACCAAGATCATCGGCAAGGATGACGTCGACGCCTACGCCGCCAATCTGAAGGCGATGGCTGGAAATTAAGACCGAAGGCAGTTCAGCCGGCTCAACGTCGCTTGGGCCGGCTGCTCTCGCATTGACGAAGCCTTCGAGGCCAGTCAGTCTGCCAAGAGGTCGGCCCGCCAACGCTGTCAGGCATGATGAATTATTCCGACACATCCATCGCCGCGACCACCCCGTTCCTCAGCCTCGAGAACGTGCGCAAGACCTATCCGGGCGTCGTCGCGCTCGACGGCTTCTCGATGGAGGTCAGGCCGGGCGAGGTCATCGGCCTCGTCGGCGAAAACGGCGCCGGCAAATCCACCTTGATGAAGATCCTCGGCGGCGTGACGCGGCCGGACAGCGGCACCGTCACTGTCGACGGCACCGCCCATGACGGCCTGAGCGTCGAGGGCAGCCTTGGCTCCGGCATCGCCTTCGTTCACCAGGAACTCAACCTCTTCGAGAACCTCGATGTCGCAGCCAACATCTTCTTCGGCCGCGAACCGCTGCGCGCCGGGCCGCTCAAGCTTGTCGACCGCGCAAGGCTGCGCGCCATGGTGGCGCCGCTCCTGAAACGCGTCGGCGCCAATTTCTCCGCCGACACGCCTGTCGCCGAACTGTCGCTCGCCCAGCAGCAGATGGTCGAGATCGCCAAGGCGCTGTCGATCAAGGCAAGGCTGGTCATCCTCGACGAACCGACCTCCAGCCTGCCGATCGCCGAGACCGACAAATTGCTCGACGTCATCAAGGCGCTGAAGGCCGACGGCATCAGCGTCATCTTCATTTCGCATCGCCTGCACGAGGTCGAGCGCGTCGCCGACCGCGTCATCGTGCTGCGCGACGGCATGCTGGCCGGCACCTTGCCCAAGCGCGACATCAACCACGACCAGATGGTCAAGCTGATGATCGGCCGCATGCTGAAGGAGCGCGAGAAGGCCTCCGAGGCGGCCCGCGCCCCCGGCGCCGTCGCCTTGTCGGCCAAGGCCATCCGTACCCCGACCTATCCCGGCCGGCCAGTCGATCTCGACGTCAGGCGCGGTGAAATCCTCGGCCTTGCCGGCCTCGTCGGTTCCGGCCGCACCGAGCTGGCGCGGGTGTTCTTCGGCATCGAAAACAGCCTTGGCGGCACGCTCGAGCTCGCCGGAAAGCCGCTGGCCCTGGGCTCGGCGGCCGATGCCGTCGCGCACGGCATCTTCCTGGTGCCGGAGGACCGCAAGCTGACCGGCATCCTGCTCGACCTGTCGATCGCCCAGAATATTTCGCTGCCCAACCTGCCGGCGCATGCCAAGCGCTCTTTGGTTTCGGCCAACGCGGAGACCGCCACTGCGGAGAAGCAGAAAAAAGATCTCGGCATCAAGGCGCCGTCGGTGCAGACGCGCACCGGCACGCTGTCGGGCGGCAACCAGCAGAAGGTCGTGCTGGCCAAATGGCTGGCGATGAACCCCAAGGTCATGATCCTCGACGAGCCGACGCGCGGCATCGACATCGGCGCCAAGGCGGAGATCTACGGGCTGATGCGCGCGCTGGCCGACGCCGGCGTCGCCGTGTTGATGATCTCCAGCGACATGGAGGAGGTGATCGGCGTGTCCGACCGCATCGCCGTCATGCATGAGGGCCAGATCTCGGGCATTCTCGACAAGGACCAGTTCAGCCAGGAAAACGTGCTGCTGCTGGCGGTGGGCAAGCAGCCGAAATAGTTTTTGCCGCCGTGGCTGGATGGCCGCGCAGGCAGGCATTGGGGAGAAGACGATGAGCAAGAAAGATCTCGGCCTGCTGATCCTGATCCTGGTGGTCGGCGCCATCGTCGCCATCATCAATCCCCGCTTCCTGCTGCCGATCAACCTCGCCAACACCTCGAACCTCATCGGCCTGTTCGGCATCCTGTCGATCGGCCAGGCCTTCGTCATCATCACCGGCGGCATCGAATTGTCGGTCGGCTCGCTGGTCGCGCTCCTGGGCACGCTGTTCATCGACTTCATCGCCGTGCGCGGCATGGAATGGCCGCTGGCCTTCGTGCTCATCCTGGTGCTCGGCGCCATCATCGGCCTGGCGCATGGCTGGCTGATCACGCGGCTCAAGCTGCAGCCATTCGTGGTGACCTTGTGCGGCCTTTTGATCTATCGCGGCGTCGCCCGCTTCTACACCGCCGACGGCACCGCCGGTTTCGCCTTCGGCCAGAATTTCCCGGAGCTCGAATTCTTGACCGCCGGCCGCTCCTGGGGCGTGCCGAACTCCTTCTTCGCGCTGATCGTCATCGCCATCGTCATGTGGGTGGTGCTGCACCGCTCGGTGTTCGGCCGCTATCTCTACGCCATCGGCAAGAACGAGGAAGCGGCGAAATATTCCGGTATCCGCACCGGGCGTGTCGTCATGGCCGCCTACGTCATCTGCGGCGTGCTGACGGCGTTGTCGGCGATCTATTTCGCCATGTACACGCGCTCCATCTCGCCGGCCAGCCACGGCCAGTTCTACGAGCTTTACGCCATTGCCGCGGCCGTGCTCGGCGGCTTCTCCCTGCGCGGCGGCGAGGGCTCGCTGATCGGCGTCATCCTCGGCACTGTGCTGCTGCAGGAGCTGCAGAACCTCGTCAACCTGCTCGGCATCCCGTCCTCGCTCAACTTCGCGGTGATGGGCGGCGTCATCCTCATCGGCGTGCTGATCGACCAGCAATGGGGCGTGTTCCGCGCGCGGCGGCGCATGGTCGACGCCGCCCGCAAGGGTGCGGTGGGCGCGGCCGCGGAATAATCGGAGGCATAAAGCGGCGTCCGCCGTGACCGTAGAAGGATAACGCCGCTTCCATCTCGCCCGACCCGCAATTCCGCTCGATCTATCGTCGGCCGTATCTGTGCGGCCCCAAGTGACTTGGGTGCAAGGAGGGGCAGCGTCGCGAAAACGTCTTGCGAGCTTCCATCCGGATTGGAACGAAACCCTTGTCTGGGCGTTGTTCAAAGCTTTTCTGTTCGGAGGCATTGTCATGGCCGCGAATCCGCTAAGCACCGCCAAGGTGGGAGGTCATCCCATCCATCCGATGCTCATTCCCTTTCCTGTCGCGTTCCTTGTCGGCGCGTTTCTTACCGATTTGATGTTCTGGGGCACCGCCGACGTCTTTTGGGCACGCGCGTCGATGTGGCTGATTGGAGCAGCCATCGTCATGGCTCTCCTGGCGGCGATTGCCGGCTTTATCGATTTCCTGAGCGAGCCGCGCATCCGCGCCCTGACGGGCGCCTGGTATCACATGGTCGGTAATTTGACCGCCGTCGTTCTGGCGCTGATCAATTTCTATCTTCGCTACAGCCAAGGCGCCGAAGCAGCAGTTCGCCCCTGGGGAGTGCTGCTTTCATTGATCGTTGTCTGCATCCTGCTGTTTACTGGCTGGAAAGGCTGGGAGATGGTGTACCGCCATCACGTCGCGGTTCTGGACGCGCCGACACAACCGTCGGCAACGCCGTCGGCCAGCGCGCGTCGTGCCGATCACGACCGGCACGCGGCATAAAGGGAAGGTGTTTCGATGTTCAGGTCAGGCGAGCGCCACCTGAACACCAACACTTTTAGTCGATCAGCCCCGACATGTCGGAGAACGCCATTGCCTTGCGCAGCACCTCGGCAAAGCGCTCGCCTGCCGTCTCGCGCGAACCGCTGTTGTCGATCGAGGTGACGCCGGGTCCGGACAGTGTCACAGGGGCGCTGCGCGCCAGGCGTGCCAGAACCTCCCCGCGCGACTCGCGGCCACGCATCGCCAGCCGCTCGGCCAGCACATCGGGCGAAGCGGTGATCTCGACGATGGCCAGGTTGGCATAGCGCTCCCGCAAGGCAGGGATGATCGCGCGCGATACATTGGCGACAGCGACATGGCCGTTGGCCACTGCCCAATCGACCTCGGCCGGCAGGCCGTAGCGCAGGCCGTGCGCTTCCCAGGAAACGGCGAAGGCGCCGTCGGCTTCGGCCTCGATGAAGGCGGCATCGGCCAGCGTGTCGTGATCCTCGCTTGCCGTATCGCTCGGTCTCGTGATGACGCGGCGCACGAATTCCAGCCGCGTCTCGTCGGCGAAAAGCGCCTTGGCATGGCCGATGATCGTATCCTTGCCGGCGCCGCTCGGGCCCACCACGGCAACGAAGACGCCGTCGCGTATCGGAAACGCCTCGGCCGACAGTTCACGCTCGATCAACGCCGACACCATCATGCGACCCGTCGCCCTTGCCGCCAGACCGTGCGCACCACCGGAACGTGGTCGTCGAGGCGCACGCGCACCAGGTCGGCCCGGCGGCCTTCTTCGATGACGCCGCGGTCGGAAAGACCGACGGCCTCGGCCGGGTTCTTCGACACCATCGCCACCGCCTGCGGAAGGGAAATGCTATCGACGACGTCGCCGAGAAAGAAGGCGGACTGGATCAGGCTGAAGGGGATGTAGTCGGACGACAATATGTCGAGCAGGCCGTCGCTGGCCAGCGTGCGCGCCGAGACGTTGCCGGAATGCGAGGCGCCGCGCATGACATTGGGCGCGCCCATCAGCACGCCGAGCCCGGCATCCTTCGAAGCTCTGGCGGCTTCCTCGGTGGTTGGGAATTCGGCAACGCGCACGCCTTGCTCGATGGCTTCGTCGACATGGCCCGTCGTCGCATCGTCATGGCTCGCAAGCACGATGCCGCGCTCGTGGCAGGCGGCGGCGATGAAGACGCGGTTCGGCCCCGAATTCCGCGCAGATTCGCCCATCCGCTTCTCACAGAATTTCTGGAAATCGTGATCGGTCAGCTTCAGCTTGCGTTGGTAGTAGTAGGCGTAGGTTTCGAGGTTGACGAACTGGCGCTGACCCGGCGCATGGTCCATCAGCGAGGCGAGCTTCACCCGTTCGTCCGTCTCGAAATTGGCGAAGGCCCTGAGGCAATCCGGCGCCGAGACCTCGCAGCGCAGGTGGATGAAATGATCGGCCCGCAATCGATCCATCCGCACGCTGTCCTCGATCGCATCGGCGAGCTTGCGGATGTCGGCGGCGTTGAGATCGGCATCCTCGTCCATGCCGACGCGCAAGGCATCGAGCACGGTGGTGATGCCCGCGGTCGCCACTTGCGCGTCATGGGCAAGCACGGCGGCAATCGGGTTCCACCGCACCTTCGGCCGCGGCGCATAATGGCCTTCGAGATGATCGGTGTGAAGCTCGACCAGCCCCGGAATGATGAAATCGCCAGCCATGTCCTCGCCGGCTCGGACGGCGCCGGCGGATATGTCGGCGATCAGACCGTCACGTATCACGAGCGAACCGTCGATGATCTCGTCGGCAAGAACGATGCGGGCGTTGCTCAGAATGGTCTCGGCGGTCATTTCAGGCAGTCCTTGGTTTTTTCTGGCCTTACGGCTTGTTGCTTCAGGCGGTTTTTCTAGCCGGACGGCGCCCGAGCGCGTGCTGGGAAAGCACCATGAACGGGGCGCCGGGTTCGGGCTCGATGAACAACGTCAACCCGTCCACAGGCACCGGCTGGCGCAGCACCTCGGCGAACAGGCCCTCGATCGCCAGGCGAAGACGAGGGCTTTCCTGTGGCCCGGCCCTGCCGGACAGCGTCATATGGAAGCGGAAGCTCTCGAAGACGTAAGGATAGCCCCATTGGCAGAGATTGCGGAATTCGCCCGGCTTCAGCGAGTCCGGGTTGCGCCGCTCGATCTCGGCCTCCGTCAACGGCGCGCGAAAGCGGTCGAAATCGCGCACCACGTCATCGGCGAAGCGATTGAGCGGAGGCAATGGCGCCTCCGGCACCAGCGCGAAGAAACCGTCGATCTGGCTGACGACGAGACGGGGGATCATCACAACCGGCGTCGCCTCGGCAAAGGCGTCGAGCGCTGTGCGCAACGAGGCTTCGGTTTCGTTGGCCGCTAACCGGAAAGGGGCTTTCAGCGTCGCATGAAAACCATAGCGCCGTGCCGAAGCGGTGTGGAAGGCGACTTCCGCCGCCGACAAATCGCCCACCGCCTCCACCGCTCGCGTCGCGGCGCCGAAAGGGTCACGGCCCAGCCAGTTGGCGGCGATCCGCGCCAATTTTTCGTCCTGCCGGGGGGTGAAGTAGATGGCGTAGCGCATCGAAAATCCTCGTCAGCCCGTTGCCATAGGTGATTTCCATGACGGATTGACGAAGCTTTGAAGGGTTTTCGAAGGCAAATCGACCCCGCCGGTCCTTAGCCGGCGATTTTTCTGATCTGGACCAACAGGTTCAGCCGCAACCGCGGGCCGGTCAGGCCTTCATCAGCCATTCGTGCTCGGGCGCATTGTGGAATTTCCACGTCCGCTTCGGGCCGGCCATGACGTTGAGGTAGTAGAGGTCGTAGCCATGGCAAGCGGCGCAGGGGTGATAGCCCTTGGGCACCAGCACGACATCGCCGTCCTCGATCGCCATCGCCTCGTCCAGATCGCGGGAGCCGTCCTTGTCGGCGTCGGTATAGACCCGCTGGAAGGCAAAGCCCTGCGGCGGGTTGAGGCGGTGGTAGTAGGTCTCCTCGAGATAGGACTCGGCAGGCAGATTGTCCTGGTCGTGCTTGTGCGGCGGATAGCTCGACGTGTGACCGCCGGGCGTGATGACCTCGACCACCAGCAGCGAATCGGCCGGCTTGCCCTCGGGCAGGATATTGGTCACGTAGCGCGTATTGGTGCCCTTGCCGCGCACCTCCTGGCCGAGATCGTCGGGTCCGATCACGCGAACCGGCAGGCCGCCGCCGAGGCCGGGCGCCGAGCACACCGCGAGTTCCAGTCCGGTATCGGCCGTCACCGACCAATCCGATCCCTGCGGCACATAGACAGACCATGGCTTGCCTTCGAAGGGCGACATGCGCTGGCCGAGCAGGCCGAGATCCTTGCCGCCGGCCTTGACCGTGCCCTTGCCGGTGACGAACACCAGGCAGACTTCGCGATCGTCCGTCTTTCCCGATGTACTTTCGCCTGGCCTCAGCCGATGCAGGTCGAAACCGACATAGGTCCAGCCGGCGCTTTTTGGCGTCACATGGGCGACACGGCCATGGCCCTTGTCGGCCTTCACCAGCAGCTTCGACATCCGATTACTCCTTCGGTTCGACCTCGGCGGGCGCCTTGTTCTCGTCGGCCGGCTTATAGAGATAAAAAAACTGCCAGACGCCATAGCCGGCGAAGCCCAGCGCGATCACGCCCCAGAACGGTGTGCCGCTCGCGAACTCGATGATCGACCAGATGACGCAGACCGCGACGACGGCGACACGCCGCCACAATGGCCGGAAGAAGGGGTGCTCGGAATCTTTCATCGCCGCAACCTACAGCAAGCCCGGCCTGGCGAGAACCCGATCAGACATCGGGAAAGCCCTGCGTCTCGACCGTGTAGCCGGCGGCCGTCATCACCCGCATCAGCTCCTTGTGGCCGACCTGCGCCATCTTGAGCGGCGGGTTCTTCTTCGGGTCCTGTTCGGCCTCGACCACGAACCAGCCTTCATAGCCATGGTCGGCGAAACGCTGCACGATGGCGCCGAAATCCAGCGAGCCGTCGCCCGGCACGGTGAAGGCGCCGAGCGCCACCGCATCGAGGAAGGACTGCTTCGTGCGATCGAGCTTCTCGATCACGCCCATGCGCACATCCTTCACATGCACATGGCTGATGCGCTTGTGATGATTGTCGATGGCGCGCAGCACGTCGCCGCCGGCAAAGGCCAGATGGCCGGCATCGAGCAGCAGCGGAATGCCCGTTCCGGAATGGCGCATGAAGGCGTCGAGCTCCGGCTCGGTCTCGACCACCGCCGCCATGTGGTGATGATAGGAAAGCGGCATGCCTTGCTCGGCGCACCATTCGCCGAATTCGGTCAGGCGCCTGGCATAAGCCTTCATCTCGTCGCCCGAGAGTTTCGGCTTGGTGGCGAGCGGCTTCGAGCGGTCGCCCTGGATCGAGCGGCCGACCTCGCCATAGACGATGCAGGGCGCGTTCACCGCCTTGAACAGATCGATCATCGGCTGGATGCGATCCTTGTTCTTGCTCATCTCCTCATCGACCAGCGTGCCCGAGAACCAGCCACCGCACAGCGTGACGTCGGCCGCCTTCAGGATCGGCAACATCACCTTAGGGTCGTTGGGGAAGCGCCGGCCCATCTCCATTCCGGTGAAGCCGGCCGAGCGCGACTGGCGCAGGCACTCCTCCAACGACACGTCGTCGCTGAGTTCCGCAAGATCGTCGTTCCACCACGCGATGGGGGACATGCCCAGTTTGGCTTTCAAGTCGTCACTCCGGTTTCTTGTTCACCCTCCCCCTTGTGGGGAGGGCCGCTGCGAAGCAGTGGGTGGGGTGCGGGCCAGCCCCCCACCCGGACCTTCGGTCCGACCTCCCCACAAGGGGAGGTAGGGAGTTGGCAGCGCCAAGATCAATCGCCGACGCTCTGCATCCGCCGTTTTTCATCATAGGCCTTGCGCGCCGCGTTCACTTGGCTGCGCTCGGAAACTTCCGGCACCGCCACGTCCCACCAATGGCCGCCGGCATCGGTGGAGACCAGCGGATCGGTGTCGATGACCAGCACCGTGGTGCGGTCGTTGCCTTTCGCCTGAACCAGCGCCGTCTCCAGCCCTGCGATCGACGAGACCTTCTCGGCGATGGCCCCCATGCTCGCGGCGTGCGCGGCAAAGTCGACGTCGGGCAGCACCTCGTGGCGCGCATCCTTCAGGAGATTGTTGAAGTTGGCGCCGCCGGTCGCCATCTGCAGCCGGTTGATGCAGCCAAAACCCCTGTTGTCGAGCAGCACGATGGTCAGCTTCAGGCCGAGCATCACCGAGGTGGCGATCTCGGAATTGAGCATCAGGTAGGAGCCGTCGCCGATCATGACGACGACCTCTTCCCCGGGCTTGGCCATCTTGGTGCCGAGCCCGCCGGCGATCTCGTAACCCATGGTCGAGAAGCCGTATTCGGCATGATACGAGCCGGGCGCGCCTGCCTGCCAGAGCTTGTGCAATTCGCCAGGCAGCCCGCCGGCGGCATTGAGCAGCGTCACGCCGGATCCCATGGCGCGCTGCACGGCGCCGATCACCTGCGCGTCGGAAGGGTAGGCGGCATTGGTCGACGCCGTCACCTTGGCGGCTTCGGCCTGCCATTCTTTCTTGCCGGCTGCCGCATTGTCGGTCCAAGCGGATGGCGCCTTCCAGCCCTTCAGCGCGGCACCGAGTTCAGCCAAACCTTCGGCCGCGTCGGCCACCAGCGGCGATGCCCGATGCTTGCCGGCATCGAAAGGCTGCACATTCAAGCCGATGATGGTCTTGCCCGAATTCTTGAACAGCGCCCACGAGCCGGTGGTGAAATCCTGCAGGCGCGTGCCGACGGCGAGCACGACATCGGCCTCTTCCGCCAGCCGGTTGGCGGCCGATGTGCCGGTGACGCCGACCGCCGCCATGTTGAGCGGATGATCGTCCGGCAGCGAGGATTTGCCGCCTTGCGTCTCGCAGACCGGAATGCCGGCGCCTTCGACGAATTTCGCCAGTTCGTCCGAGGCCTGCGAATAGAGCACGCCGCCGCCGGCGATCACCAGCGGCTTGCTGGCGCCCTTGAGCGCCGCGACTGCGGCCGCCAATTCAGCCCGATCCGGGCGCGTCCGGCGCTGGCGCCAGACCCGCTCGGCAAAGAAGCTCTCGGGATAGTCATAGGCTTCGGCCTGCACGTCCTGGCAGAGCGACAAGGTCACAGGCCCGCATTCGGCCGGGTCGGTCAGCACGGCCATTGCGCGGTTCAGCGCCGGGATGATCTGCTCCGGCCGCGTGATGCGGTCAAAATAGCGCGACACAGGACGAAAACAGTCATTGACCGTCGCCGTGCCGTCGGAAAAATCCTCGGCCTGCTGCAGCACCGGGTCGGGAATGCGGTTGGCGAAGACGTCGCCCGGCAGAAACAGGACAGGCAACCTGTTTACATGCGCAAGTGCCGCCGCCGTCACCATGTTGAGCGCGCCGGGCCCGATCGAGGAGGTGGCGGCCATGAAGCGGCGGCGGAAATTGGCCTTGCCATAGGCGATCGCCGCATGCGCCATCGCCTGTTCATTGTGGGCGCGGAAAGTCGGCAGTTCGTCGCGCACCTGGTAGAGCGCCTCGCCGATGCCGGCGACATTGCCATGGCCGAAGATCGCCCAGACGCCGCCGAAGATCGGCACCTTTGCGCCGTCGATCTCGGTCATCTGTTTGCTCAGGAAACGGGTCAGCGCCTGCGCCATCGTCAGGCGGATTGTCTTGCTCATTGGTTTCCTCCGCAGTCCCTGTGCCCGTGCCTTCTTATGCTGCTTTACGGCCGCGCGCGGCAAGCCATGCCTCGGTCAGCTGCTCGAAGCGCGATGCCATGTCGGCAATCGCTTCGTCGTCCGACATCTTGCCGGAAAGCCATTGTGCGGCGGCGTTGATGAAGATGGTGCGGCCGACCGCAAAACCCTTGACGATAGGCGCCTTGGCCGTCGCTGCGAAGGCGGCCTCCAATTCGTCCTGCGGGGCCTCCAGGCCGAGCAGTACGACGCCGCGGCACCAGGGGTCGTTCTTCAGGATCACGGCCTCGATCTTCGTCCACGCGCCGCTAGACGCCTGCGGTTCGAGCTTCCACCAATCCGGCTTGATGCCGAGCGCATAGAGTTCTTCCAGCGCACGCGGGATGGTCGTGTCGTCGAGCTTGCCGTGCTTGCCTGCGATGATCTCGATGAGAAGCTCTCTCCCCACTTTCCGCGCGGCCTCGAACAGAGCGCGTAATTTCTGCTGCTGTTCCTCCTTCAGGTCCGGTGGATCGTCGGGATGATAGAAGCACAGGCATTTGATGCAGTGGTCGACCGGCCATTCGGTGAGCTGGGAGCCGATGTCCTGCGAGAATTCGAAGCGCAGCGGCCGCGAGCCCGGCAGTTCCACCGGCCGCCCGAGCCAGGCGAAGGGATGCCGGGCGAATTCGAACATCGCCTCGCGGCCATGTCTCTCGTCGAGCAGCATGCCGTAGCCGCCGCGCGCGGCGGCGACCTTGGCCGCCGCTTTCACCGTCAGCACCTTGAAATCCTCGATGCGCGACGCGTCAGCGCCGGTCTTGGCCGCCACGTCCTCGAGCTGCACCCGGTGGTCGCAGGCGAACGCCATCAGCGAGGGAATGTCGTGCCGGCGCGTCGTTGCCCAATGGATGTGGTTGATCGCCTCGTCCTTGCGCAAGGCCAGATGCCTGCTGCCGTGCTCGAGGAAGAACTGCAATTCCTCGAAGGTCGGATATTCCGGCGCGCACAACAGCCGCGACACGGCGAAGGCACCGCAGGCATTGGCCCAGGTCGCCGCCGTGGCAAGGCTTTCGCCGCCCAGCCAGCCGCGCAGGAAGCCCGACATGAAGGCATCGCCGGCGCCAAGCACATTGTAGATCTCGATGGGAAAACCCTTGCCGACCACGCCGTCCTCGAGATCATCGCTGATCGGCCCGTCATAGACGATGCAACCCATGGCGCCGCGCTTGAGCACGATGGTGGCCGAGGACAGCGAACGGATCGTCTGCAGGGCGCTCAGGCAGTCGTCGGCGCCCGAGGCGATCATGATCTCTTCCTCGGTACCCACGACGAGGTCGCAATCGGGCAGCACCGTCTTCAACTGCGCCGAGACGCGGTCGGACTTGACGTAGCGCTCAAAACCCTCGGCGTGGCCGGCCAGGCCCCAGAGGTTCGGCCGGTAGTCGATGTCGAACACGACCTTGCCGCCCTTGGCCTTCATGATGCGGATCGCCTTGCGCTGGGCGGCATCGCTGTTGGGGCGGGAAAAATGCGTGCCGGTGACGACGATCGCGCGAGCCGAGGAAATAAACGCCTCGTCAATGTCCTCCTCAGCCAGCGCCATGTCGGCGCAGTCGGAGCGGTAGAAGATCATCGGCGAGACGCCTTCGCACTCCACCGAAAGCAGCACCAATGCGGTCAACCGCTCCTTGTCGGTTTTCAGCCCGTCGGTGTTGACGCCTTCGCGCTTCAATTGTTCGCGGATGAAGCGCCCCATCTGCTCGTCACCGACGCGCGTCAGCAGCGCCGAACGCAGGCCGAGCCGCGCCGTGCCGACCGAGATATTGGCCGGGCAGCCGCCGACCGACTTGGCGAAGGAGGTGATGTCCTCCAGCCGCGAGCCGATCTGCTGGCCATAGAGGTCGACGGAAGCGCGACCGATGGTGATGACGTCGAGCGCAGCGTATTTCGCGTCCACGGCTTCGCTCATTGGAACCTCCCGTCGGGCTTGTTGTGTTGGGGTACACGCGCGAGCGGCAGCGTGGCGCCGAAAAATATGAAATAATAATTCCAATCCATAGTCAATATGGAATGAGCATTCCCCGAGCCAGAATCGCCTTTTTGCCAGCCACTCAGGCCTTACGCCCTTTGCCGGTGTTGCGCCGCTTCTCGCCGACGCCAACGGTCAGCGCCATGGCCAACGCCATCGTCGCCGATAGCGAGCGGAAGCCGGCGAAATCCGCCTCGGCAACCTCGAACCAGACGCTGGCGAACTGGGCAAGCGGTGAGAACGAGCTGTCGGTGATGGCAATGATCGGCACGCCCTGTTCCGAAATCGTGCGCGCCTCCTCGATCGTGGCCGGCGCATAGGGTGAGAAGGAGATGGCGACGACGGCGTCCGCCGGCGTCGCAAAGCTGACCATCTCGGCGTTGAGGCCGGCGGCCGATTCGATCAGCTGGTTGCGGATCTTCAACTTGCCCAGCGCATAGGCGATGTAGGACGCCACCGGATAGGAGCGCCGCTTGGCCAGCACATAGATGGTCTGCGCCTTGGCCAGTAGGGAAATCGCTTCTTCCAGGTGCGCGTCGTCCAGCGTGCGCGAAATGTCGTTGAGCGAGGTGCTGGCGGCGGCGACAAAACCGTCGAAGATCGCCCGGTGGCCGGCGCCGCCCTCCGCCTTGGCGCGCAGCGCCTGCAACCGTTCGTCATAGGAGGAGTTGCGCTCGCGCAGCCGCTCGCGAAACACCTGCTGGAGGCTGGTGAAGCCGTCAAAACCGAGCTGCTGGGCAAAGCGGATCAGCGTCGAGGGCTGCACGCCGGCCGAGGCCGCGATGCTGGCGGCGGTGCCGAAGGCGATATCGTCGGGATTGTCGAGCGCATAGGCGGCGATCTGGGCGATGCGCTTGGGCAGGCTTTCGCGCCGATCGAGGATCGTGGCGCGCAGCGTCTCGAAGTCGCGAGGTACCCGTTCGTCCATCGTCGGCCCGTCCAAGCTCATCGGTGAAGCGTCCTCTCTGCCCCATCATAGCGAGGCTGCGCAAGAACACCATAAAAAATGAGGCAGACATTCCATTCCGAACAAAAATGGACTAATTCATCCACGCAACGCTTCTGGCAGTGGAGGAACGGAAATGGTCGGCGTCGGTCTCATCGGCACGGGGTTCATGGGCAAGTGCCACGCCATTGCGTGGAGCGCCGTCGGCGCCGTCTTTCCCGACGTCACCAAACCACGGCTTGTCCATCTCGGCGAGGTCAATGAGGATCTCGCCAGGCGCAAGGCCGGCGAGTTCGGTTTCGCCAGGGCGTCCGGTGACTGGCGCGCCGTCGTCGAGGATCCCGAAGTGGATGTCGTCTCGCTGACCACGCCCAACCAGTTCCATCCGGAAATGGCCATCGCGGTTCTTCAGGCCGGCAAGCATTTGTGGTGCGAAAAACCGATGGCGCCGAGCTTCGCCGAAGCCGAGGCGATGGCGGAAGCGGCGAAGAAATCCGGCAAGGTCGCGGCGCTCGGCTACAATTACATCCAGAGCCCGGCCATCCGCCATATCGGCGCGCTGCTGGACGAAAAGATCATCGGCGAGGTCAACCATCTGCGCATCGAGATGGACGAGGATTTCATGGCCGATCCCGAGGCGCTGTTCTTCTGGAAGCACGAGGCATCTTCCGGCTACGGTGCGCTCGACGATTTCGCCGTGCACCCGCTGTCGCTGGTGTCAGCCCTGTTCGGCCGCGTCGCCAGCGTCATCTGCGACATGGCCAGGCCCTATGCCGACCGCAAGCTGGCCGCCGGCGGCCGCCGCGCTGTCGAAACTTACGACATCGCCAGCGTGCTGATGCATCTGGAGAACGGTGTCGCCGGCACTTTGCAGGTCAACCGCTCGGCCTGGGGCCGCAAGGGGCGCATCGCCGTCCAGATCTTCGGCTCCAAGGGCTCGATCCTGTTCGACCAGGAGCGGATGAACGAGTTCCAGCTCTACCTCACATCGGACCGCCCGACCGAACAGGGCTATCGCACCATCCTGGTAGCGCCACAGCACAAGCCTTATGATTTGTTCGTGCCGGCACCCGGGCATAGCCTCGGCTTCAACGATCTCAAGATCATCGAATGCCATGAATTGCTGACCCGGCTCGCCGGCAAACCGGCGCGGCTCATCGAATTCGCCGAAGGGCTGGAGATCGAGCGCACCGTGCATGCGATGGCGCGATCCTTCGAGGAGAAGCGCTGGGTCGATGTCAGATAGTCTCTGCCGCTATCGGGTTGGCAATGGCGGCCTCAGCCGCCGGCGGCAGGAATCTCCCATCCATTGACCCAGATCTGCCGCAACCGGTCGCCTTCGCCCTTGAAGCGCAGTCCGGTCGGCTGGCAATCCTCGATGCGGTCGCTGCGGAAATTGCGGATGGCCTGGCGCAGCTCGCACCAGGCGACGATGTTGGCGGTTTCGGCGTAATAGATCAGCGCGATGGGGCGGATGAGACGCTCGGAAGCGCGGCCAAGCTCGTCGCGGTAGGAGAGGTCGAGCTTCTCCTCGTCGCGTATGGCGCGGCGCACCAGCGCCAGATCGATCGCACCTGCGGAGGGCGCGGCGAACCCCCACGCATGCAGCGCATTGGCGTCGAGCGTCTGGCGCAAAGGGGGCGGTACGGCGCCGGCGATCTTGGCGCCGACGCGCTTGGCCGCCTGCTTGAGCTCGTCGTCGCCCGTGCGTTCCAGCAGGGCGAGCGACAGCACGATCGCCTCCATCTCCTCGATCGAGAACATCAGCGGCGGCAGGTCGAAGCCGGGACGCAAGACATAGCCGATGCCGCGCCCGCCCTCGATCGGCACGCGCATCGCCTGAAGCGCTGCGATGTCGCGATAGATCGAGCGGATCGTCACTTCCAACTGCGCGGCGATCATTGCCGCAGTCACCGGCTGCCGCGCCAGCCGCAGGATCTGGATGATCTCGAACAGGCGTGACGCCTTGCGCATTTTTCTGACCCGGTACCGATCACAACTGACACACCATCGTCAGTTGAACCAGCCTATAGGACTGCCTATCGGTTTGAAAATCAACAGGTTCCGCTGCGGCTGGGCCGAGCGGGACAACAGGCAACTGACATGGGCTATGCTGAAAATCTCTGGCTGTTCTTTATCCTCCTGTTCGGCATCATCGCCGTTCCGGGCATGGACATGCTGTTCGTGCTGGCCAATGCGCTGACCGGCGGGCGCGACAGGGGCCTTGCCGCGACCGGCGGCATCATGGTCGGCGGCATGGTGCACACGCTGAACGGCGCGATCGGCGTCGGCCTGCTGATGCATTTCATGCCGATCCTGTTCAAGCCGCTGCTGATTGCCGGCGCGGCCTACATGGCCTTCATCGGCGTCACGCTGATGCGCAGCTCCATCACTGTCGGTCACGACGGGCCCGCCGGCAGCCGCTCGGCATGGAAGGCGTTTCGCCAAGGCCTTGTGACCTGCCTGATCAACCCGAAGGCCTATCTCTTCGTGCTTGCCGTCTACCCGCAGTTCCTGAAGCCGGACTACGGTCCGATCTGGATGCAGGCGACGGTGATGGGCCTGCTGACCGTGCTGACGCAGGCCGCGATCTATGGCGGGCTCGCGATATCAGCCGGCCGCAGCCGCAAGCTGCTGATCGCCAATCCGCGAGCGACCATCCTTGCCGGCCGGGCGGCCGGGCTGCTGCTTTTCGCCGTCTCCGTGTTCACAGCATGGGAAGGGTTGAGGGCGGCATAGAGCAATTCCAGGAAAAGTGTGTGCGGTTTTCCCGGGAGAAGCGCGTAGCGCCTTCCCTTAAGAACTGTAAAAACAAAGAGATAGAGCGGTACGCCGCTTCCGTGAACGGTGAACTGCTCTGGTCTCCGGTTAGACCGAATTGCGGCCCTTCTGGCGCCGGCCGGATCAGGCAGCGCCCTACAGTGTGGCGAGAAGCTCGTCCAGCTGCTCGAATTGCTCGGACATCGCATCCGCCGCCCCGGCGCCGGCGTCGAGGGCTTCCTTCGAGGGATAGAGCTCGCGCATGACCAGCAGCGTCCTGCCGCCTTTTTCCTCGAAGGTCAGCGTGGTGACGGGCCCACCGTTACCGCCTTCGTCATTGGTCCAGACGAGGCGCGAGGGCGGTGTCACTTCGAGATACCTGCCGAAGAACTCGGCAGGCTGCGAGTCATCATGCCCGAACACCAAACGGTACCCGCCTCCCACACGAACATCCATCTCGCAGGAACGCAGGAACATGCCCATCGACTTGGGCGCCCACCAGCGCCTGAACAGCTCGGGCTTGGTCCACGCCTCGAACACGATGCGCGCCGGCGCGTCGAAGCTTCGCGTAACGACCAGCTCCCGGTCGGACATCCGTTCCACCGTCGTGCGATTCTGCATGGGGGTGGGCTCATTCGCTCTTGTTTTGTCCATCGGCTTCCTCCTTCCGTTTCATTTCCTCGACAACCTTGTCCAGCTCGTCGAAGCGTGCGGCCCAGAGCTGGCGGTATCTCTCGATCCATGCCGCCTCCTCCTCCAGGCGGCGCAGGCCGAGCTTGCAGGTCCGCACGCGCCCGACCTTCTGCGTGGTGACGAACCCCGCCTGCTCCAGGACGCCGACATGCTTCTTCATGCCCGTGAGGGTCATGTGGAATTTCTGGGCCAGGTCCGTGATCGAAGCATCCGCACGGCCGAGTTGCTCCAGAACCCCGCGTCGGGTGGCGTCCGAAAGCGCGGCGAACGAGGCGTCCAGGCGGGTCGGAGAATACTGAACCATCTGGTTCAGTATGTAACATGCGGATCGATGGCATGCAAGGAGGTGGAGGGCTGCGGGGTCTAAGGGCGGCGTGGTCCCGGGCGGAAACCGGAAACGCCGCCCTTTTGCTCCTACCAGATCAGGCGGCGCCCTGCCGGCTCTCCATCGAGGCGCGGCGCGCCGATCGGCGCCATTCCACGGCGCCGGCAAGGCCGTGCAGCACCGTCTCCGTGGTTGCCCAGTCGATGCACCCGTCGGTGATGCTCTGGCCGTAGACGAGCGGCTTGCCGGGCACGACATCCTGCCGGCCGGCGACGAGATTGCTCTCGATCATGACGCCGATGATGCGCGTATCCCCCGCCGCGACCTGTCCCGCCACGTCGGCCGCGACCTTGGGCTGGTTCTCCGGCTTCTTGGTTGAGTTGGCATGGCTGACATCGATCATCAGGCGGGGCACGATACCGATGCGGGCGAGTTCGACCGATGCGGCTTCGACGCTTGCCGCATCGTAATTGGGCTGGACGCCGCCGCGCAGGATGACATGGCAATCCTCGTTTCCGGTCGTTGCCGCGATGGCGCTGCGTCCGCCCTTGGTCACCGCCATGAAATGATGCGGTTGCGCGGCGGACTTCACCGCCTCGGCGGCAATCCTGAGATTGCCGTCGGTGCCGTTCTTGAAGCCGACCGGGCAGGACAGGCCCGATGCCAATTCCCGGTGGATCTGGCTCTCCGTGGTGCGTGCGCCGATGGCGCCCCAGGCGACAAGGTCGGCAATATATTGCGGCGTCGTCATGTCGAGGAATTCCGTTGCCGCCGGCAGGCCGAGATTGTTGACGGCGGACAGCACGTTGCGTGCCATCCGCAGCCCCTTGTCGATGTTGAAGCTGCCGTCGAGGTCGGGGTCGTTGATCAGGCCTTTCCAGCCGACCGTCGTGCGCGGCTTTTCGAAATAGACCCGCATCACGATCTCGAGCCGGTCGGACAGAGCCTCGCGCAGCGCCGCCAGACGGCTGGCATAGTCAACGGCCGCGACCGGATCGTGGATGGAACAAGGGCCGACGATGACAACAAGTCGGTCGTCAGCCCCCGTCAGGATTGAGTGGATGGTGTTGCGCGAGGCGGCAACGGTGCGCGTCGCCGTGAGTGAGCGCGGTATCTCCCGCATCACCTCTTCCGGCGTGCTCAGCAGTCTCAGTTCCTTGACCCGAAGGTCGTCTGTGGTGGTCAACACGGCTTCCTGCTCCTCTTTGATTTAGAGAAGACCTGCCGGCTGAAACAAAAAAGCCGCCAGGTCTGGCGGCTTGTCGGACTGTTTGCTGCAATCTTCAGATTGAGCGCAATCCTCCCGCCGCCAGCGAGCTGCTAAAGTACCAATAGGTGGCGGTCAGGTGGATCATGCGGCTCATATAGTCGAAGCGGCGGCCTTTGTCACGTACCCTGATGAGAGCCATTTCAGGATATGCCGAACCCCCGCGACGCGGTGGGCCTTTCGGCGATGTTATGCCGCTATTCCGGCGACGCCCCGGCGACGCTCTGGTCGTAGTCGACCAGCGAGCCGGTCATCACGCCGGATTGCGGGCTGACCATGTAGCTGATCAGCCGGGCAAGCTGGTCCGGCTTCACCAACTGCCCCATCGGCTGTGCGGCCTCGGCCTTCTCGAGCCAGTCGTCGGGTGCGTCATGCCATTTCTTCTGCACGATATCCTCGCCCTCGGTGTCCATCCAGCCGGGCAGCACGGCGTTGCAGCGGATGCGATTGAAGCGATAGGCGTTGGCGACATTCTTGGTCAACGTCATCAGCGCGCCCTTGCTGGTCGAATAGGGCGTCAGGAACGACTGACCGGTATGCGCCGACATCGACAGCACGTTGACGATCGATCCGGGGGCCTTTTTCTCAAGCAGATGCGTCACCACGCCCTGCATCAGGAAGAATGGGCCTCGCACATTGGTGTCGAAGATGGTGTCGAAGAGCTCCTCGCTGGTCTCCACCAGCGAGCCGCGTGCCGACGTGGCGGCGGCGTTGACCAGCGCATTGATGGTGCCGAAATGCGAAAGCGCGGTGGCGACGGCGCGCTTGCAATCGGCCACCTTGGAGACGTCCGCGCTGATGAAGATAGCATCGACGCCCGACTTCTTGAGCGTGGCGACAGCCTTGTCGCCCTTCTCCTGCGAGCGGCCGATCAGCGCCAGCGCCCGGCAGCCTTCTTCCGCCAATGCCTCGGCGACCGCGAAGCCTATGCCTTGTGCGCCGCCGGTGACGATGGCGCGCGTTTGTGAATTGCGACCGGCTGATGCGCTCATCGCTCTGCTCCTGTGCTTTAAGTCGTTACTTGTCGAGGCGGACGGTCTGGCCTGATGTCGCCGATTTCAGCGCCGCATCCGCCAGCCGAAGTGCGATGAGTCCGTCCGTCCCGCTCGGTGCTGCCTTCTTGCCCGAGGTCGCGGCGGCGATGAAGGATGCTATCTCGATGGCATAGGCATCGAGATAGCGGGTCATGAAGAAATCGTGCAGCGGCGGGCGCGTATAGCCCTTCTCATTGGCCAGTTCGATCGACACCGGCCGCTGGTTCTCGGCCGCCACCATGCCTTTCGAGCCATGCACCTCGATGCGCTGGTCGTAGCCATAGGTGGCGCGGCGCGAATTGGAGATGACGGCCTGCTTGCCCGACGCGGTTTCCAGGATGACGCTGACCGAGTCGAAATCGCCGGCCTCGCCGATTTGTTTGTCGACCAGCACCGAGGCATGCGCGCTGACCGCCACCGGCTCTTCGCCGAGCAGGAAGCGTGCCATGTCGAAATCATGGATGGTCATGTCGCGAAAAATGCCGCCGGAGCGCGCGATGTAGTCGATCGGCGGCGCGCCCGGATCGCGCGACGTGATGGTCACCATCTCGACCGTGCCGATGGCGCCGTCATCGATCGCCTTGCGCACCGCGGCGAAATGCGGGTCAAAGCGCCTGTTGAAGCCGACCATCAGCGTCGCCTTGGCCTTCTCGACCACGGCCAGGCACTGCTCGACGCGCTTGACGTCGAGGTCGATCGGTTTCTCGCAGAAGATCGCCTTGCCGGCCCTGGCGAAGCGCTCGATCAGGTCGGCATGGGTGTCCGTCGGCGTGCAGATGACGACCGCGTCGATGTCCCCGGATTTCTCAATGGCATCGATCGTGCGCACCTCGGCACCGTAGGCCGTGGCGAGTTCGCTCGCCGCCTTTTCGAAAGCGTCGGCAACGGCGACCAGTTTGGCCTGCGGATTGGAGCCGACGGCGCGGGCGTGGACCTTGCCGATGCGGCCGGCACCGAGGAGGGCGAAGCGGAGAGTCATGGAAATTTCCTCTGGGATGGTTCGAAGCTGGCGAGGCGCCGGTCATGCGCGCGGCTGATTTTCCGGTCAAGACGAGATCGACGGGGAAGCGATGACCGCCGCCTCCGCGCCCGGCCTAGGCCGCGAGTTCGGCCTCTCCGGTCTTGGCGCCGGTGATGTAGGAAACAATATCGTTTCCGTCGGTGTTCTCCTTGCGCAGATTGGCGACGATGCGGCCGCGCCGGAAGACGACGATGCGGTCGCAAAGGTCGAACACCTGGCGCATGTTATGGCTGATCAGGATCAGCGGCTCGCCATTGTCCTTCAGCGTGCGGATGATGTTCTCGACCTGCGCGGTCTCCTGCACGCCGAGTGCTGCCGTCGGCTCGTCCATGATGATCAGCTTGGAGGCGAAGGTCGCGGTCCTGGCAATCGCCACGCATTGCCGCTGGCCGCCCGACATATGGCGGATGGTGTTCGACAGGTTGGGGATTTTCACCGCCGTGCGCACCAGCGCGGCTTCGGTCGCCTTGCGCATCCCCCGGCGGTCCAGGATCGAAAACGGTCCCAGATTGAACAGTACTTTTTCGCGGCCCAGGAACAGGTTCGACGGCACGTCGAGGTCGTCGGCCAGCGCCAGGTTCTGGAACACGGTCTCGATGCCGGCCTCGCGCGCCTCGATAGGGCCCGAAAAATTGACTTGCTTGCCGTCGAACCAGATCTGGCCGCTGGTCGGTTGCTCGACGGCGGTGATCTGGCGCACGAAAGTCGACTTGCCCGCACCGTTGTCGCCCATGATGGCGACGTGTTCGCCCTTGCGCAGCTCGAAATTCGCGCCTTCCAGCGCCTGCACGCCGCCATAGCGCTTGGTCAGGTTTTCGGTCTTCAGGACGATGTCTGACATGGTCAAGCCCTCAATGCCCGCAGGCGCTGGCGCCACTGGTCGAGAACGACGGCGCCGACGATGATCACGCCCTTGACCATCTCCTGGTAGTAGGCATCGAGGCGCAGGAAGGTGAAGCCGGAGATGATGACGCCGAAGATCAGAGCGCCGATCACCGTGCCGACGATCGAGCCGCGGCCGCCCGACAGCGATACGCCCCCGATGACCGCCATGGCGATGGCGTCGAGTTCGTACATCACGCCCATGCCGGCCTGGGCGGTGAGGTTCTTGGAAGAGAGCACCACCGCGGCGAGCGATGCGAGTATGCCGGCGATGACATAGACCAGGATCTTGTGGTTGGCGATCTTGATGCCGGACATGCGTGCGGCGTCCTCGTTGGAGCCGATGGCGTAGCAATGCTTGCCATATCGTGTGTAGGTCATGATCAGTTGGAACAGCACGGCGAGCGACAGGAAGATGATGACGGGCATCAGGCCTTTGCCGATCGCGGCGAAACTGTCGGTGGGAAACGAGATCGGCTGGCCCTTGGACCACCATTTGGCGATGCCGCGCGCGGTCACCATCATGCCGAGCGTGGCGATGAAGGGCGGAATGCGCGTGTAGGCGATCAGGGCGCCGTTGACCAGGCCGGCAAGCAGCCCGCAGCCGATGGCGACCAGCAGCGGCACGATGACGGGCAGGTCGGTCCAGCCCTGCGCCAGGAACATCGCCTTGGGATTGGGATTGCCGTTGACGGTCGCCACCTGCGCGAAGCTCATGGCGATCATCGCGGTGGCGCCGACGATCGAACCCGAGGACAGGTCGATGCCGCCCGATATGATCACCTGCGTCACGCCGATGGCGATGATGCCGACGATCGACACTTGCAGGATGATGATCTGCAGCCGCGCCTCGTTGAAGAGGCCGCCGACATTGCTGCGGGTGTTGAACAGGAAGCTGTCGCCGAGAAAGACACGGCCGATCAATTCGAAGATGACGACAAGAATGACGAGCGCCAGGAAGACGTTGAATTCCGCCGGCCATATGCGCTTCTTCGCATCATAGCTGACCCCGCCGACGCCATGAGATGTCTGTGCCAATCGTCTATCCTCCGTCAGCCACGGTCGCCCCTGGCGCCTGAAAAGCGCTGAGAGGTGGGGCGGCGCCCGGTCTTTTGAGCGCCGCCCCGGGGGTGAACCGTTCCGCCGCTCAGTTCTTCTTCAGGAACTTGTCGATGTTGGCCGGCGTCACCAGTTGGAAGGGCACGTAGACCTTGTGTTCGACCTTCTCGCCCTTGGACAGTTTCAGTGCCGCGTCGAGCGCACCGGCGCCCTGGCCGGCCGCGTCCTGGAACACGGTGACGTCGAGGTCGCCTGCCTGCATGGCCGCAAGCGCGTCCTGCGTGGCGTCGACGCCGCCAACGACAACCGTCTTCATGTCGATATTGGCGGCCTTCATCGCCTGGATGGCGCCGATGGCGCTTTCGTCATTGTTGGCGATGACGCCGTCGAACGGCTTGCCGGTCGACAGCCAGTTGGTCATCAGGTTCTGGGCCTCGTCGCGGTTCCAGTTCGACGTCTGCTTGTCGATGATCTTGATGAAGCTGCAATCCGGCGTCGCGATCACCTCTTCGATGTCCTTGGTGCGCTGCACGGCCGCCTGGTTGGAAAGCTCGCCCATGATCACATAGACATTGGCTTCCTTCTTGCCGGCTTCCTTGAACAGGCGGCAGGCTTCCTTGGTTTCAAGCGTGCCGGAATCGGCCTCGTTCGAAGCGACGAAGGCCTGGTTGTCAGGCAGCGTGTCGACATTGACAGGTTCGCGGTTGACATAGACCAGCGGGATCTTGGCGGCGGCCGCGGCATCCGACATCGCCTGCGTGGCAGAGGTGTCGACCGGATTGACGATGATGGCGTCGACGCCCGATGCGGCGAAGTTCTTGATCTGGTCGAGCTGTTTGGCGACGTCGTTCTGCGCGTCCTCGACCTGCAGCTCCACGCCGCTCATGCCCTTGGCCTGCTCGATCATGCCGTTGCGCAGCACGGTCAGGAAATTGTCGTCGAACTTGGCCATCGACACGCCGATCTTGGCGGCCATGGCGGACGAACTCATCAGCGCCGCGAAGGCAACGCCCAAAATTATTTTCTTCATTGTATCTCTCCTCCACTTTGGGTGTCCGGTCGCACCGATCTATCCGGAATCCCCGGTCTCCCCGGGGAATCTCTCCCTGATATCATTTCGTCCCAGGGCGGTTCATCACCGGCTGGACCGCCGAACTGCCTGCCCCGAACCAGATGTTCTCGGAACGAAAGAACCAAAATGTACAGCCAGTGAAATATTTATTCCATTTCGGAACGGGGCGTCAAGGGAGATTCCGAATCCGGGCGTGCGATTTTCGGCCGTCTCTGATGGATTCTATCATTTCAGGCGGCCAGTTTGCGGCAGACCGGGCTGCCCGGGCATTTTATCGTTTCATGGAAACGCTCTACCTCCGTCCTGACGCGACCTGGACGGAAAACCGCTGCACGCATTCCTGAAATGGCTTCAGATGTTTTCCGGCAAATAGATGTCGAAGGGGAGGAACGTCTGGCCCGGCGCATTGGCCGCGCCGGTTTCGATGGCATGCGCCATCCGATCGACGAGCTCGCGACAGAGCGCGGCAAGGGGCGTCGAGATCACCATCGTCAGGATGTTGTCGGCAAGCGCGGCGCGCGATTCGGCTGATATCTCGTTGCAGACGACCACCGGCATGTCGGCGGGCTTCGCTGTCCGCAGCGCCGAGACGGCGCCTTCCATGCCGCCGCCGGCGACGTAGCAGCCGACAAGATCCGGATATCGCGCCAGAAGATCGATCATCGCATCATGGGTCACTTGGTTGGCCTCCAGATTGACCAGCGTCTCAAGCACGTTGAAGTCCGGCGCATGCTCGCGAAAGAAGGAGCGGAAACCGATCTCACGCAGCTCATGGCCGTGGAAGCGATGGCTGCCGACAAAAAGGGCGACCTTGCCGGGCTTCCTCGCAGCCTTCGAGATCATCCAGGCGGCGGTGCGGCCGACCTTGCGGTTGTCGAGGCCGACATAGCCCTCGCGGATGCCGGCAGCGAAGTCGGACAGCAGGGAGAAGACCGGCTGCCCCCTGGCCTTTAGCGCCTCCACGACCGCCGTCAGCGTCGGATGGTCAGGGCCGACCACGGCGATGGCCCGCGATTTCGCCGCCAGCCTGCGCATCTGGGCGGCGATCTCATCGGGGGCCAGGGAAGTGGCGAAATCGATGGTTGCGACGCCACGGAAGCGCTGCGATTGTGCCACCGCCAGTTCGAGTTCCCGCGCGAAATCGCCATAGAAAACGTCATTGCCCCGAAGCAGCAGAAAGCCCAGTCGATACTCGGGCAATTCCTGACGCATGCGCTGTTTGATCAGCCCCGCCGCGTGATAGCCGATCTCGGTCGCGGCATCATAGACGCGGCGCGCCGTTTCCTCGCGCACCGGCAGGCGGCTGTTGAGCACGCGGTCCACCGTGGCGACGCTGACGCCGGAGATGCGCGCCAGATCGGTGATCGTCGGCCGTTTCGTCATGTCTGTCCTCATTTGACTGCGCGTCTTTCCTACATCTTGATGATAGGAAATGATAGAAACTATCTTTATGACGTTGAGTCTATCATGAGCTAGCGTTATTTTCAGCCTCGAAGTCAGGAAATGTCGGGCATTCGCGTGGCGGATGCCTTTGCCGAGGAGGCAACCATGCATGCTGCGCCGTCCCGGCGTGACTACAGCCTGATCGGCCGCGACGCCAGGCTGGCCGTCGAGACCGGCCTGTCGGCGGCCGAATGGTATCACACCGACATTCCCCGCAAGCAGATGAAGGAGCTGATGCAGCGCTCCGACGCGCCCGCGATCCGCGACACGGCGATCTGGATCGCCGCGCTCATCGTCAGCGGCGCCGGCGGTGCCTGGTTCTGGGGCACCTGGTGGTGCGTGCCGTTCTTCTTCGCCTATGGCGTGCTCTACGGCTCGTCCACCGATTCCCGCTGGCACGAATGCGGCCACGGCACGGCCTTCCGCACGCAGTGGATGAATGATGTGGTCTATCAGGTCGCCTGCTTCATGATCATGCGCAACCCGGTGACCTGGCGCTGGAGCCACACGCGCCATCACACCGACACCATCATCGTCGGCCGCGATCCGGAAATCTCGGTCATGCGGCCGCCCGACCTGGTGCGCGCCATCCTCGGCTTTGTCGGCGTGCTCGACGCCTGGCATGCGATGTCAGACATGCTGCGCAACGCCGCCGGCAACATCAGCGCGGCCGAAAAGACCTTTATTCCCGAGCAGGAACAGCCGAAGGCGATCCGCATCGCCCGCATCTGGACCGCGATCTATGCCGCAACCATCGCGCTGGCGCTCTATACCGGCTCGTTCCTGCCCTTGATGCTGGTCGGCCTGCCCAGGCTCTATGGCGCCTGGCACCACGTCATGGTCGGCCTGCTGCAGCATGGCGGCCTTGCCGACAACGTCACCGACCATCGGCTGAACAGCCGCACCGTCTACATGAACCCGGTCAGCCGTTTCATCTATTGGAACATGAACTACCACGTCGAGCATCATATGTTCCCGATGGTGCCTTACCATGCGCTGCCGAAGCTGCATGAACTGATCAAGCACGATTTGCCGGCCCCGACGCCGTCGATCCTGGCCGGCTATCGCGAGATGCTTCCTGTCTTCTGGCGCCAGTTGCGCAACGAGGATTATTTCCTCAAGCGCGAGCTGCCGCCGACGGCCAGGCCGTACCGCGAAGATCTGCACAACGACAATGCTGCCTTCAACGCCGCGGCGGAGTGACAGCCGCCCGTGAGGCGCCATCGGGAAATTTTGCGGGAGAATGTATGAGCGACTGGGTCGAGGCCTGTGCCGTGGGAGACATCGACGAGGAAGACGTGATGCGGTTCGATCACGGCGGCCGCAGCTACGCCATCTATCGCAGCCCCGATGACGAGTATTTCGCCACCGACGGCCTGTGTACGCATGAAAAGGTGCATCTCGCCGACGGGCTTGTCATGGACGACATCATCGAATGCCCCAAGCACAATGGCCGCTTCAACTACAAGACAGGCCAGGCCAAAGGCGCGCCGGCCTGCGTCAATCTCAGGACCTATCCGGTCAAGGTCGACGCCGGCAGCATCCTCGTTCAGATCGGATGACCGGCATGGCGCGGGGAATGGTTGTCATCGGCGCTGGCGAATGCGGCGGCCGGGCAGCGCTTGCATTGCGGGATCTCGGCTATGAGGGACCGGTGACGCTGGTCGGCGACGAGCCGCATCTGCCCTATGAACGGCCGCCTCTGTCCAAGGACGCAATGGCCGGCGGCGCGCCCGAGATCAGGGCGATCGCAAGCGATGAGATCCTCGCCGAAAAGTCGATCCGGCATATCCATTCCGTTCAGGCTTCAGCGATCGATCGCGCCGCGCATACTGTGCGCCTGTCGGACGGTTCGGTTCTGCCCTACGACAAGCTGCTGCTGGCGACCGGCTCGACGCCCCGCAAACTGTCGATGCCTGGCCTTGGCGGGCGCTGCGTCTACCTCCGCACCTTCGCCGATGCGCTGGCCATCCGCGCCCACCTCAAGGCGGGTAACCGCATTGCCGTCATCGGCGGCGGCTTCATCGGGCTCGAGCTCGCGGCGGCGGCCCGCAAGCTCGGTGCTGCGGTCACCGTCATCGAGGCGCAGCCGCGTATCCTGATGCGCGGTGTACCGGCCGAGATCGCCAAGGTCGTCCATGAAGCCCACGTCGCCGAAGGCGTCGACATAGCGTGCGGCGAAGGCATTGCCTCGATCGCCGACGACGGCAGGCAAGTGCGCATCGCGCTTGCCGGCGGCCGCGAAATAGCCGCCGATCTCGCCATCATCGGCATCGGCGCCGTGCCGGTGACGGCGCTTGCCGCCGAAGCAGGACTGGCCATCGACAACGGCATATCGGTCGACGCTGAACTGCGCAGCACCGACCCCGACATCTTCGCTGCCGGCGACTGCTGCTCGTTCCCGCTTGCCGTCTATGGCGGCCGCCGCGTGCGGCTGGAGGCCTGGCGCAATGCGCAGGAGCAGGGCGCGCTGGCGGCAAGAAACATGCTGGGCGCCGCAGAGGCACATGCGGCGGTGCCGTGGTTCTGGTCGGATCAGTATGGCCTGTCCCTGCAGATCGCGGGGCTCTCCGACGAGGGCCGCAGCACGGTGCGCCGCGATCTCGGCGAGGGCGCCTTCATCCTCTTTCACCTTGCCGAGGACGGCAGGCTGGTGGCCGCCAGCGGCATCGGCCCCGGCAATGCCGTCGCCCGCGACATCCGGTTGGCTGAAATGCTGATCGGCAAACGGGCGAGGCCGGCGCCGGAAGCGCTCGGTTCGCAGGCGGTGAAATTGAAATCGCTGCTGGCGGCGTAGGACGCAACGGCAACTGTCAGGGTCTGCGGCGCAGGCGTTGGCAAATCAACGTCAGCGCGCCTGAGCTCCCTAAAACAGCGCCTTCAGCTCCGGCAGTTTGTCATTGACCAGCCAGCCGTAATAATTCTCTTCCGGCAGCTTCACAGGCTCGCCGGCGGCGCTGCGCTTGTCGTTCTCCGCCTTCAGCGCATAGGCGCGTTGCTCGGGATTGCCGACATTGTAGAGCGTGGCGGTGAGGCCCGGATTGCCCGAAATGTCGAAGCCGGCGATGCTCTTATAGGCGTCGATCGATTTCCGGATCGTCGCGGCAACGTAGGGCAGCGTGAGGTCGGGATCCATGATGGTCTTGTAGACCGCATTGGGATCGCCGACGTCGAGCTTCGGCAGGCCGGAAACCTTGTGCACGAGATCGCTCATCTGGAGCGCGGTCAGCGGATTGAGCTGGCCGAGACCAAAGGTCTGGCCGGCATAGTAGGGCTGGAAGAAAGTGGCGCCGAAGCGGTCGTTGGGGAAATCCTCGCCGCCGACGGTCTTGCCGCGAAATGAACGGTTCCACACCTGCTCGCGGCATTCCCACAAATCGTAACTGTCGGACATCCCAGTGCATTTCCTGAATTCCGGCCGCTGCACGAAATCCGTGATGTCCTCGCCGTCATAGGCGAAGGACAGCTTGCTGGAGAGATAGGAGATCGCCTTGACGTAGTAGGTCTGCAGCCGGTCGTAGGCGTCGACATTGTAGGTGTGCTCGCCGACGATAGCGCCGACAATGTGCATTGGATCGATGCCGTAGACGCTTGCCGCCTTCTTGATCTTGCCGCGCAGGTCGGCGTCGTTCTGCAGCAGCGCATAGACCTTGCGGTACTTCGCCTGGAACGTGGTGTTGGTGGCCTGCGTGCGCCGGCTTGAGGCTCCCGGAATGCCGGGCTGCTCGGCATTGCGGTTCCCCGGCGGCACCATGGTCGCCGCGTCGGCGCCGAACATCGTTGCCGCCAGCGTCAAGCCGAGAATGACCAGGATCAGTTTTTTCATGCGCCCGCCGCCTAGAGAATTGCCGCGCAAACTAGGTAAAGCTCTTGGTCGAGTCGAGAGCGGCCCTGCGCTCGGCAGAACGAAAGGTGGCCGAATGATACCATCCGGCCACACATGATCCATTCGCCCGACAGGCGCCGGAACGATCCGGCGCGCGCCTGCTCAAAGAATGAAGCGCGACAGATCGGTGTTCCTCGACAGGTCGCCGACATGTTTCTCCACATAGGCGGCATCGATGGTCACCGCAGTGCCGTTGCGGTCCGGCGCATCGTAGGAGATATCGTCCAGCACGCGCTCCATTACCGTCTGCAACCGCCTTGCGCCGATATTCTCGACGCTGGCGTTGAGATCAACGGCGATGCCGGCGAGCGAATCGATGGCGTCGTCGGTGAAGGTCAGGTCGACGCCTTCGGTCTTCATCAGCGCGATATATTGCTTGATGAGGCTCGCTTCCGTCTCGGTCAGGATGCGGACGAAATCCTCTTTCTCCAGCGCGCGCAATTCGACGCGGATCGGCAGGCGGCCCTGCAGCTCTGGCAACAGGTCGGACGGCTTCGAGACGTGGAACGCACCCGATGCGATGAACAGGATGTGATCCGTCTTCAACGGCCCATATTTGGTCGCCACCGTCGTGCCCTCGACCAGCGGCAGCAGGTCGCGCTGCACGCCCTCACGCGAAGGCCCGCCCGAAATATCCGACCGGGCCGCGATCTTGTCGATCTCGTCGAGGAAGACGATGCCGTCATTTTCCGCAGCGTCCAGCGCCCGGCGCACCACCTCGTCCTGGTCGAGCAGCTTGTCGGACTCGTCGTTGACCAGCAGGTCGTAGGATTCCTTCACCGTCGTCTTGCGCAATTTGGTCTTCTTGCCGCCCATCGCCTTCGACAGCATGTCGTTGATGTTGAGCACGCCGATATTGGCGCCCGGCATGCCGGGAATCTCGAAGCCGGGCATGCCGCCATTGCCGGTATCGGCTACTTCGATCTCGATCTCCTTGTCGTCGAGTTCGCCCTCGCGCAGCTTCTTGCGGAAGGAATCGCGCGTGGCAGGGCTGGCGGTCTTGCCGACCAGCGCCTCCAGCACGCGTTCCTCGGCGTTGACATGGGCGCGCGCCTTGACGTCCTCGCGCATCTTCTCGCGCACCAGGCCGATGGCGACCTCGACGAGGTCGCGCACGATCTGCTCGACATCGCGGCCGACATAGCCGACCTCGGTAAACTTGGTTGCCTCGACCTTGACGAAGGGCGCGCCGGCCAGCCGCGCCAGGCGGCGCGAGATTTCGGTCTTGCCGACGCCGGTCGGCCCGATCATGAGAATGTTCTTCGGCATCACTTCTTCGCGCATCTGCCCTTCCAGCTGCTGGCGGCGCCAGCGGTTGCGCAAGGCGATGGCCACGGCGCGCTTGGCGTCCTTCTGGCCGATGATGAAACGGTCGAGTTCCGAAACGATTTCGCGGGGAGAAAATGTGCTCATATCACTAAATTCCACTTTGCCACTGCTTGATGGCCTCGAACGGATGCAGCAGCATGATCACGTTGAGTGTCAGATTGTCCCGGATAAGGTAGCCGGTGCCCAGTTCGAAGAGGATGGCGAGGCTGACGATCACCCATATAGGTAGCCTTCGCGCCATCACAAATCCCAGCACCATGGCCAGTGTGTCCGACACCGAATTGATGATGCTGTCGCCGTAATAGTCGAGCGAGATGGTGCCGGCGCGGTAGCGCTCTATGATGAACGGGCTGTTCTCGATCAGCTCCCAGCCGCCCTCGATGAAGACGGCGAAAGCCAGCCGCAAGCCGACCGGCGAACGCGGAAACAGGAACCTTGCCAGCGCATAGAACAGGAAGCCGTGGATGATGTGCGAGAACGTGTACCAGTCCGATATATGCTGGGAATTCTCGGAACTGTTCACCACGCCGTGCCAAAGTTTGACATAACCGCAGGTGCAGATCGGCGGGTGCCCCATGCCGTAGAGGGCTCCGGCCTGGAAGATGACCAGGCCAAGGACGAGCAGGAGTCCCATGCGCCAGCTGTCTTCATAGGCCGAGAGCGTTCTGTCCTCGCCGACTGCGTTCATCCGTCAGTTCCCTGTTTCCGTGTCGCCCGCTTGCGTCTCGTGCGCATCGATAGCCATCAGCACGACATCGCCATATCTGGATTGCCGGCGATCGATTGCCCGGAATCCCGCCTTTTCATAGGCGCGGATGGCGCGGCCATTGGATGGGTCGGGATCGATGATGACACGCGACACGCCCTCCTCGAACAACTGCTCGATGAACTGGCGCACGATCGCCGAGCCATGGCCGATGCCGACCAGCTCCGGTCGGCCGATCGACAGGTCGATGCCGAGCGTCCCGAATGGCTGGTCGGCATAGGGATGGTCGTCCTCCAGATGCGGATCGTAGCTCTGCAGATAGGCGATCGGCTTGCCGTCGAGTTCAACGATCAGCGGCTCGACCGAAATCGAATCGATATGATTGCGAATCTCGGCGATTTCCGTCTCGGTGTCGTCCCACCACTCAGCGATATGCGGCTCGGCGAGCCAGCCGGCGATCATTGGCAGGTCTTTCGTGGTCACCGGCCGAAAATCATAGCTATCGTCTTGTTTGGCCATGATCTCTTACGCGGTTCTTTGGATCAGGATCATGGCCGGCCGGTCAGCCGGCATCGAGCGTTTCGACGACGAAATTGTTGTTGGTGTAGACGCAGATGTCGGATGCGATCTGCATCGCCTTTCGCGCGATCTCCTCGGCGTCCTTGTCTGTGTCCATCAGGGCGCGGGCCGCAGCCAACGCATAGTTGCCGCCTGAACCGATGGCCATGACGCCATGCTCGGGCTCGAGCACGTCGCCGGTGCCGGTCAGCGCCAGCGAGACCGACTTGTCGGCCACCAGCATCATCGCTTCCAGCCGGCGCAGATAGCGGTCGGTGCGCCAGTCTTTGGCGAGTTCCACGCAGGCGCGCGTCAACTGGTCGGGATATTGTTCGAGCTTGGCTTCGAGCCGCTCCAGAAGCGTGAAGGCGTCGGCGGTCGCGCCGGCGAAACCGGCGATCACGTTGCCGCCCTTGCCGATGCGGCGCACTTTCCTGGCGTTGCCCTTCATGATGGTCTGGCCAAGGCTGACCTGGCCGTCGCCGGCGATCACCACCTTGTTGCCCTTGCGCACCGTCACGATGGTCGTGGCGTGCATGGTCAGTTCATTGGACATTTGCTGCTCCGATTCGCGTCATCCCTAAAAGGCGATTGGCGCGGTACGAGTGACTTTGATCGGCCCATATGTATGCATGGGGGCGGTGATTGCAAACGCTCGATACCGGCCTGGATGGCAACTGGCAATCGCCGGATCATGCTGCTAGAAGGCTTTCGTTTTCAAACAGGCGAACGCCTGAAGCGCTTAAACTCACGGACAAGGACAAGGCCATGCCGCCCCGTTCCGCCGAAATCAGCCGCAAGACCAGGGAAACCGACATTGCCGTGTCGGTCCATGTCGACGGCTCCGGCAAATCGGACATCGTGACCGGCGTCGGCTTCTTCGACCATATGCTCGACCAGCTTTCGCGCCATTCGCTGATCGACATGACCGTTCGGGCCAAGGGCGACCTGCACATAGACGACCACCACACGGTCGAGGACACCGGCATCGCGTTCGGCCAGGCGCTGGCCAAGGCGCTGGGCGAGCGGCGCGGCATCATGCGCTATGCCTCGATCGATCTTGCCATGGACGAGACGCTGACGCGCGCGGCGATCGACGTCTCCGGCCGTCCCTTCCTGGTGTGGAACGTTTCGTTTTCCTCGCCCAAGATCGGCACCTTCGACACCGAACTCGTGCGCGAGTTCTTCCAGGCGCTGGCGCAAAACGCCGGCATCACGCTGCATGTCACCAATCACTATGGCGCCAACAATCACCACATCGCGGAAACCTGTTTCAAGGCGGTGGCGCGTGCGCTGCGGGCGGCGCTGGAACGCGATCCGCGCCAGCCGGACGCTGTTCCCTCCACCAAGGGGTCTTTGAAGGGATAGCGTCATGGCCAGCTATGTCGTGATGGAACCGCCCGGCCTTGGCGAAAAGGCCGATGCGACGGCCCTTGTCCGCGACGGCTTCACCTGGCTCGGCCTGCTGGTGCCGCCGCTGTGGTTCGCCTGGCATCGGCTGTGGATCGAAGCTGCACTCACCTTCATTGTCATGGCGGTGCTTTCGGTGCTTGGCGAAAGGCTCGGTCTTGGGTGGGCCGGCTCGCTGCTGTCCCTGCTGGTCTCGCTCTATGTCGGCCTGGAAGGGCAGGCGCTGCGCATAGCGGCGCTCCGCCGCCGCGGCTGGCGCGAATGGGGGGTGGTCGAAGCCGGTTGGCTCGATGATGCCGATGCGCGCTTTGCCCTGGAGGCCGAGCGGCATGCGGATGAAGCCGAGCCCGCGCCGCGCCTGGTGCCGGACGCAGCCCTGGCGCGCCCGGCGCAGCCGGGCATGGCGCTTGGGCTGACCCACATTCCAGGAAGACGCTGACATGCGCGTTGCGATCATCGATTACGGCTCGGGCAATTTGCGCTCGGCCACCAAGGCCTTCGAGCGCGCAGCGCGCGAGGCGGGCATCGCCGCCGGCATCGACCTGACGGCCGACGCCGAGCGGGTGCGCACGGCCGACCGTATCGTGCTGCCTGGCGTCGGCGCCTATGCCGATTGCGCGGCCGGCCTGCGTGCCGTCCCCGGCATGTGGGAAGCTGTCGAGGAAGTCGCCATCGCCAAGGGACGTCCATTCCTCGGCATCTGCGTCGGCATGCAGCTGATGTCTCAGCGCGGTCTCGAAAAGACGATCACCGATGGCTTTGGCTGGATATCAGGTGACGTGAAGGAGATCACACCGGCCGATCCGGCACTGAAGATCCCGCAGATCGGCTGGAACACGATCGAGCTGATGCGCAAGCATCCGCTGTTCTCCGGTGTTGCAACCGGGCCAACCGGCCTGCACGCCTATTTCGTCCATTCCTATCATCTCGATGCGCGCAAGCCCGACGAGGTACTGGCGGTCGCCGACTATGGCGGCCCGGTAACGGCGGCCGTCGCCCGCGACAATCTCGTCGGCACGCAGTTCCACCCAGAGAAGAGCCAGGCGCTGGGCCTCGCCCTGATCACCAATTTCCTGCGCTGGAGGCCCTGAGGAGCCATGAGCAAGAAGGGCTATTGGATGGCGATGATCGATGTTCGCGATCCCGATTTGTACAAGCGGTATATCGAGGCGAATGCCATTGCCTTCGCCAAGTACGGCGCGAAATTCGTCGTGCGGGCCGGGCGCCACGAGAGCCCTGAAGGGCCGACCGGCAACCGCCACGTCCTGGTCGAGTTCGAATCCTACGCCAAGGCGTTGGAATGCTATCATTCGCCGGAATATCAGCAGGCCTCGAAATTCCGGCTGGCCGCCTCATCAGGTCATTTCGTCATTGTCGAAGGCGCCTGAAAGAATGATCCTGTTTCCAGCAATCGACCTCAAGGACGGCCAGTGCGTGCGCCTCAAGCACGGCGACATGGCGACCGCGACCATCTACAACGAAGACCCGGCCGCCCAGGCAAAGGCATTTGAAGAGCAAGGCTTCGAATGGCTGCATGTCGTCGACCTCAACGGCGCCTTCCAGGGTCAGAGCGTCAACAGCGCCGCGGTCGGCGCCATCCTCAAGGCGACGAAGAACCCGGTGCAGCTCGGCGGCGGCATCCGCACGCTCGAACAGATCGAGGACTGGCTCGACCGTGGGCTTGCCCGTGTCATCCTGGGCACCGTGGCCGTGCGCGACCCCGACCTGGTCAGGCAGGCTTGCAAGGCCTTTCCAGGCCAGATCGCCGTCGGCATCGACGCCAAGGGCGGCAAGGTAGCGGTCGAGGGCTGGGCCGAGGCGTCGAGCCTCGGCGTCGTTGAACTGGCCAGGAAATTCGAAGGCGTCGGCGTCGCCGCCGTCATCTACACCGACATTGACCGCGATGGCGTGCTGACCGGCATCAACTGGGATTCCACGATCAGCCTCGCCGACGCCGTGTCGATCCCCGTCATCGCGTCGGGCGGCCTCGCCTCGATCGCCGATATCGTGCGCATGACCATGCCCGACGCGCAAAAGCTCGAAGGGGCGATCTCCGGCCGTGCGCTTTACGACGGCCGTATCGATCCGGCCGAAGCATTGGCGGTCCTGAAAGGCGCGCCCCCGGTGGAGATGCGATCTTGAAAGTCTCGATAATCCTGGCCTCCTATGACAGCGGCCATTATCATGGCGGCATGGGCCAGGGGCCGGACGCGCTGATTGCGGGCGGATTGGTCGAAGCCCTGACCATGGCCGGCCACGATGTCGCGGTCGAGGACATCGGCAAGGTCGGCGATGCCCAGGAGCGTGAGATCGCCACCGGTTTCGCTGTCTGCAATGCCGTTTCGGGCGAGGTCCGCATCGCCCGCGACAGGGGACGCTTTCCCATCGTGCTGGCCGGAAACTGCCTGACATCAGCCGGCGCGGTCGCCGGCGAAGGCGCCGACGCGATCATCTGGGCCGACCAGCACGGCGATCTCAACACACCCGACACATCCATATACGGGTTTCTCGACGGCATGGCGCTGGCCACCGTTCTAGGCCTGTGCTGGCGCCCGATGGCGGCGGCCGTCCCCGGTTTCAAGCCTGTCGATCCGTCGCGCTGCGTGCTGGTCAACGCGCGCGATCTCGATCCGGCCGAAAAACAGCTGCTCGACACATTGCCGGTGATCCGCACGGAATGTCCCGGAGCGGCAGAGGCGACCGAGAAACTGAAGGCTGCGGGGGCTCAACGGGCGCACATGCATCTTGATCTTGATGTGCACGATCCCGAGGCGCTGCAAGCCAACCGCTATGTCACGCCGGGCGGCCCTGGCCCGGAACAGTTGCGCCAGGCGGTCTGCGCTATGGCGCTCTCCGTTCCCATATCGGGCATCACCATTTCCGCTTACGATCCGGCCTTCGATGCGCAGGCCAATGTGCCACCGCTCGTCGGCGAATTGCTGAACGATCTCCTGACCACGATCGAGGGCCGTTGACATGCTGAAGGCTCGCGTCATCCCCTGTCTCGACGTCAAGGGCGGCCGCGTCGTCAAGGGGGTCAACTTCGTCGATCTCGTCGATGCCGGCGATCCGGTGGAGGCCGCCAAGGCCTATGACGCGGCTGGCGCCGACGAGCTTTGCTTCCTCGACATCACCGCGTCATCGGACAATCGCGAGACCATCTTCGATGTCATCGCCCGCACCGCCGAGCAATGCTTCATGCCGCTCACCGTCGGCGGCGGCGTGCGCCAGGTCGCCGACATCAGGAAGTTGCTCCTGGCCGGCGCCGACAAGGTGTCGATCAACACGGCAGCGGTCAAGAACCCGGATTTCGTTGCCGAGGCCGCCGACAAGTTCGGCAACCAGTGCATCGTCGTCGCCATCGACGCCAAGAAAGTGTCGGGCGCCGGCGAGGCCGACCATTGGGAGATCTTCACCCATGGCGGACGGGAAAAAACCGGCATGGATGCGATCGAATTCGCCCGGAAAATGGTCGATCGCGGTGCCGGCGAGATCCTGTTGACCTCGATGGACCGCGACGGCACCAAGGCCGGTTACGACATCGCGCTGACCCGCGCGGTGTCGGATGCGGTGCGCGCCCCGGTGATCGCGTCGGGCGGCGTCGGCACGCTCGACCATATGGTCGAAGGCATTCGCGACGGTCATGCAGGTGCCGTGCTGGCGGCCTCCATCTTCCATTTCGGCACCTATACGATCGCCGAGGCCAAGGCCCATATGGCGCAAGCCGGCCTGCCGATGCGGCTGGACTCCTCGGGCGATCGGCCCTAGAGGCTTGCGGCTAAGAAACAGGGCCAAGGCGCCATGACTGAGTTTTCACTCTCCGACCTGGAGACAATCATCAGCGAACGCGCCCATTCCGGCGATCCGGACTCTTGGACCGCCAAGCTTTACGCGCGCGGCATTGAGAAGGCGGCGCAGAAGCTCGGCGAAGAGGCGGTCGAGACGGTGATTGCCGCGGTCAAGGGCGACAAACGGGCCCTCGTTTCGGAAAGTGCCGATCTTATATATCATTGGCTCGTCGTTCTCGGCATTTCGGGTGTGCCGTTGGGCGACGTGCTCAGGGAGCTCGAAAGCCGCACCGGGCGTTCGGGCATCGCCGAGAAGGCGTCACGGTCCAAGCGCTGACCGCGAGGAGGGCAGGAATCTCGATGGATCAGCTCGCACCGACCGAGAAATATTCCCCCTTTCGCTTCTTCTCGGCCGAGCAATGGTCGCAATTCCGCGCCGACACGCCGCTGACGCTGAGCGAGGATGAATTCCGCCGCCTGCGGTCGCTCAACGATCCGATCGATCTCGAAGAGGTCAAGCGCATCTATCTGTCGCTGTCGCGGCTTCTGTCGGCGCATGTCGAGGCCAGCCAGTTGCTGTTCCGGCAGCGCCAGGCATTCTTCAACGCCTCGGACGTGGTCAAGACGCCCTTCATCATCGGCATCGCCGGTTCGGTCGCGGTCGGCAAATCGACCACGGCGCGCGTGCTGAAGGAACTGCTCGCGCGCTGGCCGTCCAGCCCCAAGGTCGATCTCATCACCACCGATGGTTTCCTGCTGCCCAACGAGGTGCTGCGCCGCGAAAACCTGATGGAGCGCAAGGGCTTTCCCGACAGCTACGACGTCGGCGCGCTGCTGCGCTTCCTATCGGGCATCAAGTCGGCGCTGCCCGATATCCGCGCCCCGGTCTATTCGCACCTCACCTATGACGTCATTCCCGGCGAGTTCGTCACCATCGACCGGCCCGACATCCTGATCTTCGAGGGCATCAATGTGCTCCAGCCCGGCAAGCTGCCGCAGGACGGCAAGATCGTACCCTTCCTATCCGACTTCTTCGACTTCGCCATCTACATCGATGCCGACGAGAAGCTGATCCACGAATGGTACATTTCCCGCTTCATGCGGCTGCGCGAGACCGCCTTCCGCAATCCGGAATCGTTCTTCCATCGCTATTCGCAGCTGTCGGAGGATTCGGCGCGGGCGATTGCCGAAGGCCTGTGGACCAACATCAACCTGAAGAACCTGCGCGAGAACATCCTGCCAACACGCGCCCGCGCCGACTTGATCCTGCGCAAAGGCGCCGACCACCTGGTCGAGGAAGTGGCGCTGAGGAAGCTCTGACGCCGCGATTACCCGGCAAGTTAGAACGCCCTTAACCGCCGGCTTGTTACAAATCCTGCTCGATTACTGCTTTGGTGAGGCCACTGGCATGGACGCGCCATTCATTGCTTCCGACGAACCGGTCGGTTTGCGATCGGCCGCGGCCGTACCCGCAGTCCGGTCTGGTTGGCCGGTGGCAGCGACGCTGCTGATTGCTGCCTATGCAATCCTTGTCTCGTTTCTTGTTGTGCCCAGCAATGTCGACGTGTCGTGGCTGCTTACGATCGGCGAGCGCGTGCTCGACGGCGAGCGCCTCTCGGTAGATATCATCGAGGTCAATCCAGCTTTTTCGGTGTGGCTGTATCTGCCGTTTGTGTTGCTCGAGCGCGTGACCGGTCTCCCGGCCGAATTCTGGGTGAGTGTCGGTGTGGCCGCGCTGGCGATCGCATCGGTCTGGTTTTCAGCACGCATTGCCATGCGGGCGGATCAAACGCTGAAAGGACATCCCTGGATCGTGCCGGCCGCGGTGTTTTCCGTGCTGTTCCTGTTTCCGGCCCATTTCGGCGAGCGCGAACAGATCGCCATCATCGCCTTGCTCCCGTGGCTGGCCCTGTTTTGCTTGCGCGACAGGACGGTCGATTTCAGGGCCGGCAGCGCAGCCGAGCGGATTGTCGCGGGTGTCGGCGCCGGCATCTTTGTCATGATCAAGCCGCCCTACAGCGTCCTGGCCCTGGCCGTGCCGGCCCTGGTGAACGCGCTGCAACGGCGCTCATTTCATCCGCTTCTGACCACCGAGAATATGATCGGGGCCAGTCTCACCATCGCCTATCTGATTGCACTCACTATCTTCATGCAGCCGTTTTTCACCGATGTGATGCCGCTGCTGCGTCAAGTCTATCTGCCCATGCGCATGCCGATGGTTGACGTGCTGATGCTGTGGCAGGTCACGATGTTCGTGGCCATGACGGTGGCCACGCTGGCCATGGCCTATCCTGGTCGTCCCGATCAAGACGCCAGGACGATGCTGCTGGCAGGGGCCGCTTACGTTCCGGCTTTCGTCATCATGGGCAAGGGCTGGACCTATCAAGCATTGCCTTTCCTGACGCTTGGCGTCCTGGCATTGATGTTGCAATATACCAAGCTGAAACCGTTCCGGGGCCCACTGCTGCTCGCCAGGGCAGGCGTCGCGCTCGGCCTGTTCTCAATCGTGCTCTTGACGGCAATGCAGCAGGGGCTGGCCTTCACCGAGTCGCGCCGCGATCTGGATGCCGCGACGGCGGCGATTATGCGCGCTACCGATCATCCGACCATAATGTCGATCGCTTCGCAACTGCAGTCCAGCAATCCGCTCACCCGGATGACGGGCGCCCGTTTCGTGGCACGCCAGCAATCGGGCTGGATGGTCAATGACGCGGGGATATTGATGGGGCTGGAACAAGATCCCGCGATACGCCAGGATCTGGCCGCCCTCAGGGAAAGATACACCGCCTCACTCACAGACGAACTTGCCGCGAAACGACCTGACATCATTGTCGACGATGGAACGGCGGGGCCGCACCCGCCGGTGCCGTTGAATTCGGCTGGGCAGTCTTGCATGCGGCCACTGCACGACAATCCGGAGATCGCCGAAGTGCTGCGCAACTACCGTCTGTTGCATCAAGATGCTTCGGTGACGGTGTTCATCCGCGCAGATATCGCTGCGCGCGAGTAGGACCTACGCCGTACCTTGGCCCGACCCGCCCGGGCCAAGGCCCTCGCGTTCGCGGCGCCCTATGTCCACCAGCATCCACGATGACAGGCACAACGGCACCAGCACGCCGATACCAAGCCCGGCATTGTTCACCAGATGGGCGATGCCTGGATAGAGCCAGATCAGCGCCAGAAAAAGTCGCGGGATAGTGCTGCGCGTCGAGAACAGATAGGCGACCGCAACGGCCAGCCCGATAGTGTCGTAGCTGTAGCCATAGGGCGTCGCCACCGTCGTCAGCACGGTGGTCAGCACGACCCGCTCGCGATGCTCGATCCGGCGCCAGGGCAGCCAAATCCAGATGGCGGCGGCGATGGCGGCGATTGTCGCCACTGCCTGCGCTGCATATGCCACCGTCAGTCCCGAACCGCATGCGCGGGCCAGGAAGAACATCGTCGCCGCGTTGGACTGATAGGGCTGAGGATAGGGCGCCTCCAGGATCGCCGTCATTAGCGGGCGGGTTTCGGTCCAGAACAACCGCCAGACGTCGAAGCCGAGCCAAGCGCCGGTCACAACGAACAGCGCGACCGATGACAGGGCGGCGGCGGCAATCGCGCGCCAGTTGCCGCTCGCCAGCAGGCAGAACGGGAGTAGTATGCCGAGATGCGGCTTGACTGTGAGCAGGCCGAACAAAAATCCGGCCAGGATCGGCCGTTTCGGCGCCGCGACCAGCCCGCCGATGAGCAAGGCGGTTGTCAGGGCACCGTTCTGGCCGAAGATCGCGTTGATGAAGACGGCCGGACATACAAGGATGGCCAACTCGGCAGCCGCACCCAGCTTCAATGGCCGCACCGCCAACCACAGGCAAACAATTGTGCCCAACGTCCAGACGAAATACGCCGGGAAGATGGGCAGCAGGGCGAGCGGTGCGCCGAATACCAGGATGCTTGGCGGATAACTCCATTCCTGGTTGGGAAGATCGGGCGAGAACATCCGCCGCAGGGCCGCGCGATAGCTATCGACATCGAACAGGAATGCCACATGACCGTCGAGCGCCATGCGGCCGCCGGCCCACAGATTGGTAAAGTCCCAATAGGGCAGTCTATCGCTAAGCTCGGAAAAGCCGTGCGCATCGAACGTCCACAAGGCAAGATGGTAGCGCAACCCGATCAGGATTCCGGTGCACAGCACTAGCGCGGCGAAACGCACATCGGATCGGCTGGGGGCAGTCTCATTGGCCGGTGCCATTGCGATCATTTTCTGCGGATCCACGACCTTGCCGGCCTTAATAGCGCGCGGGCGTTAAGATCGGCTTATGCCTGGCGCTCCGGCTTCGTCACCCGCCGCAGCGTCAGATTGATCCTGCCGCCATTTTTCAGCAGCGCCGAGGTCGAGGGATAGATGCGGTCGACGCCGTGGAAGCAGAGGCGCCCTTCGCCGCCGAGCACGACCACGTCGCCGCTCTTCAGCCTGAACGACCGGGTCGCCCCCTCGCGCGTCGCCTGGCCGACCCTGAACAGGCAGTCGTCGCCCAGCGAGACCGACACGACGGGTGCTGAGAAATCCTCTTCGTCGCGGTCCTGGTGCAGGCCCATCTTTGCATCCGGCGCGTAGAAATTGACCAGGCATGCCTGCGGCGGATGCGGGTAGGCCGAGACCTCTCGCCACAGCCGCATCAGCACGTCCGGGATCGGCGGCCACGGCGCCCCCGTCACCGGGTGCGTCGGCTGGTAGCGGTAGCCGCGTTCCTTGTCGGTGACCCAGCCGAGCGAGCCGCAATTGGTCATGCGCACGCTCATTTCCTTGCCGGTGCGCGGCATGGCCGGCACGAACAGCGGTGCCTGCTGGACGATGCCTCTCACATCCTCCACCAACGCCTCCTGCACGTCGCGGGACAGATAGGCCGGCATGTGGCGGACGCCCTTGGGCAGAACGAGCATGAGGTCGGTCGCTAGCTCCGTTTCGTCGGTTCAACCATGCCATCTGAAACCGAAAACGGCGACCCGAAAGCCGCCGTTCCCGACAGATTCGCGTTTCCCTTGATCAGGTGAGGTCTGGGATGCGAAGGACCTGCCCCGGATAGATCTTGTCGGGATGGGTCAGCATCGGCTTGTTGGCCTCGAAGATGACCGTGTTCTTGGCGCCCTTGCCCTTGCCATAGCTCTTTTCGGCGATCTTCCAGAGATTGTCGCCCTTCTGGACGGTGTAGAAGGTCGGTTCCTTGGCCGCGGCCGCCGCCGAACCGGAAGCCGGTGCGACCTGCAACTCGTCCGCCTGCACCTTGGAGACGCCAAGCGTGTTGCCAACGGCGATGACCGCCTTTTCGAAAACCGACTGGTCCTTGACCACGCCCTTCAGCACCGCCGTGTCGCCCTGAACGACGACCTGCACGCCGTCGGTGCCGAGCTTGTGCGAATCGAGCTCTTTCTTGAGCGTATCGGCGTTGGGCGCCGCTTCCTCGTCACCGCCTATGCCGAGCTTTTTGCCGACGCTCTTGACGAAATCGAACATACCCATTTCCAGGTCTCCTTGCTGTGGCAAAGAGTAAACCTTGCATCTACGATCCGAAATGGGAAGCCGTTTTATACACGCGCCTGGTGTGTTGCTTAATCGTTCTCTACCCGGCCGCGCAGTTTCTTGATGGTGCCGCGTCCGGCCTTGCTCTTCAGCCGCCGTTCGACCGCGCCTTTCGACGGCCTCGTCTTCTTGCGCGGCGGCGGTGGTGGCTCGGCCGCCTTGGCGACCAGCGCCGCCAGCCGCGCCCGTGCGTCCGCGCGGTTCTGTTCCTGCGTGCGGAAGCGTCCGGCCTCGATGACGATGACGCCGTCCTTGGTGGCGCGCTGGCCGGCAAGCCTGATCGTGCGTTCGCGCACGCGTTCAGACAGGCCGCGCGCGTTGCGTGCATCGAAGCGCAGCTGCACCGCCGTCGCCACCTTGTTGACGTTCTGCCCGCCGGGGCCGGACGAGCGGATGAAATCCTCGTGCAGATCGCCCGGATGGATCACGGCATCGTCGGCAATGATGATTGTGTCGTCGCTCGTCATGCCGCAGTCATGGCGCGGCGGACGAAAAAAGGAAAGGCCCGATCGGGGACCGGGCCTTGTGAGGACGGCTGAGCGTGGTGGGCGACTATTCCGCCGCTTCCTGCATGTGCGGCGCCGCGCCGAGGACGGAGGCGTCGACATGGCTTTCGAACTTCTCGAAATTGACGGCGAACATGCCGACCAGCCTTGCCGCTTGCCGGTCATAGGCCGATTTGTCGGCCCAGGTCGATCGCGGGTCGAGGATGGCGCCGTCGACGCCCGGGACCGCCACCGGCACCTCGAAGCCGAAATTGGCGTCGGTGCGGAAACCAGCCGTCTTCAGCGAGCCGTCGAGGGCCGCGGCAAGCAGCGCGCGCGTCGCCTTGATCGGCATCCGCCTGCCTGTGCCGTAGGCGCCGCCGGTCCAGCCGGTGTTGACCAGCCAGCAGTCGGCACCGTGCTGCGCGATCAACTCGCGCAGCAGATTGCCGTATTCCGAGGGATGGCGCGGCATGAACGGCGCGCCGAAACAGGTCGAGAACGTCGCCTCGGGCTCGGTCACGCCCTTCTCCGTTCCGGCCACCTTGGCCGTGTAGCCGGACAGGAAATGATACATCGCCTGCGCCGGGGTCAGACGTGCTATCGGCGGCATCACGCCGAACGCGTCAGCGGTCAGCATGATGATGTTCCGGGGATGGCCGGCGCGCCCCGTCTTGCTGGCATTGGGTATGAAGTCGAGCGGGTAGGCACAGCGCGTGTTCTCGGTGAGCCGGCCGTCGTCGAAGTCCGGCACGCCGTGGGCGTCGAGAACGACGTTCTCCAGCACCGTGCCGAAGCGCTGCGTGGTGGCGAAGATCTCCGGCTCCGCCTCCGCCGACAGCTTGATGGTCTTGGCGTAGCAGCCGCCTTCGAAATTGAAGATGCCGTGCGGTCCCCAGCCGTGCTCGTCGTCTCCGATCAGCGTGCGCGACGGATCGGCCGACAGCGTCGTCTTGCCGGTGCCCGACAGGCCGAAGAAAATCGCGGCGTCGCCGCCAGGGCCCTCATTGGCCGAGCAGTGCATCGGCATCACGCCCTTGGCCGGCAGCAGGTAGTTCAGCATCGTGAACACCGATTTCTTCATCTCGCCGACATAGGAGGTGCCGCCGATCAGCACGATCTTGCGGGTGAGGTCGACGGCGATCACGGTTTCGGTGCGGGTGCCGTGGCGGGCGGGGTCGGCGCGGAAGGAGGGCAGGTCGATGATCGTCATCTCGGGCATGAAATGGTCGAGCTCCGCGGCTTCCGGACGGATCAGCAGGTTGCGGATGAACAGCGAATGCCAGGCAAACTCGGTGACGACCCTGGTGGGCAGCTTTAGCTCATGGTCTGCGCCGCCGACCAGGTCCTGCACGTAAAGATCCTTGTCTGCGGCGTGCGCCCGGAACTCTTCGAGCAGCGTCTCGAACTGCTCCGGCGAGATCGCCTTGTTGTTGTCCCACCAGACTTCAGGCTCGGTGGCGCCGTCGCGGACGACGAACTTGTCCTTGGGCGAACGGCCGGTGTGCTGGCCTGTCTCGGCGACCAGCGCGCCGTGCGCGGTCAGCCGGGCTTCTCCCCGCCTGATCGATTCCTCGTAGAGGGCGGCCGCACCGAAATTGTAGCGCACCAAGCCAGAGGTTCTGAGACCGATACGATCGATCGCGCAGGCAGGATTGCGTTTGCCGACTTCCGACATGGGTGACCCTTCTCCGATTTGCCGCATCTTTGCCGGCGCGTTTCCGGCACGCCCACTCCGCGAGCTTAGATGGTCAGAACCAGAAAAGCCGAATGATATCAAATCATTAATCGATTTAAATATTTTGAAAGTTGTTTAAATCGTTTATATATGCGAAGAGTTTCGCGGTTGCCCAAAGGATTGGCGATGCTCGTTCGTCCAATCCATGTCGAGGTGCGATCGTGGCCGCCGGCATGCCGCGCGTGACAGCGGTGAAGGCCTATGCCACATTTTGTACCTAATTTGTCCTGCAAAAGCCCCTTCTCTACGAAAGAAGGGACAGCTCATGAGGGAGCCGCTTGAAATGGCAACAATCGCGCTTGTCGATGACGACCGCAACATTCTGACCTCGGTGTCGATTGCTCTCGAGTCCGAGGGATATCGCGTCGAGACCTACACGGATGGTGCGTCCGCGCTGGAAGGCCTGGCGGCGCGCCCGCCGAATCTCGCCATCCTCGACATCAAGATGCCGCGCATGGACGGCATGGAACTCTTGCGCCGGATGCGCCAGAAATCAGATCTGCCGGTCATCTTCCTGACCTCCAAGGACGACGAGATCGATGAGCTGTTCGGCCTCAAGATGGGGGCCGACGACTTCATCCGCAAACCCTTCTCGCAGCGTTTGCTGGTCGAGCGGGTGCGCGCGGTGTTGCGCCGTGCCAGCGCCCGCGAGGCCGCGGCAAAAGCGCCCAGCCAGCAGGCGCGCTCGCTCGAGCGCGGCCAGCTCGTCATGGACCAGGAACGCCATACCTGCACCTGGAAGGGCGAACCGGTGACGCTCACCGTTACCGAATTCCTGATCCTGCATTCGCTGGCACAGCGCCCCGGCGTCGTAAAAAGTCGTGATGCGCTGATGGATTCGGCTTATGATGAGCAGGTCTATGTCGACGACCGTACCATCGACAGCCACATCAAGCGGCTGCGCAAGAAGTTCAAGGCCGTCGACGACGACTTCGAGATGATCGAAACCCTTTACGGAGTCGGATACCGGTTCCGCGAGGCGTGAATAGGCAGTAGACAATAGAGAGTAGTCGGTAGTCAGTTTTGAATGGTGCGAGCGGCCACCCGTGCATTCGCCGCGATCTCAGCCAACCATTTCTCTATTCGCTACCCGCTACTCACCAATTACTAAGCAGGGAACTGCTGTTCGATGGCAGTGGAAGCACAGCGGAGCAGATCGGCGGGCGTTGCAAGGCGGCCGGCTCGGATCATGCCCGCGTTCCTGTCGAAGCTCACCGTGCCCATGCGCCGCTTCCTCGGCCATCACATCTTTTCCAGCCTGACGCGGCGTATCCTCTTCCTCAATCTCGCCGGCCTCGCAGTCCTGGTCACTGGCATTCTCTATCTCAACACCTTCCGCGACGGGCTGATCGATGCCCGCGTCGAAAGCCTGATGACCCAGGGCGAGATCATCGCCGGCGCGATCGCCGCCTCGGCGACGGTCGAAACCGATTCGATCAGCATCGATCCGGAAAAGCTGCTTGAGCTGCAGGCCGGCGAAAGCCTGGGACCGGGCTCGGACCAGCTCGACAATCTGGATTTCCCGATCAATCCTGAACGCGTCGCCCCGGTGCTGCGCCGGCTGATCTCGCCGACCCGCACCCGCGCCCGCATCTACGACCGCGACGCCAATTTGCTGCTCGATTCGCGCCATCTCTATTCACGCGGCCAGATCCTTCGCTACGATCTGCCCCCGGTCGACGAGGAAGAGCCCGACCTTGTCGAACGCATCCAGAAGTTCATCTTCGACTTCTTCCGCAACACCGATCTGCCAGTCTATCACGAGCAGCCGGGCGGCAACGGCGCCGCCTTCCCGGAAGTGGTCAAGGCGCTGACCGGCAGCCCGTCGACCATCGTCCGGATCAGCGAACAGGGCGAGCAGATCGTTTCCGTCGCGGTGCCGATCCAGCGCTTCCGCGCCGTTCTCGGCGTGTTGATGCTGTCGACCGAAGGCGGCGACATCGACAAGATCGTCGCCGCCGAACGCAAGGCGATCCTGCGCGTCTTCGGCATCGCGGCGCTCGTCACTGCCATCCTGTCGATGCTTCTGGCCTCCACCATCGCCAATCCGCTGCGCCGGCTGTCTGCGGCGGCCGTGCGGGTACGGCGCGGCGTCAAGAGCCGCGAGGAAATCCCTGATTTCTCCGACCGGCAGGACGAGATCGGCAATCTGTCGATTGCCGTGCGCGACATGACCAACGCGCTCTATGCCCGCATCGAGGCGATCGAGAGCTTCGCCGCCGATGTTTCCCATGAATTGAAGAACCCGCTGACCTCGCTGCGCAGCGCGGTGGAAACCTTGCCGCTCGCCAAGAACGACAATTCGCGCAGCCGGCTGATGGAGATCATCCAGCACGACGTCAGGCGGCTGGACCGCCTCATCACCGACATTTCGGACGCCTCCCGTCTCGACGCCGAGCTGGCGCGGGATGACGCGGGAACCGTCGACCTCAAGAAGTTCATCACCGACCTCGTCGCCGTCTCGCGTGAAACGACGCGCAACAAGAAGGCGGTCGAGATCGAGCTCAGGGTCGCCAAGCTGCCGCAGGGCGTCAAGGGCTATTTCGTCGTCGGCCACGACCTGCGCATCGGCCAGGTCATCACCAACCTGATCGAGAATGCCCGCTCCTTCGTGCCAGAGGAGCGCGGCCACATCATCCTGTCGCTGGCGCGCACCGGCAAGTTCAACATCCTCACCATCGACGACAATGGTCCCGGTATCCGCGCCGACAACATCGACCGCATCTTCGAGCGCTTCTACACCGACCGGCCCGCCGGCGAGGCGTTCGGCCAGAATTCGGGCCTTGGCCTGTCGATATCCAGGCAGATCGTCGAGGCCCATGGCGGCACGCTGACCGCCGAGAACATCCCCGGCACCAAGCCAGGCGAGATCAAGGGCGCCCGCTTCGTCGTTACGCTGCCGGCCGAAGCATGATCCCGAAAGTGGGAACCGATTTTCGGATCAAATCGTGCTAAAAAGCATGACGCGGATATCGCAGCTTTACGGTCGTCATCCTCGGGACAAGTCCGAGGATGACGGGGGCATGACCCGGTCTGGTCATGCAGCCTGAAAACATCCACGGAACCGCGATCCTGATCGGCGATCGCGGCGTCCTCATCACCGGGCCGTCCGGCGCCGGCAAGACGACGCTGGCGCTGACGCTCCTGGACCATTGCCGGGCGCGCGGCCTGTTCTCGCGGCTGATCGGCGACGACAGGCTGCTTGCCTCGGCCCACGCCGGGCGGCTGGTCTGCCGCGTGCCAGCGACCATCGCCGGTCTCGCCGAGGTGCCAGGGTTCATGCCACGCCCGCTGCCATTCGAGTCGGGCGGCGTGATCGACCTGCATGTGCGGTTGGTGGCGAAGACAGAAATGGCTCGCTTTCAAGAGGAAATCAGCGAGCCGGTCGCGGGCTGCCCAGTGCCGCGCATCGACCTTGCGGAGCGCAACATTGCCGCTGCCTTGCCCGCCGTGGTGGCGCGGCTGTCGGTCGCGCCTTTTCTATGATGTGCCCGGGGTTTTTTGCTGCAATGCGTCAAAATGGCATGGGCCGGCGCAATTTTGGGCTTGTCAACGAGCCGCGCGTCGACAAGATAGCGCTCCCGCCGCCTGGAATGGCTGGCGAGCATAAAATACGCCTGTGAAGCGGCGATGACGGGAGCCACCAAAGAATGATCGGACTCGTGCTTGTAACGCACGGTCAACTGGCCACCGAGTTCCGACATGCCGTGGAACATGTCGTCGGGCCACAAGACAATTTCGAAACCGTGGCGATCGGGGCTGACGACGATATGGAGCAGCGCCGGCGCGACATCGTCGACGCCGTTGCCCGTGTCGACACCGGGGCGGGCGTCATAGTGTTGACCGACATGTTCGGCGGCACGCCTTCGAACCTTGCCATTTCCGTGATGGAGTCCGGCCGCACCGAAGTCATCGCCGGCATGAATTTGCCGATGCTGATCAAGCTCTCCTCGATCCGCAAGGGCGACAACATGGCGGCGGCTCTCGACGAGGCGCAGGCGGCGGGGCGCAAATACATCAATGTCGCCAGCCAGCTCCTGAGCAGCAAATGAGCACGATGTCGTCGGAAAAGGACCAGATCGTCCGCGAATTTCCGATCGTCAACCAGCGCGGCCTGCACGCGCGCGCCTCGGCCAAGTTCGTACAGCTCGCCAGCGGCTACAACGCGTCGGTCCATGTCGAGAAGGACGGCGTCAAGGTCGGCGGCACCTCGATCATGGGCCTGATGATGCTAGCGGCAAGTCCGGGCTATTCGATTCGCGTCACCGCCAGCGGCCCCGAAGCGCTCGAGGTCATGAATGCGCTGGAACAGCTGGTGGCGTCCCGCTTTGGCGAGGAATGCTGATCGCTTACCTCCATACGGAAGACATGCAGGGATAAAGATTTCTTTATATCCCATTGTCGTGTTGACGCCGATCTGCTAGTCAGGCGGGCAATTCGCGCCCTTCGACGCGCCTGCCGGCGCGGGCGCATCCGCAACCAATTCAATAGCGTAACAATTCGCATCGGAGCACTGCCATGACGGGTAGCAAGGACTATGTGGTCGCCGACATCTCGCTTGCCGGCTGGGGCCGCAAGGAAATCGAGATCGCCGAAACCGAAATGCCGGGCCTGATGGCCTGCCGCGAGGAATTCGGCTCCAAGAAGCCGCTCAAGGGCGCGCGTATCACCGGCTCGCTGCACATGACCATCCAGACCGCTGTGCTGATCGAGACGCTGAAGGCGCTCGGCGCCGATATACGCTGGGCTTCCTGCAACATCTTCTCGACCCAGGACCATGCGGCCGCGGCCATCGCCGAGGCCGGCATCCCGGTCTTCGCCGTCAAAGGCGAGACGCTGGAGCAGTACTGGGACTACACCGACAGGATTTTCCAGTGGGCCGATGGCGGCACCTCCAACATGATCCTCGATGATGGCGGCGACGCCACCATGTACATCCTGATCGGCGCGCGCGCCGAGGCCGGCGAGGACGTGCTGTCCAATCCGCATAGCGAGGAGGAGGAATATTTCTATGCCCAGGTCAAGAAGCGCATGAAGGCTTCGCCCGGCTTCTTCACCAAGCAGAAGGAAGCGATCCGGGGCGTCACCGAAGAGACGACCACCGGCGTCAACAGGCTCTACCAGCTGCAGAAGAAGGGCTTGCTGCCTTTCCCGGCCATCAATGTCAACGACTCGGTCACCAAGTCGAAATTCGACAATAAATATGGCTGCAAGGAATCGCTGGTCGACGGCATCCGCCGCGGCACCGACACCATGATGGCCGGCAAGGTCGCCGTCGTCTGCGGCTATGGCGACGTCGGCAAGGGCTCGTCCGCCTCGCTGAAGGGCGCTGGCGCCCGCGTCAAGGTCACCGAGGTCGATCCGATCTGCGCCCTGCAGGCGGCGATGGACGGCTTCGAGGTCGTCACGCTCGAAGATGCCGCACCCACCGCCGACATCGTCATCACCACCACCGGCAACAAGGATGTCGTCACCCTCGACCACATGCGTTCGATGAAGGACATGGTGATCGTCGGCAACATCGGCCACTTCGACAACGAGATCCAGGTGGCATCGCTGCGCAACCTGAAATGGACCAACGTCAAGCCTCAGGTCGACATGATCACCTTCCCCGATGGCAAGCGCATGATCTTGCTGTCGGAAGGCCGCCTGCTCAACCTCGGCAACGCCACAGGCCATCCGAGCTTCGTCATGTCGGCGTCCTTCACCAACCAGGTGCTGGCGCAGATCGAGCTGTTCACCAAGGGCGAGCAGTATCAGAACCAGGTCTACGTGCTGCCCAAGCATCTCGACGAGAAGGTCGCGCGCCTGCATCTCGACAAGCTCGGCGCCCGCCTGACCGAACTGTCGGGCGAACAGGCAGCGTATATCGGCGTGACCCCGCAAGGTCCGTTCAAGCCGGAACACTACCGCTATTAACCAAAGCTGAATTTACTACCAGATATTGACGCCGGGCGATTGACTTTTCGCCGGCTTTATTTTTGCGCCGAATGATTCTTCACGCCGATTCCAGCAGGCGCTATTGTTGTGATTCGCGGTCCGGGGACGAGGACCGGCGTACGCATCAGGGCGGTCTTGCATTCAGGCGGCGAAGAGGACCAAGACATGCCGGGGGATAACCCGCTTCACGCGGGACGGGCCGTTTCCGGCGGCCATGACGATTCGAGGATTACCGGCACCGCCACGCGAGGCGAGCGCCTTTCATTGCGCGCGCGCGCCGGGCTGTTCCTTGCCGGCTCCGCACTTGGCTGGCCTTTGGCCGGCACGGTGGCCCACGCCCGGGCTGCTGGTGCGGAGGCCGCCAGCCTGTCGGTGACCACGGTCGAGGTCGTGCAGCTTGCCGTCTTTGTCGGAGTGATGGGAGCGGCATTCCTGTCGGCCATCGTTCTGATCCGGGAGAGAGCGCGTACCTCGGCCGAAAATGTCGAGCTCAGGAGCCGCATCGCGGACATCAACGCGGCGCTGCGCCGTTCGGAGGCGCTGCTCAACCTGCGCGACCAGCGTGTCGTCGTCTGGGCCTCGGAGAACAAGAAACCCGAGATCATCGGCACGCTGCCGGTCGAAAGCGGCGCGCCCGAGGAGCGGGCCGCCTTCCTTGCCTTCGGCCGTTGGCTGATGCCGCGCTCGGCGGCGGCACTCGAGCATGCTGTCGCGGGGCTGCGCGAAAAGGCCGTGTCCTTCGACCTCGTCATCGAAACGCAGACCGGCGCTCCGCTGGAAGTGCATGGCCGCAAGAGTGCGGCGCATGTGCTGGTGCGGTTCGTTTCCCTTTCCGAGACGCAACGCAGCCAGGCCCGGCTGAAGATCGAGAACCAGCGGCTGGCCGCCGACCACGATACGATGATCGGCCTGCTCGAGGCGCTGAAGATGCCGGCATGGCTGCGCGGCGAGGACGGCCGCCTGAGATGGGTGAACCGGGCCTACGCCAAAGCGGTCGAGGCCGAAAGCGCGGAGATGGCTGTCCGCGACGCCAAGGAATTCCTCGGCGGCCAGGCGCGCGAAGCGATCGCTGCCCAGCACAAGTCCCATCCGGTCTTCGAACAGACGCTTTCCACGGTGATCGAAGGCGACCGCCGCGTTTTCGCGGTGACCGATTTCGCCGGCGCCGACGGTTCGGCCGGGCTTGCCTGCGACACCAGTGCAATCGAAACCATCCGCAGCGAATATGAGCGCACCGTGCGCAGCCACGCCGACACGCTCGACCAGCTCAACACGGCGGTCGCGATCTTCGACACCGACGAGAAGCTGCGCTTCTTCAACCAGGCTTTCCAGAAACTCTGGGGCCTCGATGCAGGCTTCCTGCACAGCGCGCCCGATAATGCTTTGCTGCTGGATCGGCTGCGCAGCGAGGGCAAGATCGCCGAGCAGCCGGAGTGGCGCCGCTGGAAGGAAGGCCTGCTCGGCGCCTACCGCGCGGTGGAATCGCAGGAGCATTGGTGGCACCTGCCCGACGGCAAGACAATCCGCGTCGTCGCCAACCCGCAGCCCAAGGGCGGCGTCACCTGGGTGTTCGAGAACCTGACCGAGAAGATGGACCTCGAAAGCCGCTACCGCACCGCAGTGCGGGTCCAGGGCGAGACACTCGACAACCTCGCCGAAGGCGTGGCGGTGTTCGGCCCCGACGGCAGGCTGCGCCTATCGAACCCGGCATTTGCTACTTTGTGGGGCCTGGACGCCGAAACCGCCAGGCCCAATGTCCATGTTTCCGCAATCCGTGAACTTTGCGACCGGCAAGCGATCGACAGCCCGTGGGGCGGCTTCGTCGCAGCCATCACCGGCTTCGACGACGAGCGCCGCGACCGCCACGGGCAGACCGAGCTCAAGAGCGGCACCGTGCTGCGCTACGCCGTGATCCCCCTGCCCAACGGGCAGGTGATGATGACCTTCGTCGACGTCACCGACAGCGTCCGTGTCGAACGCGCGCTCAAGGACAAGAACGAGGCGCTGGAGAAATCCGACCAGCTCAAGAACGAATTCGTCCAGCACGTGTCCTACGAACTGCGTTCGCCGCTGACCAACATCATCGGATTCACCGAACTGCTGTCGCTGCCGGCCACCGGTCCGCTGACGCAGAAGCAGCGCGAATATGTCGAGCATGTCGGCTCGTCGTCTTCGGTGCTTTTGACCATCGTCAACGACATACTCGACTTAGCCACGGTCGATGCCGGCATCATGCAGCTCGACATTTCCGAGGTCCATGTCGACCGCACCATCGCCGCCGCCGCCGAGCTGGTTGCCGACCGGCTGGAAGAGCATTCAATCAGGCTCGAGGTCGATGCCGCGGCGGCGCCGAAGACCTTCCACGGCGACGAAATCCGCATCCGCCAGATCCTCTATAACCTGCTCAGCAACGCCGCCAACTACGCGCCGGAGGCCAGCGCCATCCGGCTCGCCTGCCGTCAGTTGGCGGACGGTGTGGAATTCTCGGTCCACGACGATGGACCCGGCATGCCGCCCGACGTGCTTGATTCGGTGTTCCGCCGCTTCGAGCCGCGCGCCAATGGCGGCCGTCGGCGCGGCGCCGGACTCGGCCTCTCGATCGTCAAGAGCTTCGTTGAGCTGCATGGCGGCAGCGTCCGCATCGAAACCGGCAAGGACAAGGGCACGACCGTCATCTGCACCTTTCCCGACATGCCGGGCATCCGCGCCGCGGCCGAGTAGCGCACTCGATGGCCGCATTGATGCTCGAGCGTTTACTCGCCGACGAAACACAGACGGCGCGGCTGGGTGAGGATCTGGCGCTGGCGTTGCGCGCCGGCGATGTCCTGGCGCTGAAGGGCGATCTCGGCGCCGGCAAATCGACGCTGGCGCGGGCGCTGATCAGGGCCTTGGCCGACGATGCCGGCCTCGACGTGCCGAGCCCGACCTTTACCCTGGTGCAAAGCTACGACACGCGCATCCCGGTCCATCATTTCGACCTCTACCGCCTGTCCTCGGCAGCCGAGCTCGATGAACTGGGCTTCGACGAGGCGTTGGCGCAAGGCGCGGCCCTCGTCGAATGGCCGGAACGGGCTGAGGGTTATTTGCCTGGGACCGCCGTGCTGATCGAATTGGTCCAGCATGGTGATGGCCGATTGGCGAAACTGTCCGGGCAAGGCGCTGCCTACGATCGCGTGGCGCGCTCGCTCGCCATGCGCGGGTTCCTCGAAAGCGCTGGATGGGGCGAGGCCAGCCGCCGCCATTTCATCGGCGATGCCTCTGCCCGCTCCTACGAAATTGTCTCGCTTCCAGGCCATGCCGCGAGGGTGCTGATGAACTCGCCGCGGTTGGTGCTGGGCCCGCCGGTGCGCGACGGCAAGCCCTATGGCGTCATCGCCCACACCGCCCAGTCGGTGTCCGCCTTCGCCGCCATCGACCGCGCGCTGCTCGCCGCCGGGGTCAGCGTCCCCAAAATCCATGCGCAGGATCTCGACCAGGGGTTCCTGCTGCTCGAACATCTGGGTTCCGAAGGGTTCCTGGACGGGCATGGCAGGCCGGTCGCCGGGCGTTATGAAGCGGCGGCCGAACTGCTCGCCATGATGCATGACAAGACCTGGCCCCACCGGATGGAGGCCGCGCCCGGCGTGTTTCACGATGTGCCGCCCTTCGATCGCGACGCCATGCTGATCGAGGCGGACCTGCTGGTCGATTGGTACGTGCCGATGCTGACGGGCGCTCCGGCGGGCGATGCCTTGCGCGTCGGCTACCACAAGGAGTGGAATGCGGTTCTCGACCGCCTCGCGGACAGCCAATACACGCTGATGCTGCGTGACTTTCATTCGCCGAACATCATCTGGCGCGCTGAGCGCTCCGGCCATGACCGGCTCGGCATCGTCGACATCCAGGACGCGCTGATCGGCCCCGCCGCTTACGACGTCGCCTCTCTGGCCATGGACGCGCGCGTCACCATCCCGCCAGCCATCGAGAAACGCACGCTCGATGCCTATATCGCCGCCCGCCACGCGGCCGGCCCATTTGACGAGGCGACGTTCCTCGAGGCCTATGCGATCATGGCGGCGCAGCGCAATTCCAAGATCCTCGGCATCTTCGTCCGGCTCGAAAAACGCGATGGCAAGCCCTATTATCTGAAGCACCTGCCGCGTATCCGCGACTATCTGCGCCGGGCGCTGTCTCATCCTGCCCTGGCCGGCCTTCGCGAGTTCTATACCGCCCACGGTCTGCTGGAGGAGCAAACGCCGTGACAACGATACCGGACGGCGAGCCCAAAACTGCGATCGTGCCCAAAACTGCGATCATGCTTGCCGCGGGGCTCGGCAAGCGCATGCGGCCGATCACCGACACGATCCCCAAGCCGCTGGTCAGGATCGCCGGCAAGACGCTGCTCGACTGGGGCCTCGACAGTCTTGTCGCGGCCGGCATCGACAAGGCGGTCGTCAACGTGCACTACCTTCCCGAACAGATCATCGCCCATCTCGTCGCGCGCCATGCGCCACGGATCGTCATTTCGGACGAGAGCGAGCGGTTGCTCGATTCCGCCGGCGGCATCGTCAAGGCGCTGCCGGAGCTCGGCGACCAGCCCTTCTATGTCCTCAACGCCGACACCTTCTGGATCGACCACGGGACGCTCAATCTCAACCGCCTCGCCCTTGCATGGGACGCCGCGAGAATGGATATTCTGCTGATGCTGGCGGATCTCCATCAGGCGACCGGACACTGCGGTAGCACCGATTTCCTGGTGGCGCCGGACGGCACCCTGCGGCGTTCCAAGGGCGATCCGGCGGGCCTGATCTATGCCGGGGCGGCGATCGTCCATCCGCGCATCTTCAAGGGTGCCCTGCCGGAACCGCATTCGCTTAACGCCTACTTCGACAAGGCGATCGCCGCCGGCCGGCTGTTCGGCACGCCAATGCATGGCCATTGGATCACCGTCGGCACCCCCGACGCCATTGCGAGCGCGGAAGCGGCGGTCGCCGACGCGCTAGCCGAGTCGCAATGAGCGGCCCGGGCCGCGTTTTCTCCATTCCTCCCGGTGCGCCGTTTCTGCCGACGCTTGCCGAGGCGCTGCTGGCCGGGCGTCTTGTTCCGGGCTTTCGCTTCGATGGCGACCCGCTCGCCTTGGCCGATGTCACCATCTATGTGCCGACGCGCCGCGCCGCGCGCGCCTTGCGCGGCGTCTTCGTCGACAGTCTCGCGGCGAGAGGCGGCGGCGGTTCGGCGATTCTGCCGGTCATCCGACCGCTCGGCGAATTCGACGAGGACGAGGCCGCGTTCGAGACGGAAGCGTCGGCGGCCATCGACCTCGCGCCGCCGATCGCGGCAACCGAACGCCTGTTGCTGCTGGCGCCGCTGGTGCGTGCCTGGAAACGCCGCTTGCCGGCGCATGTGGCGGCGCTTTTCGACGAGGAGATCGTCATTCCTGCCTCCTCCGCCGATGCGATCTGGCTGGCGCGCGACCTCGCCCGGCTTATGGATGAGATCGAGACGGAAGGCACGGACTGGACGCGGCTCGCCGATCTGGTGAGCGGCAATCTCGCGGGATGGTGGCAGGTCACGCTCGATTTCCTCGGCATCGTCACCGAAGCCTGGCCGAAATTCCTTGGGGAACGGAATCTCTCCAACCCGGCCGCGCATCGCAGCGCCTTGATCCGGCTGGAAGCGGCGCGGTTGCGACGCAATCCGCCCGCCGGGCCGGTTATCGCCGCCGGTTCCACCGGCTCCATCCCCGCCACGGCAGAGCTGCTGGCCGCCATTGCCCGCTTGGCGGGCGGAGCCATCGTGCTGCCAGGCCTCGACCGGACGATGGATGAGCCGTCCTTCCAGGCCATCACGGCGCCGGGCGCACGTCCGGCCGTGCTCGGCCATCCGCAATACGGCCTCGCCAAGCTGATCGGCACCATGGGTGTGCTGCGGGGCGATGTCGAGGAGATCGGCGCGGCCGGACATGAACTCGCGCTTCGCGCCGCCCTCGTCGGCGAAGCGCTGCGGCCGGCCGAGACCACCGAATTGTGGGCCGAGACGCGCAGCGGCTTTTCCGTCTTCGACATCGAGCAGGCGTTCGCCGGCGTGAGTCTGCTGGAAGCGGCCAGCGAACGCGATGAAGCCGTGGCGATCGCCGTCGCGCTCAAGCGCGCGGTCGAGCAGCCCGGCCAAAGAGCGGCCCTCGTTACCGGTGATCGTGCGCTGGCGCGCCGCGTCTCGGTCGAACTCGGGCGCTTCGGCGTCGTCGCCGACGATTCCGGCGGTGTGCCGCTTTCCAACACGCCCGCCGCCGGCCTGCTGGGGCTGGCGTTGCAGGCGGTGTTCCGTCCCGGTGACCCGGTCGGCCTGCTGTCGCTGCTCAAGCATCCCCTGCTTGCCCTTGGCCTGGCTCGGACGAGCGTTCGCCACGCGGCGGAATTGATCGAGCTGGTGGCGTTGCGCGGCGGCACCGGCCGTCCCGACATCGCATCGCTGCCCGACCTGTTCGAAGCCCGCCTGGTTGACCTCGGCGGCGACAGCAGGCGGCCTTTCTGGTTTGCCCGGCTGACCGTGCGCGCTATCGAGGACGCGCGCGATCTGCTGCGGCGGCTGATGGAAGCCGTGGCGCCGCTTGCCGCCTTTCGGGGTCAAGCCGACGCCGGTCTTGTGGCGCTCGTCGGGTCCAGCGTCGTGGTGCTGGAAAATCTCGGCCGTGCGGCCGATGGCGGGCTTGGCGCACTCTATGCCGGCGATGCCGGCGAGAAACTGGCCGACCTGTTGCGTAGACTGGTCGCGGCGTCGGTGTCGCTGTCGTTTGCCGCCGACGAATGGCCAGACGTCATGGCGGCGCTGATCGCGCCCGAGACGGTCAAGCCGGCGCAAGGCACAGACAGGAACATTGCCATCTGGGGGGCCCTGGAAGCCCGCTTGCAGAATGTCGACACGCTGGTCATCGGCGGCATGAACGAAGGTGTGTGGCCGCGCAAACCCGAAAGCGACCGCTTCATGTCGCGGCTGATGAAGACCGGCATCGACCTGGAGCCGCCCGAACGGCGCATTGGCCTTGCCGCGCATGATTTCCAGATGGCCATGGGGGCGGCGAAGGTGGTGCTGTCGCGCTCCGCACGCGCCGGCGACGCGCCCGCCGTGCCCTCGCGCTGGCTGCAGCGCATTCTCACTTATATCGGGAAGGACCAGGCAGCCAGGCTTACCGAACGTGGCGAGGAACTCATCGCCTGGGCGCGCGCGCTCGATACCAGCCCGCGGCGGGACTTCGCGCCGCGCCCGCAGCCGAAGCCGCCGGTCGCGCTGCGTCCAACCCATTTCTCGGTCACCGAGATCGAGACGCTGCGTCGCGATCCCTACGCCATCTATGCCAGGCGCATCCTCGGCCTGCTGCCGCTCGACCCGGTCATCCGCGACCCGGGTGCGGCCGAGCGCGGCACGCTGTTCCATGCCATCCTGCATCTGTTCTCGGGCAGCGTGGCCGATCCGCGTGCTCCCGATGCGCTGGCCGGCCTGCTCGCCGCCGGCCGGACCTGCTTTGCCGAGGCAGCACTTCCCGCCGATGTCGAGGCGGTGTGGTGGCCGCGTTTCGAAAAGCTCGCCGCCAGCATCATCGAATGGGAACGCGGCCGCGCTGGGGCCGTGGCCCGGCGCCACGCCGAGGCGCGAGCGGGCAAGACCATGGTCGGCCAATCCGGCATCACCCTGTCGGGCTATGCCGACCGGGTCGATCTTCTCCATGGCGGCATGGCCGACATATTGGACTACAAGACCGGCTCTTCGCCTTCCAAGGCGCAGGCGCACACGCTGCTGGCGCCGCAACTGGCGCTGGAGGGCGCGTTGCTCAGGCGCGGCGCTTTCCAGGAACTCGGCGCGCGCGAGCCCTCGCAATTGGCCTTCGTCAGGCTGAAGCCGAATGGCGAAGTTTTCGAGGAATCGATCCTCGAATACAACCGGCAGCCACGCACCGCCACGGACCTCGCCGAGGAGGCCTGGGCGCGGCTGGAGAAATTGCTCGTCCACTATGCCGATCCGGCGGCCGGCTATCTGTCGCGGGCACTGCCGTTCCGCGAAGGCGAGACCGACGGCGACTACGACCATCTCGCCCGCGTGCTCGAATGGTCGGCGGGCGGCGATGCGGATGAGGAGGGAGGGGAGGCATGAAGAAAGCCTACCCCATCCCCGGCGAAACCGCCTCCAGGCAGGCCAGCGCCTCGGATCCGAGGAATTCCGCCTGGGTGTCGGCCAATGCCGGGTCCGGCAAGACCCATGTGCTGGCCCAGCGCGTCATCCGGCTCCTGCTTCGCGGCACCGATCCGTCGAAGATACTGTGCCTGACCTATACGCGTGCCGCCGCCGCCAACATGTCGAACCGGGTGTTCTCGACCCTGTCGGAATGGACCGCGCTCGGCGATGCCGAACTGGCGGTGAGGGTCGAGGCGCTCGATGGCCGCCGGCCCGACCGCGAAACCATGCGCCGCGCCCGCCGCCTGTTTGCCGAAGCGCTGGAAACGCCCGGCGGGCTGAAGATCCAGACCATCCATGCCTTCTGCGAATCGGTGCTGCACCAGTTCCCGCTGGAAGCCAACATCCCCGCGCATTTCGAAATGCTCGACCCGCAGATGGAGGCCTCGTTGTTCGCCGCCGCGCGCCGTGAGATGATTTCGGGCAGTGCGGCGGATCGGCCGGACCTCGCCGATGCCTTCGCCGCCGTGCTCGAGCGCGGTGGCGAGGCCGGGCTCGACGCCCTGCTCGCCGAGATCGTCCGCAAGCGCGACGAACTGGGCGCCTTCATCGGCGAAATCGATCGAGGCGGCCCGAACTTCCAGACGCTGTTCGACGAATTCCATTTCCGCCCCGGCCAGACCGCCGAAGGCATAGCGGCCTCTCTCTGGCCTCTGCCCGGCTTCCTGCCGGATTATTTTGCCGGCTTCGCCCAGGCGGCGGAAACCGCCGACGCCAGGACGGTGCTCAACAACATCTTGCCTCATGCGCGCCTGGCTTTCGCGGAAACCGACCCCGTGCGCCGCCTGCAACTGCTTTCGCGGGCTTTCCTGAAGGCCGACGGCGACGTCTACGATCCAGCCAAGGCCTTCAAAAAGGCGCTGCTCGACCGGCTGCCGGACCTGGCGGATCGCTATCTCTCGGCGACCGCCGCAATCGTCGAGACGGTCGACCGGCTCGCCCTGTTCCGGATGCTGGAGGGCACGGGCGCCGCGCTGACGCTGGCCGACTGGCTGATCGCCCGCTACGAGCAGCTGAAGCGTGGCCGCGGGTTCCTCGACTTCAACGACCTGATCACCCGCACCGTCAGTCTCCTGGCCAGGCCCGATGCCGGCCCGTGGGTGCAATACAAGCTCGACCAGGGCATCGACCACATCCTGCTCGACGAGGCGCAGGACACCAGCCCCGACCAATGGGAGGTGGTGAAGCGGCTGGCCGAGGAATTCTTCGCCGGCATCGGCGCCCGCGACAACGCGCATCGGACGATCTTCGCCGTCGGCGACGAAAAACAGTCGATCTATTCCTTCCAGGGCGCGGCACCGGATTCCTTCGCCGACAGCAGGCTCCTGTTTGCGGCCAAGGTGCGCGACGCCGATGCGCCCTTCGCCGACCTGAAGCTCACCTGGTCGTTCCGCTCGACCGACGATGTTCTGGCCGCCGTCGACCGTGTCTTCGCCGATCCGGTCGTGCGGCGCGGCATCAGCCATGACCGCGACCCGCTGAGCCACAAGGCGATACGCACCGATGCGCCGGGCTATGTCGAGGTCTGGCCATCCATCGGCGCCGATGTCGTCGACGAGCCGGACGACTGGACGCAGGCAGTCGACCATGCCCGCGCGCCGGCGGTTCGGGTTGCCGAAAACGTCGCCGCCACCATTGCCGGCTGGATCGGCAATGGTGAGGTCATCGAAGGCCGCGGCAAGAGGCTGCGCCCCGGCGACGTGCTGGTGCTGGTGCGCAAGCGCGATCGCTTCGTCCATGCCCTGACGCGTGCCTTGAAGCGTCGCGACATTCCGGTGGCCGGCGCCGACCGCTTGAGCCTGCCCGGCCACATCGCGGTCAAGGACCTGATCGCGCTCGGCCATTTCCTGATCCAGCCGCAGGACGATCTGTCGCTCGCCGCCGTGCTGCGGAGCCCGATCTTCGATCTGTCGGAAGAGGCGCTTTTCACACTGGCCGCGCAAAGACCGTCCGGCCTGTCGCTGGCCGCATCCCTGCGCCAGCATGCCAGCCGAAGCGTAGCGCTCGCGGCGGTCGCCACTCAACTCGACATCTGGGCCAACGAGGCCGCCTTCAAGCCGGTGTTCGAATTCTATGCCGGCATGCTGGCGCACGGTGGCGTGCGCAGGAAGATGATCGCACGGCTCGGGCCGGAAGCGGGCGACATTCTCGACGAATTCCTGAGTTTCTGCCTTGCCGAGGAGCGGACCGGCCTGCCCGGGCTGGAAGCCTTCCTGTCGACGCTGGAGAGCGCCGGCCCCGAAATCAAGCGCGAGATGGACCAGACCCGCGACGAGGTCCGCGTCATGACCGTGCATGCAGCCAAGGGGCTCGAAGCGCCTGTCGTCTTCCTGGTCGATGGCGGTTCGGCTCCGTTCAGCGATCAGCATCTGCCGCGCCTGATGCCGTTCGAGGGTTCGGGGCTGAACTGGAGCGGTAAGGGCTTTCTCTGGCGCTCGGCCAGCGACGTCGCCAACGGCATTTCGAAGGCTGCCGCGGCCAGGGCGCGCGATCTCGCCGATGACGAGTACCGGCGGCTGCTCTATGTCGGCATGACCCGGGCCGAGGACAGGCTGATCGTCTGCGGCTATCACGGCAAGCGCGCGCCGAACACAGGCACCTGGCATTCGCTCGTCAGCCGTGCCCTGGTCGGGGCGCCGGAGAGCACCGAGTATCCGCACCCGGCCGGCGGCGTTTCAGTGCATCGCTTCCAGGTGACCGGGCTGCCGCCCTTTGCGCCGGTCGCCGAAAGCGAGGCCAGGCAGACGCGGGACTTCGGGCCGCCGCCCGAAATCTTGTTCAGGTCGCTGCCGCCATACGAGGACCTGCCGCGCCCGCTGTCGCCATCCGGAGCCTCGGCCCTGATCGACGAGGGCAAGGAAAGCGTCATCGACACCGGCTCGCCGGTGCTGGATGGCGGCGCCGAACCCGGCTTCGCCGTCATGCGAGGCCTGGCCCTGCACAAGCTGCTGCAGATGCTGCCCGGCGTGGCGCAGGACGAACGCCAGGGCGCGGCCGAAATTTATCTCGCCCGCGCCGGCGCGCAATGGCCGGCCGGCGAGCGCGAAAAGGCCGTCGCCTCGGTGATGGCGATCCTTGCCGATCAGCGCTTCGCGCCGCTTTTCGGGCCCTCTTCGCGCGCCGAAGTGGCGGTCATGGGCAGCCTCGACGTCAGGGGCACGAAACGCTCGATTTCCGGCAAGATCGACAGGTTGGCGGTGACGCCGGACCGCGTATCCATCGTCGACTACAAGACCAACCGGCCGGCGCCCGCTTCGCTGGGAGAGGTTCCGCCCGCCTATCTGCTGCAGCTCGCGCTCTATCGCGCCCTGCTGCGGCCGCTCTATCCCGGCCGCGAAGTCACGGCGGCCTTGCTGTTCACGGAGGCGCCACGGCTGATCGAGCTGCCGGCTCGGGCCATGGATGACGCACTTGCCCGACTCACGCGAGCGTGACACAAGAACTGCTTGAAGAAGGGCGCGGCAACCACCACATTTGGTGCGACGAAAAAATTTCGAAAGGATTTCCGCATGGCTACCGTCAAGGTCGACAAGAACAATTTCCAGACCGCTGTGCTCGACGCCAAGGAGCCGGTCGTGGTGGATTTCTGGGCGGAATGGTGCGGTCCCTGCAAGATGATCGCGCCGGCGCTGGAAGACATCGCCAATGAACTCGGCAGCAAGGTGAAGATCGCCAAGCTCAACATCGACGAGAATCCCGAACTCGCAGCGGAATTCGGCGTGCGCTCGATCCCGACGCTGATGATCTTCAAGGGCGGCGAAAGAGCCGATGTGAAGGTTGGCGCCGCGCCCAAGACCGCGCTGTCGCACTGGATCAACGGTAATCTCGCCTGATCCATTCGAAATTCCCGATATCAAGCCCGGCCAATCGCGCCGGGCTTTTTGTTGGCGTCATCGGTCGCCCGTTCTGGCCCTGACATGCGGAGCCTCCATGTTTTCTGCTGACAGCAGAAGCAGGGAGAGAAAAAATGACCGGATCCGCCAAGGCCACCGTCTTCATCGACAATGAGCGCGTTATTGTCACGGAATACCGCTTTCAGCCGGGCGACAACACCGGCTGGCATCGCCATGGCCACGACTATGTGGTCGTGCCGTTGATGGACGGCAAGGTGAAGCTTCTGACCAAGGACGGCGAATCCTTCGCCGAAATGAAGAAAGGCGCGCCCTATTTCCGCAGGGAAGGCGTCGAGCACGACGTCATCAGCGCCAATGAAGGCGAATATGCCTTCATCGAGATCGAGCTGAAATAGCGGCGTTCGCCTCGAATACGGCAGCGGAGATTCATGGCGAGTGACGAGCCATCAATTGCCATCTTGATGGCAGATACAAGCCGGGATACGTGTCTTTTCAACAAGGAGTTTGAAATGGCCGAACCCCAGCTCTCAGTCCGTAGCGCAAAGGCACGCGAGCCGAGATCGCTTTAGGCGCCGGGTAGGATAGATTTCTGATTATCGGTATGTCACGTCGGCGGCGTGCCGTTCTCCGCCAACACCGCTCCAGCCAGATAGAGCGACCCGCCGATCAGGATGCGCGGCGGCGGGCCGTCCCAGGTGTCGCGCAGCAACATCAGCGCGCTGGCGACGGAACTCACCGGCTCGGCCGTCAGCCCGGCCTCCGTGGCGCGGGCCGCCAGTTCGTCGTTCGGCACGCTGGCGTCGCTTAGGCTCACCGGCACCGTATAGACGTGCCGGGCGAGGCCATTGAAGGCGCGGAAATAGCCGCTCTGGTCCTTGGTGTTGATCATGCCGGAGATGAGAAAAAGCGGCCTGGGGTTCTTCTCTTCCTGTTCGGCGAGCGCCTCGGCGACGACCACGCCGGCGCCCGGATTGTGGCCGCCGTCGAGCCAGATGTCGGCGCCCTTGGGCGCCAGTTCCGTCAGCCTGCCTTGCGACAGCTTCTGCATCCGCCCCGGCCAGGCGACAGTGGTCATCGCCTTCTCGGCGGCACGGTGGCTGATCTCGAAGCCGGCTGCCTTGACGGCAGCGATCGCGGCGGCGGCATTGGCGAACTGGTGGCGCCCGGGCAGCCGCGGCGGCGGCAGATCCATCAAGCCGTCATCGTCCTGATAGACCATGCGGCCGTTCTCCTCGAAGGCGAGGAAATCCTGTCCATAGACCAGGGTCGGGCAGCCGAGCCGCTCGGCGGTTTCGATCAGCACCTGCTGCGCCGCCTCGGTTTCCTGCGCCCCGATGACCACCGGGCAGCCGGGCTTGATGATGCCGGCCTTCTCGGCGGCGATCAGTTCGACGCGGTCGCCGAGATAGGCTTCGTGGTCCATCGACACCGGCATGATCACCGAGACAGCCGGCCTGGCGATGACATTGGTGGCGTCGAAGCGGCCGCCGAGCCCGACCTCGATGATGGCGGCGTCGGCCGGATGCTCCGAAAACAGGATGAAGGTGACGGCGGTGAGGATCTCGAAAACGGTGATCTTCTCGCCGCCATTGGCCTTGGCGACGCGGGCGATAGCCTCGGCGAAGATATCGTCCTCGACCAGCCTGCCGCCGCCATCAGCCGCCAGCCGGTAGCGCTCGTGCCAGCTGACCAGATGCGGCGAGGTGTGCACGTGCACGAGCCGGCCGGACGCTTCCAGAAGCGCCCGCGAGAAGGCGGCGCAGGAGCCCTTGCCGTTGGTGCCGGCGATATGGATCACCGGCGGCAGCAAGTCCTGAGGATTGCCCAGGCGCTCCAGCAGCCGTGAAATGCGGTCGAGCGAAAGGTCGAAGCCTTTCGGGTGAAGCGCCATCAGCGCGTCGATTTCACGGTCGGCGGCAAGCGTGGTCATGTAAGAGTCCTAAGCGCGCGATGGATCGCGCGCAATCGCGGTTCGCGGCAAAGAGTGTCGCGTCAGGCCTGCGGCCGTGCTTCCGTGGCGACCACCGCCGGCGGCAGGATTTCCGGTTCCAGGGGCTTGTGCTCTTCCGGCATCTTGAGCAGCATCTTCAAGAGCCGCGCGATGGTCTGGCGCATCTCCAGTCGCGACACCACCATGTCGACCATGCCGTGCTCCATCAGATATTCGGAGCGCTGGAAGCCGTCCGGCAGTTTTTCCCGGATGGTCTGCTCGATGACGCGCGGTCCGGCGAAGCCGATCAGCGCGCCTGGCTCGGCGATGTGCACGTCGCCCAGCATGGCGTAGGAGGCAGTGACGCCGCCGGTGGTCGGATTGGTCAGCACGACGATGTAGGGAAGGCCGGCCTCCTTCAGCCGGTCGACGCCGACCGTGGTGCGCGGCAATTGCATCAGCGACAGGATGCCTTCCTGCATGCGCGCGCCGCCGGAAGCGGCAAACAGGATCAGCGGCCGCTTGCGCTGCACGGCCACCTCGAAGGCATGAACGATGGCGTCGCCCGCGGCCATGCCGAGCGAACCGCCCATGAAGGCGAAATCCTGCACCGTCACCACCACCGGCAGGCCTTCCACGGTGCCCAGCGCGTTGACGATGGCATCTTCCAGGCCGGTCTTGGCCTTGGCGTCCTTCAACCGGTCGGTGTAGCGCTTCTCGTCACGGAACTTCAGCGGGTCCAACATGACCTTGGGATTTTCGAGCTGCTCATATTTGCCGTCGTCGAGGAAGTATTTCAGCCGCTCCTTGGCCGAGATCTTCATGTGATGGCCCGAAGACGGGATGACGAACTGGTTGGATTCCAGATCCTTGTGGAACACCATCTCCCCGGTCTCGGGATCCTTGATCCACAGGTTCTCGGGCATGTCGGTGCGCCGGCCGAGCATCGAATTGATCTTCGGGCGAACGTAGTTGGTGATCCAGTTCATCGCTTCGGCTCCTGTCCTGACGAAGAGTTAGAGCAATTCCAGGAAAAGTGTGAACCGGTTTTCCGTCCGGAATTGCGGTAAAACAAAAAGATAGAGCGGTTCGGCGTTTCCGTGAAACGGCAAACCGATCCAGGGCATGCCGCCCGGGATGGCGACGTGCACAAGACCTGAGGTAGGAAAACTATTCGGCGGCAGCAAGGCGGGCCGAGCGCACGCCCTGTGCAAGGCCGCTGACCAGCGTGGCGACGGCCTCGGCCGGGTCGGCGGTCTTTTCGCCCTTCGGCCCCAGCACATTGGCGACCGCATTGACGATCGCGGTGCCCACGACGACACCGTCGGCATTGGCGCCGATGACGCGCGCCTGTTCGGCGGTCTTGACGCCGAAGCCGACGCAGACCGGCAGATCGGTATGGCCCTTGATGCGCTTGACCGCCGCAGCCACCTTGCCGGTGTCGGCCAGCGCGGAACCGGTGATGCCGGTCATGGACACGTAATAGACGAAGCCGGACGTGTTCTGCAGCACCTTGGGCAGGCGCTTGTCGTCGGTGGTCGGCGTTGCCAGCCGGATGAAGTTGATGCCGGCTTTCAGCGCCGGGATGCACAGCTCCTCGTCCATCTCAGGCGGCAGGTCGACAACGATCAGCCCGTCGATGCCGCTGGCTAATGCGTCCTTGAGAAAGCGGTCGACGCCGTAGATGTAGATCGGGTTGTAGTAGCCCATCAGGACGATCGGCGTCTCATTGTCGCCGGTGCGGAAGTCAGCCGCCATCTTCAGCGTCTTGACCAGCGTCTGGCCGCCTTTCAGCGCCCGCAAGCCCGCGGCCTGGATCGCCGGGCCATCGGCCATCGGATCGGAGAACGGCATACCGAGTTCGATAATGTCCGCGCCGGCCGTTGGCAGCGCCTTCATGATCGACAGCGACGTCTGATAGTCCGGGTCGCCGCCCATGAAATAGGTGACGAGCGCTGGGCGGCCTTCGTTCCTGAGCTTCGCCATGCGGCGGTCGATGCGGGTGGTCATGTCTGGCCCTTTGGACGAATTTTGCTCATAATCAACTCCCAAGTCGAACTGTCCAACGGGCCTAGATCTCCATGCCCAGCATCGAAGCCACCGTATGCACGTCCTTGTCGCCGCGGCCGGACAGGTTGACGATGACGATCTGGTCCTTGTCCATGGCGGGCACGATCTTCACCGCATGGGCGATGGCGTGCGCCGATTCGAGCGCCGGGATGATGCCTTCGACGCGCGTGGTCAGCTTGAAGGCCTCCAGCGCCTCGTCGTCGAGGATCGGCACGTATTCGACGCGGCCAGAATCGCGCAGCCAGGAATGCTCGGGCCCGACGCCGGGATAATCCAGGCCGGCCGAGATCGAATGGCCGTCCATGATCTGGCCGTCGGCATTTTGCAGGAGATAGGTGCGGTTGCCGTGCAGCACGCCCGGCGCGCCGGCATTCATCGAGGCGCAGTGTTCGACGCCGTCGAGGCCACGCCCGCCAGCCTCGATGCCGATGATGCGGACATCCTTGTCGTCGAGGAACGGATGGAACAGGCCGATAGCGTTGGAACCGCCGCCGACGGCGGCAATGATGGTGTCGGGCAGCCGGCCCTCCTGCTCGAGGATCTGCGCGCGCGCCTCCGAACCGATCACCGACTGGAAGTCCCGCACCAGCTCCGGATAGGGGTGCGGGCCGGCCGCAGTGCCGATCAGGTAATAAGTGTCCTCGACATTGGTCACCCAGTCACGAAGGGCTTCGTTCATGGCGTCCTTCAGCGTGCCGTGGCCGGCGGTCACCGGCCGCACTTCGGCGCCGAGCAGCTTCATGCGGAACACGTTGGGGCTTTGGCGGGCAACGTCGGTGGCACCCATATAGACGACGCAGGGAAAGCCGAAACGGGCAGCGACGGTGGCCGACGCCACGCCGTGCTGGCCGGCTCCGGTCTCGGCGATGATGCGCGTCTTGCCCATGCGCTTGGCCAGCAGGATCTGGCCGAGGCAATTGTTGATCTTGTGCGAACCGGTATGGTTCAGGTCCTCGCGCTTGAAATAAACCTTTGCGCCGCCCCCGAGGCCCTTTGCCGAGGAAACCTCACGAAGATGTTTCGTCAGGCCCTCGGCGAAATAAAGCTTCGAGGGCCGTCCAGCATAATGGGTCGAAAGATCGGTGAGCTCAGCCCTGAAATCTGGATCGTTCTTGACCTCGTTCCAGTGCCGTTCGAGGTCGAGGATCAGCGGCATCAGCGTTTCGGCAACGAAACGACCGCCGAAAATGCCGAACATGCCCTGTTCGTCGGGTCCCGTGCGGAAGGAATTGGGTGTCGCCGGCTTGTTCATCGCCGATCTCCTGGCATCTCGATTTTCTTAAGCATGTCCTGTCGAAAACCGGTTTCCACTTTTCCGGGACATGCTCGGGTTTGAGCCGGTCAGGCGGCGCGGTCGTCTCGCGCTGCCTTGACGGCCCGGAAAAACTGCTCGATCAGCGCCGGATCCTTGACGCCCGGCGCGCTTTCCACGCCGGAGGAAATATCAATTCCGGGCGGGCTGGCAAGCCGAAGGGCATCGCCGATATTGGCGGCGTTGAGCCCACCGGAAAGCATGTAATCGAGCCCGGCGTCAAGGCCGGCCAGGATGCGCCAGTCGAACGCAACGCCATTGCCGCCCGGCAGTTCGGACCCCTTCGGCGGCTTGGCGTCGAACAGGAACCGGTCCGCGACCCCGACAAACGGTTTGATACGCTCGAGATCGGCGGCTTCGCTGAGCGGCAGCGCCTTCATGACCGGCAGGCCATAGCGGGCTTTCAGTTCGGCCACGCGCTCTGGCGTTTCCGAACCATGGAGCTGCAGCATGTCCGGGCGCATGCGGTCGATGATCTCGTCCAGGAAGGCATCATTGGCGTCGACGGTAACGGCAACCGCCAAAGCCTTGCCGCGGGCGGCTTCGCGCAGCCGCCCGGCTTCGGCGGGTTCGACGTAACGCGGGCTCTTGGCAAAGAAAATGAAGCCGACATTGCTGGCGCCGCCGGCCAGCGCCGCGGCCATTGCCTGGTCGGTCTTCAAGCCGCAGATCTTGATGTCGAGTGCCATGGCGCGGGAATTGGCATGAAATCGAGGCAGAGTCGAGAAAAAGCATGCTGTTTGCCGGCAAGGCCAACGGCGCTACCTATCCATGGGAAGCATGCAAGGCGGGAGAACATCATGGCCGACAGAACCGTTGCCGAACTCAAGCAGAAGATCGCGCAGGCGCGCGAAGTGATTGCGCATCTGATGGACAAGGCCGCCTTCAACGGCGCCGAGGCGCATCGGGCGCTCGACTATTTCGGCGGCGACGCATTCGACCGGAATTTTTTGCCCTGGCCGCATCACGCCGAAGAGGGGCTGCGGCCGGAGGAGCTGAATGCGGCGAATGACGATTGAGCGATTTGCGCCCTGGTAGATGCCGGCGGGGCAGAGGGGACCGCGAAGGAACGCTACCTACCATTTGATTCACGCCGCCTCTAAGCGGCCGCGTTATTCTATTCAAACACAATCGCCTGCAGGGCGCCGCCATTGCGCTTCAGCCAGTCCTTGCAGCGATCGGTGTCGGGGCAGAGCTTTTCGCACAATTTCCAGAATTTCGGTCCGTGGTTCATCTCTTTCAGATGCGCCACTTCATGCGCGACGAGGTAGTTGATGACGGGCGGCGGCGCCATCATGATGCGCCAGGAAAAGGACAAATTGCCTTCGGAAGTGCACGAGCCCCAGCGGCTGGACGTGTCCTTGTAGCGGATCGCCTTGGCGCGCTTGCCAAGCGCCTCGGTGTGCCTGGCCACCAGCTTCTCGATCTCCTTCTTGGCCTCGCGCTTCAAAAAATCGGCGATGCGGCGCGGCAGGTGGATGCGCTCGCCATGCACGATCAGCAGCGGACCGCGTTCGTCGCGCGACACGGTGACGGTGCCGCGCCTTGACGGTTCATGCACGATGCGGTGCGGCACGCCGCGTATGGGTATCTTGATGCCCGGCCGTACCTGCGGCCGCGTCGGCACCTTGGCCAGCCGCTGCTCCAGCCAGTCCTGATGACGGTCGAGGAACCGCTCCACCTCGCCGCGGCGCAGGCCCGGCGGCACGGTGATACGCAGGCCCTGGCCGCCGGAATCGATGCGCAACGTCAGACGGCGCGCCCTGTCGCTCTCCACGATCTTGAGCGGCAGCGTGCGGCCGGCGACGCAATATTCGCGCTCCACGACAGGCTTGGGCTTCGTCAGATTGCGGAAGAATCCGAGGGTCATGGCCGGACGATACGCGATTCGAGAAAAACGAATAGAACAAAAAAGCAACGGCGCCGCTCGCGCGGCGCCGTTTTTTTTACAATCAGGTCTGCCCTACCGCGCCACGCGTCCTGTGGGACGCACAAGCGACAGTGTAGCACTTAAAAGTGGCGCGTGACCCTTGCCGAAAATCGGTTCCGGTTTTCGGAGGCATGCGCCGGGCTTTAGTCGTCAAGCAGGTTCGAGCCCTTGCCGCGCTTGGTGGGGGCCGTGCCGGTGCTTGGGTCGGATTTCGCCGGCGCGGTCGACTTGTTGCGGTTGGCCATGAAGCGATCGAACTCGTCCTGATCCTTGGCGCGACGCAATTCGCGGGCGTAGTCGTCGAACTCGGCCAGCATCTCGTCGAGCTTGCGGCGTTCCTCTGCCAGGCGCTCAAGCTCCTTTTCGCGCCAGTCGTCGAACGCGACGTTGCCGGTGCGGGCGGAGCCGTGGCCCCAGCGCGCGGCTTTGTCGGAACCGCGGCGGCAGCCGGCGAAGATGCCGTCGGTCGCGCGGTTGACGTCACGCTTGAAGCCCTCGAGCCGGTCGCCCCAGATGATGTAGGCGAGCATGGCGAAGCCGAGCGGCCAGAACACCATGAAGCCGATCACCATCAACGCGATGGTTGCCGGCGTCCAGGCCGGGCGGATCAATGCAGATGTGTTCATTTTCTCCCATTCCTTCGGTTGGAGACAGCCAGGACCGGCTGCGTGGAATCGAAATGGGAAGGCAAAAACGGCGATTCAAGACAATGTCGGCTAAAACCGGACAAGCTGCTGAAATGATTATCGCTTTTTGAGCATATCGAGGAAAAGCACGACCAGCCCAGCAATCAGTCCCCAGAAGGCGGCGCCGACGCCGAACAAGGTCAGCCCCGAAGCGGTGACGACGAAAGTGACGGTGGCGGCCATGCGCTCGCTTTCGTCCTTGAGCGCGATCGCCAGCGCGTTGGCCAGCGAGGCCATCAGCGCAAGACCCGCAACCAGCACGATCAGGCTCTGCGGCAGGACGGCGAAGATCGCCACCAGAGAAGCGCCGAAAATCGCGAAGATCAGGTAGGCAAGCGCATAGAACGGCCCGGTCTTCCAGCGCTCGGCGGGATCGGGATGAACATCGGGCCCGGTGCAGATAGCCGCCGAAATTGCCGCCAGATTGGTGGTCGAACCGCCGAACGGCGCCGAAAGCAGCGAAAACAGGCCGGTGATGCCGATCAGCGGACCGGGTTCCGGAAGGTAGCCGGCGGCGCGCAGCACGGCGAGGCCCGACAGGTTCTGCGAAGCCATGGTGACCAGGTAGAGCGGCACTGCCAGGCCGATTATCGCCTTGGCGGTGAACACAGGCGCAATCACAGTGAGCGTCGACAGTTCAGGAGTGGGCAAACCGCCGACGCGGCCGGTGAGAAACGCGGCGAGCCCGCCGCCGACCAGCACTGCCAGCACCGACAGCGCCGGATTGAACAGGCGGATGACGAAGAAGGCAGCGATCAACGGCAGGATCAGCCAGGGGTCGACGGGAACAGTCTTGACCGCGTTGAGGGCGAAGGTGACGACAATGCCGGCCAGCATTCCTGAAGCGACCGAGGGCGGTATCCCCGAGATCAGTTTCGTCAACGGCCGAAACAGCCCGGTGGCGACCAAAAGAATGGCGGTAACGATGAAGGCGGCGACGGCCTCGCCGATCGAAAAGCCGCTCGACGCCGCCATCAGCGCCAGGCCCGGCGTCGACCAGGCGGTGATGACGGGCATCTTCGTTCGCCAGGACAGCCACAGGCTTTCGACCGCCATGGCCAGGCAGATGGTGGTCACCCAGCTCGCCGTCTGAATTTGCGTCGCGCCGACCGCGTGGGCGGCGGCAATGACGATGGCCAGCGTGCCGCCGAAACCGACGATGGCCGCGACAAAAGCTGAGACCGGGATGGAAAGGCGCATCGTCACCTGCCCCGCCCGGCCATGTCGCCGACCGCCCGCACCAGCATGTCGAGATCCTGCGGCCGCGACAGCCGGTGGTCGCCGTCGGGGATCAGCGACAGCGTCACATCGTCGGCCGGCAGCAGGCTGACCAGCTTCAGCGCATGGCTCGACGGTACGTCCCGATCGGCCAGCCCCTGCACGATGTGGACGGGGCAATGCGTGTCGAGCGGGCCGGTCATGACCAGGTTGTCGCGCCCATCCTCGATCAGGGCGCGCGTGTAGATGTAAGGCTCGGTGGAATAGTCCGACGGCTCCTCGAAGAAGCCTTTTTTGGCAAGGTCGCGCTTCTGCGCCTTGGTCAGCACCGGTTCGACCAGTTCCGCGGTAAAATCCGGCGCCGGCGCCAGAAGCACCAGGCCGACGACGCTTGCGTCGCCTGCCTTGCGCAATTCCTGCACCATGCGCAGCGCGATCCAGGCGCCCATCGACGAGCCGACCAGGATCTGGCTGCCGCTGGCGAAATGCCGGAACACGGCCAGGCTTTGCGAAAGCCATTTCGAGATCGTGCCGTCGGCAAAGGCGCCGCCGGATTCGCCGTGTCCGGAATAGTCATGACGCAGGAAGGCGCGGCCTTCTTTTGCCGCCCAATCCGATAGCGTTTCAGCCTTCGTGCCCAGCATGTCCGACTTGTAGCCGCCGAGCCAGACGACGCCAGGCGTCGCGCCCGCGATATGGCGCACCGCGATGCTCGATCCGTCGACATCCAGAAAGACAGGGGCAGTCATGGCTTTTTTCCTCGCGCCGTCGTTCGGCGCAGGGTCTTGTGACACAGCCTGTGGCGTGGCGAAAAGTGCTCGCGATCTTTCTTTGTTTGGTGCAGGCAGCGATCAGGTGATTTTCTGTCAATGCTGTGCTATTGACTCCGCCCGCGCGCTCCCCACATTGGCGCGTCCACATATCAAGACCTGCAAATCCAGAACGAAACGGCCAAGGAGACCACGACCATTCGCAGACCTTTCAAAGCAGCGGCGCCGACCAAGGATGGGCCGCGCTCCAATCGTGACATCCGGGTTCCCCGGGTCCAGCTTATCGACGCCGAAGGCCAGAACCGTGGCGATGTTTCCATCAACGACGCATTGCTGCTCGCCGAAGAGGCAGGGCTCGATCTCGTCGAGATATCGCCCAACGCGCAGCCGCCCGTCGTAAAAATCCTCGATCTCGGCAAGTTGAAATACGCCAACCAGAAGAAGGCGGCCGAGGCGCGCAAGAACCAGAAGGTCATCGAGATCAAGGAGATCAAGATGCGCCCCAACATCGACAGCCATGACTATGAGACCAAGATGAAGGCGGTGCGCCGCTTCTTCGAGGAAGGCGACAAGGTCAAGCTGACATTGCGCTTCCGCGGCCGCGAGATGGCGCATATGGAACTCGGCATGCAGCTTCTGAACAAGGTGCGCGAGGAAGTGGCTACCATCGCCAAGGTGGAAGCGGAGCCGAAGCTCGAAGGCCGCCAGATGATGATGGTGCTGGCGCCGCGCTAGATCACGATGACGTCAGGCTCGGACATCGCGCTCTAAATCCGCCTGAATTGTGCTACAGGGCGTCCCGGCGATCGGCGGGACGCCTTATTTCTTGGCTCAAAGCTGCGATCGCCGGCAAAGCTCTTCGACGATCGGATTCCTCCCTTGGACAAAAAACTCAAATACGGGCTGGGTAGCTACCAGCGCACCCGCAGGCTGGTGCTTGCCGTGCTCGTGGTGGTGCTCTTCGCAGCCCTGCTGTTCGGGCAATCGACCTTCCCGCCCGACACGGCGATGCATGAAACGATCGAGATGTTCGGCGTGCTGCTGATTTTCCTGGGCATCGTCGGGCGCCTTTGGTCAACACTCTACATAGGTGGGCGCAAATCTTCCGAAGTTGTGACGGGCGGGCCCTATTCGATCACCCGCAACCCGCTCTATGTGTTCTCGACCGTGGCCGCGGCCGGCGTCGGCGCGCAGATCGGCTCGTTTTCCGGCATCATTCTGTTCGCTGTCCTGTGTGCAGGCGCCTTCCATATCGTCATCCTGCGCGAGGAGAAATTCCTCAAAGAAGCGCTCGGCGCGCCCTATCAGGCCTATCTGGCAAGAGTGCCGCGCTTTTTCCCGAAGCTTTCCCTCTACCAGGAGGGCGACACCGGCAACTTCAAGCCGCGTCTGCTGTTGACCACACTTCTCGACGGCCTGGTGTTCCTCATCGCGCTGCCAGCCTTCGAACTGATCGACGGCGCTCAGCAGTCGGGTATGCTGCCGGTGTTGTTTACGCTCCCCTGATCGAGGACCGAGCGCGGGGTGTGGTGCGGAGGGTGTTGCACAGCCGCCTGCTTTGACGTATAGGACCGCCGTTCCAAGAAAACCGCCCGGCAGGGCATGCCGTGGCGGTTTCATTTGCTTTTCGGGCTTTGGTCGGCCCGAAGCGAACAAAACAAGAGGCGTGAAGTGCCGCAGGCACGACAGGGACCTCATAGAAACGGAGTAGCAAAATGCCCAAGATGAAGACCAAATCGGCCGCCAAGAAGCGGTTCAAGATCACCGGTACGGGTAAAGTCCTGTCGGCTGCGGCCGGCAAGCGTCACGGCATGATCAAGCGTTCCAACAAGTTCATTCGAAATGCCCGCGGCACGATGGTTCTGGCTGAACCGGATGGCAAGAAGGTCATCAAGAATTTTCTGCCGAACGGCCTCTGAGCATTCGGCCGAACACGAATTTGTTTTACGCAATTCCGAACGGAAAACCGCAAGGCACTTTTCCTGGAATTGCTTTTAAGGAGATCATGACATGGCACGCGTAAAAAGAGGCGTCACCTCGCACGCCAAGCACAAGAAGGTCCTGAAAGCCGCGAAAGGCTTCTACGGCCGCCGCAAGAACACCATCCGCATCGCCAAGCAGGCGGTGGAAAAGTCGCTGCAATACGCTTACCGCGACCGCAAGAACCGCAAGCGCTCGTTCCGCGCCCTGTGGATCCAGCGCATCAACGCCGCGACCCACGAGCACGGCCTGACCTATGGCCGTTTCATCGACGGCCTCAACAAGGCTGGCATCGAGATCGATCGCAAGATTCTGTCGGATATGGCCATCCACGAGCCGCAGGCTTTCGCCGCGCTCGTCGCCAAGGCCAAGGTTGCTCTTGAGTATCTCAAGAACACCACCCCGAACGCTTTTGAAAGCGCTGTCGCCTAGGACCAGCGCTTCCCAAGCATTCGAAATTCTGATTTGGGGAACCCGCGCTGGCACGGCTGGCGCGGGTTTTTCTTATGCCTGATGTAACCAAATTGGTGACACGCCCGGTGATGGTGGGTTGCCCGATCGAGAGAGTTTCGCCGTGAACGCCACCGCTGGAAATCTTGAAACCCTGGAAGCTTCGCTGCTCGCCGACATAGCGTCGGCTGCTGATGAGGCCGCGATAGAAGCCGTGCGCGTCGCGGCGCTGGGCAAGAAGGGATCGATCTCGGAAATGCTGAAGACGCTCGGCTCGATGAGCGCCGAGGAGCGCCAGGTCAAAGGCCCCGCCATCAACGGCCTCAAGAACCGTGTCACCGAGGCGCTCACCGCGCGCAAGGCGGAACTCAGGGATATCGCCATCACCGCGCGGCTCGCCGCCGAAAAGGTCGACGTGACACTGCCGGTGCGGCAGTCGCCGGCCGAGCGCGGCCGCATCCATCCGATCAGCCAGGTCATCGACGAAATCGCGGCGATCTTCGGCGATCTCGGCTTCGCGATCGCCGAAGGCCCCGACATCGAGACCGACTATTACAATTTCACCGCGTTGAATTTCCCGGAAGGCCATCCGGCGCGCGAGATGCACGACACCTTCTTCTTCCAGCCGGACGAGAAGGGCGAGCGCAAGCTGTTGCGTACCCACACCTCGCCGGTGCAGATCCGCACCATGGAGAAGCAGAAGCCGCCGATCCGCATCGTCATTCCGGGCAAGACCTATCGGCAGGATTCCGACGCCACCCACTCGCCGATGTTCCATCAGGTCGAAGGGCTGGTGATCGACAAATCGGCCAACGTCGCCAACATGAAATGGGTGCTGGAAGAGTTCTGCAAGGCCTTCTTCGAGGTGCCGTCGGTCAAAATGCGCTTCCGGCCGTCCTTCTTCCCGTTCACCGAGCCAAGCCTCGAGGTCGATATCCAATGCGACCGCTCGCGGCCCGGCGAGGTGCGCTTCGGCGAAGGCTCCGACTGGATGGAGATCCTCGGCTGCGGCATGGTGCACCCCAACGTGCTGAGGGCCGGTGGGCTCGATCCGGACGAGTACCAGGGCTTTGCCTGGGGCATGGGCATCGACCGCATCGCCATGCTGAAATACGGCATGCCGGACCTGCGCGCCTTCTTCGATGCCGATGTGCGCTGGCTGTCGCATTACGGTTTCCGGCCGCTCGACATGCCGACCTTGTTCGGAGGCTTGAGCGCGTGAGAGCCAAGACCCTTCCTGCTGCGATACATTACGGAACAGCATCATGAAATTCACCCTCTCCTGGCTCAAGGATCACCTCGAGACCGATGCTTCGCTCGATGAGATCGTCGAGCGGCTGACCTCGATCGGCCTCGAGGTCGAGCATGTCGACGACAAGGCGAGCCTGAAGCCCTTTGTCATCGCCAGGGTGTTGACGGCGGTGCAGCATCCCGACGCCGACCGGCTGCGGGTGCTGACCGTCGACACCGGCGACGGCAAGCCGCCCGTGCAGGTCGTCTGCGGCGCACCCAATGCACGCGCGGGCATGATCGGCGCCTTCGCTGCGCCCGGCACTTATGTGCCCGGCATCGACGTGACGCTGACGGTCGGCAAAATCCGGGGCGTCGAAAGCCACGGCATGATGTGTTCCGAGCGCGAGCTGGAGCTTTCCGACGAGCACGACGGCATCATCGACCTGCCCGAGGATGCGCCGGTCGGCACCAGCTTCGCCGCTTATGCCCATCTCGACGATCCGGTCATCGAGATCAATCTGACGCCCAACCGACCGGATGCCACCAGCGTCTACGGCATCGCCCGGGACCTGGCAGCGAGCGGTCTCGGCCGCCTTGTCGGCGGCGCCATCATGCCGCATGTCGGCAATGGAATGTGCCCGGTCAAGGTGACGATCGAGGCGCCGGAACTGTGCCCCGGCTTCGCGCTCAACCTGGTCAAGGGCGTCAAGAACGGCCCGTCGCCGAAATGGCTGCAGCAGCGGCTGATCGCCATTGGTCTCAGGCCCATCAGCGCGCTGGTCGACATCACCAACTACGTCACCTTCGATCGTGGCCGGCCGCTGCATGTCTTCGATGCCGGCAAGGTCGCCGGCAACCTCGTCGTGCGCCGTGCCAGGGACGGCGAAAAGGTGCTGGCGCTCGACGGGCGCGAATACACGTTGACGCCGGAGATGTGCGTCATCGCCGATGACAATGGCGTGGAATCGATCGCAGGCATCATGGGCGGCGAGCGTTCCGGCTGCGACGATAACACGACCGACGTGCTGATCGAATCCGCACTCTGGGACCCGATCACCACGGCCCGCACCGGGCGTGCGCTCGGCATCATCACCGATGCCCGCTATCGTTTCGAGCGCGGGGTCGACCCCGAATTCATGGTGCCGGGCGTTGAGCTCGCGACCCGGCTGGTGCTCGATTTCTGCGGCGGCACGCCGACGGAAATCGAGGTGGCCGGCTATGCCGGCCATCAGCCCAAGATCGTCTCCTTCCCCCTGTCGGAAGTGAAGCGGCTGACCGGCATAGAAGTGCCGACGGCGGAAAGCCTCGATATTCTCACGCGTCTCGGCTTCAAGCCTGAGGGCTCGGGCGATGTCGTCGATATCGCCGTGCCGTCCTGGCGCCCCGATGTCGACGGCAAGGCCGACCTGGTCGAGGAGGTAATGCGCATCCACGGCGTCGACAACATCGCTTCGCAGCCGCTCGGTGCGCATGACGCGGTCAACGGCAAGATCCTGACGACGCTGCAGATCCGCACTCGCGCGGCCAAGCGGGCGCTGGCCGTGCGCGGCATGATGGAGGCGGTCACCTGGTCGTTCATCCCCGCCAGGCACGCCGAACTGTTCGGCGGCGGGCAGGCGTCGCTCAAGCTCGCCAACCCGATCGCCGCCGACATGTCCGACATGCGGCCCTCGCTGCTGCCCGGCCTGATCGCAGCCGCCCAGCGCAATGCCGACAAGGGCATTGGCGACGTGGCGTTGTTCGAGGTCTCCGGCACCTATGAGGGCGACGTCGCCGACCAGCAACGGCGCGTCGCCGCCGGCGTGCGGCGCGGCACCGCCAAGCTCGACGGTTCCGGCCGCAACTGGGCTGGCAATTCCGGTCCGGTCGGCGTGTTCGACGCCAAGGCTGATGCCATCGCCGCACTGGAAGCCTGCGGCGCGCCGGTCGAGCGGCTGCAGATCGAGGCCGGCAGCCCGTCCTGGTACCATCCTGGTCGCTCCGGAACGATCAAGCTCGGACCGAAGACGGTGCTCGGCACGTTCGGTGAATTTCATCCCAAAACGCTGGAGGGCCTCGACGTCTCCGGCCCGCTCTGCGGCTTCGAAGTGTATGTCGATGCCGTGCCCGAGCCCAAGGCAAAGCCGACGAAAACGAAGCCCAGGCTGGATCTCTCCGCCTTCCAGGCGGTGAAGCGCGACTTCGCCTTCGTCGTCGACAAGGCGGTCGAGGCCGGCACGCTGGTACGCGCGGCGCTCGCCGCGGACAAGAAGCTGGTCACCGGCGTCTCGGTCTTTGATGTTTTCGAGGGTGCGTCACTGGGCGAGGGCAAGAAGTCCATCGCCATCGAAGTGTCGATCCAGCCGGTCGAGAAGACGCTGACCGACGAGGATTTCGAGGCTCTGGCCAAGCGCATCGTCGAGAATGTCGGCAAGCAGACCGGAGGCGTGCTCAGGGCATAGCCTCTTTCCGGGATTGCGGGAACGTGGCGAATCGCCCTCCAAAGGGCGATGGACCATCTGCGCTATTCCGGGCTCCCGTTCGAAACACAGCGTGCTGCGTTTCTCGATGTCGTGTCGAAGGACGCCTTGCTCCATGACGCTCTGGCTCGGGCACGTCGCCTTGCTCTGCCCGACTGGCTGGTGGTCTCCGGCGTGCTTTACAACTCGGTCTGGAACCATCTGACGGGGAAGCCGTCGGGTTATGGCATCAAGGATGTCGACCTGTTCTATTTCGACGACAGCGACCTGTCCTACGAGGCCGAAGACGCCGTCATCCGCCGGGCGGCGAAGCATTTCCAGGGGCTGCCCCTGCCGGTCGAGGTGCGCAACCAGGCGCGGGTGCATTTGTGGTACCCGCAGAAGTTCGGGCGGCGCTGTCCGCGCTACACGAGTTCGAGCGAGTCGGTCCGGTTCTTTGCGTCGAAGACGCATGCGGTCGGGCTGCGATACGACGCGGATGGTCAACTGGAACTTGTGGCGCCGTTCGGTCTCGACGACGTCTTCTCGTTCCGCATCACGCCGAACCGGGCGATGGACAATCAGCAAACGCATGAGGTGAAGGGGGCACGAGCCAAGGCGAACTGGCCGGAGATCACGGTAGTGCCGTGGTAGGGGCGCATAGATCAAGAATGTCTGCGCGAGGCGCCCCTCTCTGTCCTGCCGGACATCTCCCCCACGTGGGGGGAGATTGGCAGTTTCGGCCTTTCGCTCATTCCCACAACGTCGACAATTGGCGAAATCGCCGATGATAGCCCATCTCCCCCCTGGAGGGGGAGATGCCCGGCAGGGCAGAGGGGGGGCGCCTCGCGCAGACCTCTCAACATAAGCGCCGCCCGTTTCCTCTCTTTGGCTACCCATTCACCAATGCCAGCAATTCCTCGGTGTAGCGCTTGCCCATGACCTTGTCGGGCGACAGGGCATCGCCGATAGCCGCAACCTCGGCAGCACTCAGCTCGATATCAGCCGCCGCCGTGTTCTGCTCCAGATGGCGGATTTTCCGCGCGCCGGGGATCGGAACAATGAAATCGCCCTGGTGCAGCACCCAGGCGAGTGCCAGCTGCGCCGAGGTGACGCCTTTTTCAGCCGCCATCTTCTCCAGCGTGGCCACGACTTTGGCATTGGCTTCCATGGCATCGGCCTGGAAGCGCGGCAGGCCACGGCGCCAGTCGTCGTCATCAAGCGTTTCCGGCTTGGCGATCGTGCCGGTGAGCAGGCCACGGCCGAGCGGGCTGTAGGGAACGAAGCCGATGCCGAGTTCGCGGCAGACGGCGAACACATCGTCCTCGGGGTCACGGCTCCACAACGAATACTCGCTCTGGACGGCCGCGATCGGATGCACGGCATGCGCCCGGCGGATGGTGGCGGCACTCGCTTCCGAAAGGCCGAGCGCGCGCACCTTGCCCTCGCGCACCAGCTCGGCCATGGCGCCGACCGTATCCTCGATCGGCACGTTCGGATCGACGCGGTGCTGGTAGTAGAGATCGATGACATCGGTGCCCAGCCGCTTCAGCGACGCCTCGGCGACGGCCTTGACGTGTTCGGGGCGGCTGTCGACGCCCGCCATCCGATCGGTGCCGGTGCCTTCCTCCAGGATCTTGAAACCGAATTTGGTGGCGATCGTCACCTTCTCGCGCACCGGCTTCAGTGCCTTGCCGAGCAGGATCTCGTTCTCGTAGGGCCCGTAGACCTCCGCCGTGTCGAAGAAATTGACGCCGATCTCGACGGCGCGATGCAAGGTGGCGATCGCCTCGGCTTCCGGCTGGCCGCCATAGCCAAAGCTCATGCCCATGCAGCCGAGGCCGACCGGGAACACTTCCAGTTCAGTACCGAGTTTGCGGGTTTTCATCACGCGTCTCCTTGTTGCGATGCTCAGGAGATAGCGCCTTGCCTTATGTTCGATAATCGGCTCATATGTGCACGGGGCATTCTAGAAAATAGATCAATGAACCGAGCACATCTTTCACAGCTTGCGGTGCTGGCAACTGTTGCCCAATGCGGCAGCTTTCGCGGCGCGGCCAGGGAACTGGCGATCGCGCCGTCGGCGGTCAGCCATGCCGTATCCAGCCTTGAGGCGCGGCTTGGCGTGCGGCTGTTGGCACGCAGCACCCGCAGCGTTGCCCCGACCGAAGAGGGCGCGCGGTTGCTGGAACGATTGCGGCCGGCGCTGTCGGAGATCGACCTGGCCCTGGAGACGGCGGTCGAGGCGCGCGACCGGCCGGCCGGCAATCTGCGGCTCAGCGTGCCGCGCACGGCAGCGCACCTGGTGCTGACGCCACGGCTCGGCGCCTTTGCATCAGCCTATCCCGATATCGTGCTGGAGATCGTCATCGAGGACCGCTTCACCGACGTGGTGGAGGGCGGTTTCGATGCCGGCGTGCGGCTTGGCGAAAGCCTGCAACGCGACATGATCGCGGTGCGCATCGGGCCCGATATCCGCGGCGCCGTGGTCGGTGCTCCCTCCTATTTCGACACCATGCCCAGGCCGCGCCATCCGCGTGACTTGTCCGACCATCGCTGCATCCGCTTCCGCTTCTCGAGCGGTATCCTCTATCGCTGGGAATTCGCCAAGGATGGCGAGGAGATCGAGTTGGCGGTCGAGGGACCGTTGATTCTCGACGAAGACCAACTGATCGCCCAGGCGGCGGTCGACGGGACCGGGCTTGCCTTCGTCTTCGAGGATTATGTCCGCGAGCCGCTCCGCGATGGCCGGCTCGTTCGCGTGCTGGAGGATTGGTGTCCATCCTTCGACGGTTTCTTCGTCTACTATCCGAGCCGCCGCCAGATGCGGCCGGCGCTCAGGGCTTTTGTCGATTTCTTCAAGGTGAGCGAATAGGCTCTCCTCTCCCTTGTAGGGAGGGTGGAAGAAAGCCGACGCGGCATTCGTTCGCCTTCCATGCGAGCTTCGATCATAAATACCCCGACCCGCTACGGCTGGGCGGCAATCCTGCTTCACTGGCTGATCGGGCTGGTCTTCATCGGCCAGTTCGCACTCGGTTTCGTGATGGTCCGCATCAGCAGCCAGCGCGCGGCTTTCGAGCTCATCCAACTGCACAAGTCGCTGGGGTTCCTGCTGCTCGGCCTTGTCATCCTGCGCATCGCCTGGCGGCTCGGCAATGCGGCGCCGGCCTTGCCTTCCTCGGTCGGAACCTTGGAGCGCCGGGCGGCGCCGCTCGCTCATCTGGCGCTTTACGCTTTCCAGCTTGCTCTGCCTCTGTCCGGCTGGGCGCTGGTCTCGGTCTCGACGCTGGAGATCCCCAGCATGCCGTTCAACCTGTTCGTGATGCCCAATCTGCCGCTTGCCGAATCCGATGCCGCCGAAAATTTCTGGGCGGCTGCGCACTGGTATCTCGCCTATGCCGCCGCCGCCCTCGTGGCGTTGCATGTCGCAGCGGCATTGCGCCATCATTTCCGGCTGAAGGACGATGTGCTCGCGCGCATGGTCACGCCTTCCTCAGGCCGGGAATAGAACGGGTTTTGACCTCGTTTGTAAGCGAGGCGCGAAGAGCGTTGCCTCCAAAAAGGAAATAATCTCATGTATGCGCGCATCCTCGGATCGGCGGTCCTTGCCACTTGCCTTGCCGTGCCCGCCTGGGCAGCAGTTGTCCTTGGCGATGCCGCCGGCAGCTATATGATCAGCCAGGCTGCCTCCTCGATCCGCTTCACCATCGGCAAGGCCGGCGGCGGCGGGTTCGATGGCTACTTCGCCCGCTTCAAGGGAACGATCCGCATCGACAACAGCGATGTCGGGCGCTCGAAGGTCGACCTCACCATCTTTCCCGAAAGCGTCGGCACCGGCCAGGGCCGCATCGACGCCTTCCTGCGCTCCGACGCGGTGTTCGATGCGGCCAACAGCCCTGAAATCCAGTTCCGCTCGACCAGCGTGACCCGCACCGGCGATAAGACGGCCCTGGTCACCGGCCGGCTGACGGCGCGCGGCAAGACGTTTGCGGAAAAGTTCACCGCCGAACTCGACAGCCTCAAGTCCGGCACGATCAAATTCCACGTCACCGGCAAGGTGCTGCGGTCGCGCTACGGCATGGATGTTGGCACGCCGCTCTATTCCAATGTCGTCGACTTCGACATGACGCTGACGGGAAAGAGGAGTTAGCCTTGGCGAGTTGGTCATGCCGAGGCGAAGCAAGAAACGAAGCGATGCAGCGCAGATGACGGCGGCGCAGATTGGCTTTTTCCCTGAATTAGGGCACACCTCCATCGACATAATCGACATGGAGAAGCCTGATGTTCCGATGGGGTGTATTGTCGACGGCCAAGATCGGCCGCGAGCAGCTTTTGCCGGCGATCGTGGAGGCGGAGAATGGCGTGCTGTCCGCCATCGCCAGCCGCGATCACTCGAAGGCTCGTGCGCTGGCCGACCGCTTCGGCGCGCCGCATGCTTTCGGTTCCTATGAGGAGTTGCTCGCCTCGAACGAGATCGACGGCGTGTATATCCCGCTGCCGACATCGCAGCATGTCGAATGGACGGCCAAGGCCATCCAGGCGGGAAAACATGTGCTGGTCGAAAAGCCGTTGGCGCTCGACGCCAAGGACATCCCGCCGCTGATCAAGCTGCGCGACCAGAAGAAGGTGCTGGTCTGCGAAGCTTTCATGGTCGTCTACCACCCGCAATGGATCAAGGTGCGCGACCTCATCGCCAGCGGCGCCATCGGCCGGCTGCGCCACGTCCAAGGCGCGTTTTCCTATTACAATGTCGACCCCAACAACATGCGAAACCAGCTCGATCTCGGCGGCGGCGCGCTGCCCGACATCGGCGTCTACCCGACCGTGTCGACGCGCTTTTCCACAGGCAAGGAACCGCTGCGCGTGCAAGCGACGATCGAGCGCGACAAAAAATTCGGCACCGACATCTATTCCTCGATCCGCGCCGATTTCGGCGACTTTGAATTGTCCTTCTATCTCTCGACCCAGATGGCCGCGCGCCAGGTGATGGTGTTCCATGGCGAGAACGGGTTCATCGAGGTGTTCTCGCCCTTCAATGCCGGGCTCTACGATCACCACCGCATCGAGCTGCACAATCAGAACCACACCGAGGCGCAGGTGTTCCGCTTTCCCGGCACGCAGCAGTACCGGCTGGAGGTCGAGGCCTTTGCGCGCGCGGCCCAAGGCAGCAAGGAGCGCGTCTTCACGCTGGAGGAATCCGTGCTCAACCAGAAGGTCATCGACGCCATCTTCCGCGCCGGCGGCAAGGACGGTTGGGAGGCGGTCTGACCGGCATTGATATAAATCCGGTTCGGGACCCATACATTAGCCAGCTAAGGGGAGGGGGAATTGGCTGACGACGCGGATGTGATCATTGTCGGCGCCGGCCTTGCCGGGCTGGTTGCCGCCGCGGAGCTGGCCGAGGCCGGCAAGAAGGTCGTCATCGTCGACCAGGAGCCGGAACAGTCGCTGGGAGGCCAGGCCTTCTGGTCGTTCGGCGGCCTGTTCCTCGTCGATTCGCCCGAGCAGCGGCGCATGCGCATCCGCGATTCGCACGAGCTGGCGCTCGAGGACTGGCTGGGCACCGCCGCTTTCGACCGGCCGGAGGATCACTGGCCGCGCCAATGGGCGGAAGCCTATGTCGGTTTCGCTGCCGGCGAGAAGCGCTCCTGGCTGCTCGAGCGCGGCATGAAATTCTTCCCGGTGGTCGGCTGGGCCGAGCGCGGTGGCGGCAATGCCATCGGCCATGGCAATTCCGTGCCGCGCTTCCACATCACCTGGGGCACCGGTCCCGGCGTGCTCGAGCCCTTCGTGCTGCGCGTACGCGAGGCCGAGAAGCGCGGATTGATCTGCTTCAAATTCCGCCATCGGGTCAACGAACTGACGCGGACCGGCAACGCCGTGACCGGTGTGCGAGGTGACATCCTCGAGCCGAGCACCGTGGAACGCGGCCACAAAAGCTCGCGTGAGATATCAGGTGATTTCGAGCTTCATGCGCAGGCGGTGATCGTCGCTTCCGGCGGCATCGGCGGCAACCATCAGTTGGTCCGGGAAAACTGGCCAAAACGGCTGGGCGCGACACCGAAGCGCATGATCACAGGCGTGCCCGACCATGTCGACGGCCGCATGCTGGCGATCACGGAAAACGCCGGCGGCAGCGTCATCAACCGCGATCGCATGTGGCACTATGTCGAGGGCATCAGGAACTGGGCGCCGATCTGGACCGACCATGCGATCCGCATCCTGCCCGGTCCGTCCTCACTGTGGCTCGACGCGCGCGGCAAGCGCCTGCCGGTGCCGCTTTACCCCGGTTTCGATACGCTCGGCACGCTCAGCCACATCATGAGCACCGGCTTCGATTATTCCTGGTTCATCCTGACCAAAAAAATCATCCAGAAGGAGTTCGCATTGTCGGGCTCCGAGCAGAACCCGGACCTGACTGGCAAGAGCTGGCGCCAGGTGCTCGGCCGCGCCACATCAGGCATTCCGGGGCCGGTCAAAGCGTTCATGGAAAAGGGCGAGGACTTCATCATCGAGGCCGAACTGCCCGATCTGGTGGCGCGCATGAACAAGCTGGCCGGCGGCGAACCGCTGCTCGACGTGGCGCAAGTCGAGCGCGAGATCCGCGCCCGCGACCGGCAGCTCGACAATCCCTTCTCCAAGGACATGCAGATCACCGCGCTGCGGGGTGCGCGGGCCTATCTCGGCGACCGGCTGATCCGCACCGCCAGGCCGCACAAGATGCTCGACCGCGCCAACGGCCCGCTGATCGCGGTCCGCCTCAACATCCTGACCCGCAAGACGCTGGGCGGCCTGCAGACCGACCTCGAAAGCCGCGTGCTGGGGAGCAATGGCGAGCCGGTTCAGGGCCTCTATGCGGTCGGCGAAGCCGCCGGTTTCGGCGGCGGTGGCGTGCATGGCTATGCGGCGCTGGAAGGCACGTTCCTGGGAGGCTGCATCTTCTCCGGCCGCAGCGCCGGCCGGGCGGCGGCGCGTTCGGTGGCCTGAGCGCCGGACAGCCGCATTTCGGGACAGGATTGCGTTGCGGATAAGCCGCGCGATCAGACCGGCCGGCCAAACGGATTTCCGGCACTCGCTGGCTTGGTCATCTTCTGGCAATTCCCATGCGAGGAGCTCTCACCAGATCCACTCGCCCTTGCCGAGCGCCGACACCGCCTCGACGATGCGGGTGAAGCTGGCGCGGGCGCGGCCGACCGTGTGCCTCGCCCTGAGATAGCCGTGCACCAGCCCTTTCTCCTCCAACCAAGTGGCCCGCCCGCCGGCCGCAACGATCCGGTCGCGATAGGCCTCGCCGTCCGACGACAGCGGGTCGCACTCGGCGGTGATCAGCACCGTTGGCGGCAGGTTGGCGAAATCGGCGTCGGCGAGCGGATACAAGGTGATGTCGCCGGTCTGGTCCACGCCGCCGGTACGGATGTGCTTATAGAATTCCAGGTCGCGCGTGGTCAGCATCGGCGCTTCGGCGTGCCTCACATAGGAACCGCGCGAATGGTCGCCGCCGAGCCCTGGATAGATCAGCACCTGCCCGATCGGCCTCTTCGCGTGGCCGCGCGTGGCATGGCTGACCGCCGCGCAGAGATTGCCGCCGGCGCTGTCGCCGCACAGCAGGACCGGTTGCGCATAGGAAGCTGCCGTCCACTCGAAGGCGTTCATCGCGTCGTCGAAGGCGGCCGGATGCAGATGCTCCGGGGCCAGCCTGTAGTCGACCGAGACCACCTCATAGCCGGTGCGGCCGCAAAGCTCGGCGCAGACGTCGTCATGGCTGTCGAGCCCGCCAAGGATGAAACCGCCGCCGTGGCAATAGAGCACCGTTGCCGTGGCCTGCGATGCGCTGCGGTAGATGCGGATCGGGATATTGCACGCCGGCCCCGCAATAGCGGTGGTTTCCGCTGTCACCCCCTCGGGATAGCCGGCAAAGAACTCCCGGCACATGCGGTCATAGATCTCGCGCTGTTCGGCAATCGTGTAGTCGATCGTATCCGGCGGATAATAGGAACTGGTCCGCTCGATGAAGGCCCGGGTCTCGGCGTCGATGAGGATTTTGTAATCGGTCATCTTGACTGGGCCAATTGCCAACGTCGAGTCTGCGCGCCCCCCTCTGGCCTGCCGGCCATCTCCCCCTCAAGGGGGGAGATCGGATGTCGCGAAGGCTTTCGCCAATCTTCTACGTCGCCGGAAAAGCGCCGAGCCTGAAGCTGCCAATCTCCCCCCTTGAGGGGGAGATGCCCGGCAGGGCAGAGGGGGGTGCTTGGCGCTGTCATCTCCGCAGAGTCACTTCCCCTTCCAAACCGGGTCGCGCTTTTCGGCGAAGGCCCGAAAACCTTCCATGTTGTCCTCAGAACCATAAAGCGCGTCCACCGTCGCCAACTGCCGGCGCGTCACTTTGTTCATCGCGTCCTGGAAGGTGAGCGCTTCCGCCACGCGCGCGGTTTCCTTGATCGCGGCGAAGACAAGCGGTGGGCCGCTGGCGAGCAGGCGGGCGATCTCCCAGACACGGTCTTCCAGCTTCTCCTTCGGCAGCACCTCGTTGACCAAGCCCCAGCGATGCGCCTCGGCAACGTCCATCCAGCGGCCGGTGAGCAAAAGGTCCATGGCGACATGGTAGGGGATGCGCTTCGGCAGTTTGATGGTCGCGGCGTCGGCAAGCGTGCCGGCGCGGATCTCCGGCAGCGCGAAGGAGGAATGGTCGGAGGCGTAGATGAGGTCGCAAGACAGCGCCAGTTCGAAGCCGCCGCCCACCGCCATGCCGTTGACGCAGGCGATGACCGGCTTGTTCAAGTCGCGCAGTTCCTGCAGCCCGGCAAAGCCGCCGACGCCATAATCGCCGTCGACCGCATCGCCGCCGGCGGCCGCCTTCAGGTCCCAGCCGGCGCAGAAGAACTTGTCGCCTGCGGTCTTGACGATGGCGACCCGCAGTTCCGGATCGTCGCGGAACGCCTTGAAGGTCTCCCCCATCAGCCGAGAGGTCTTGAGGTCGATGGCGTTGGCCTTGGGCCGGTCGAGCGTGACCTCGAGGATCGAACCTTCACGGCGGATCGAAATGACGTCAGGCATTCTTGTTTTCTCCCAGCACCAGAAGCGCGTCGGCGATCCAGGCGCCCTTGCCTTCCGCGCAGACGATCAGCGGATTGATGTCGAGTTCCTCGATCTCGCCGGCATTCGTCTGCACGAAGGCGGCAATGCCCGAGATGGCGTCGATGGCGGCCGCGATATCGGCCTTGGGCCGGCCACGGTAGCCTTCGAGCAGCGGGAACAGTTTGAGGCCGCGAAGTGCGGCCTCGATGTCGTCGCGCGTCGCCGGCAGCATCAGCGTCACGCTGTCGCGCAAGAGCTCGACCAGGACGCCGCCGGTGCCCAGCGTCATGACAGCGCCGAACATTGGATCGCGGGTGAAGCCGACGATCAGCTCGGCGACGCCGTCGCGCACCATGCGCTCGACATAGAGGCCCGTGCCGAGCGGCAAAAGGTCGTGCGCCGCCGTGCTGACGGATTCGGCGTCCCTGAGGTTGAGCCTGACAGCGCCGACCTCGGATTTGTGGGTGACACCCAGCGCCTTCAGTGCGACGGGGAAGCCGAGCGCCATGGACGAGATCACCGCCTCGACGGCACTGCCGGCGCGCTCGCCCTTGGGCACGGGCAGCCCGGCCTTGATCAGCCGCGCCTTGGCTTGCGCCTCGTCGGGCGTGACATGCTCGCCGCCGGCAGCACCGGAAGCGGAGGTGTCGACCGGCTGCGCCTGCGGCTCGCGCCAGGCCCAGCCGATGAAGGCGGCCGCCTGGGCGGCATCCATCGCCTCGGAGATGCCGAACAACGGCACCATGCCCCGCGCCATCAGCTCGGCGGTGTATTCCTCGGGCAGGTTCTCGGGCAGTGACGAGACGATCGCGCCATGCGCCTTGTTGGTCTTGAGCGCCGATTCGAAGGCGCGCAGCGTCGCCCACCAGTCGGTCACCGAGCAGCGGTCCGGGCGCGGAAAGTCGAGCACCAGCATGTTCAAATCAAAGCCGCCCGACACCATGGCGGTGAAGGTGGCGGTCATTGCCGGTTCGTTGTTCCAGATGAAGGTGTGGTAGTCCAATGGATTGGCGACCGCGACCAGTGGCCCGAGCGTCGACTTGACATGGGCGCGGTGTTCTTCCGTCAGCACCGGGAAGTTGACCCAGCGGCCTTCGGCGCTGTCGGCCATGACCGACGCCTCGCCGCCCGAACAGCTCATCGACGAAAGGCTGTAGCCGGGCAGCGGGCCGGTGACATGCAGCAGCTTCAGCGCCTCGATGAAGGCGGGGATGGAATCGACGCGCGCGATGCCCAGGCGTTTCAGGAAGGCCCCGGACGCTGCGTCGGAGCCGGCGAGTGACGCGGTGTGCGAGACGGTCGCTTGCCTGGCCTGTTCCGAGCGGCCTACCTTCATGGCGATGATCGGCTTTTTCAATTCCCTCGCGCGTGCCGCCAGCCGCTCGAAGCCGGCTACCGAATCGAAAGCCTCGATGTGCAGGCCGAGCGAGGTGACGCGCTCGTCCTCGATCAGCCCGAGCGCCATTTCGGAGAGCCCGGTCTGCGCCTGGTTGCCGGCGGTCATCAGGAAGGCGATCGGCAGGCCGCGCTTCTGCATCGTCATGTTGATTGCGATGTTGGACGACTGGGTGATGATGGCCACCCCCTTGCCCCCGTCGGCCAGCCTGATGCCGCCATGCTGGTCGGGCCACAAAAGCGCGCCGTCGGCATAGTTGATCAGACCGTAGCAGTTCGGCCCGATGATCGGCATCTGGCCGGCGGCGGCAACCAGCTCGGCCTGCAGCCGCTCGCCATCCGCGTCATAGGCTTCGGTTTCGAGGAAACCGGCGGCAAAGCAGACCGCGCCGCCGGCGCCGCGTTCGGCCAGCGCCTTGATCACTTCGATGGTCAGGTGTCGGTTGACGCCGACAAAGGCGGCGTCCGGTGCGCCGGGCAGGTCGGCGACCGAACGATACGCCCTGCGGCCGGCGACCTCGTCCTTGCTCGGGTGCACCGGCCAGATCTCGCCGGCAAAGCCCATCTTGATCGACTGTGCCACGACCGCGGCGGCCTGTGCGCCGCCGAATACGGCGATCGATTTAGGGCGCAGAAGGCGTTCAAGCTTGTGCATGGATCAGGCTCCGAACGGGCGCAGCAGCGCCCGCGAAATGATGTGGCGCTGGATCTCCGACGTGCCTTCCCAGATGCGCTCGACGCGCGCATCGCGCCAGATGCGCTCCAGCGGCAGGTCGTCCATCAGCCCCATGCCGCCATGGATCTGGATGGCTTCGTCGGCGACGAAGGCAAGCATTTCGGTGGCCTTCAGCTTGGCCATGGCCATGTCCTGGTCGGTGACGGTGCCCTGATCGTACTTCCAGCCGGCTTCGAACACCATCAGGTCGGCGGCGTTGAGCTCCGTCGCCATGTCGGCGAGCTTGAACGACACGCCCTGGAACTTGCCGATCTGCTGGCCGAATTGCTGCCGCTGCGCGGCGTATTCGACCGCGTGGCCAAGCGCCCGCTCCGCGCGGCCGAGACAGGTGGCGCCGACCTGCAGGCGGGTGGCGCCGAGCCAGGAATTGGCAACATCGAAACCCTTGTGGACTTCGCCCAACACCTGGCTTGCCGGAAGGCGGCAATCGTCGAATTCGAGGATGGCGTTGGTGTAGCCGCGGTGCGAGACGTTGCGGTAGCCGTCGCGCACCGTGAACCCCTTGGTGCCCTTGTCGACGAAGAAGGCGGTGATCTTTTTGCGTTTGCCGCGCGGCGAATCCTCTTCGCCTGAAGCCATGAAGACGATGGCGAAGTCGGCGAGATCGGCGTGGCTGATGAAATGCTTGGTGCCGTTCAGCACCCAATCGCCGCCATCCTGAACGGCGGTCGCTTTCATTCCGCGCAGGTCCGACCCGGCGCCCGGTTCGGTCATCGCCAGGCAGTCCCATTTCTCGCCGCGGATGCAGGGAAACAGGTATTTCTCGCGCTGCTCAGGCGTGCCGGCCAAAAGGATGTTGGAGGGGCGCGCGACGCAGGTCCAGTGCAGCGCGTAATTGGCGCGGCCGAGTTCCTTCTCGTAGAGCAGCCAGGTCACTGTATCGAGCCCCGCGCCGCCGACGTCGGCCGGCATGTTGGCGGCATAGAGCCCGGCTTCGATCGCCTTGGCCTTGAGTTCCTCGATCAGTTCGCGACGCAGCACGCCGGTGCGCTCGACCTCGCGCTCATGCGGGTAAAGCTCATTCTCGACGAAGGCGCGCGTCGTCTCGACAATGAGCTTCTGTTCCTCCGACAGACCGAAATCCATGGTCTCAGCCTTTCTTCTTTTTCTTTGGCTTTTCCGCCTTCTTCACCGGCTTGGAGGCCTTCGCCTTCTCGGCCGCCTTGGACGCAGCCGGCTTTTTCGCCGCCAGCTTGGCCAACTGCCTAGTATAGTCCTTATGCAGTGCGCCGGCGCCCCAGCCCTTGCCCTTGTTCTGCTTCGAGAGCGCATCCATGATGGCGACCAGATTGTCGTCGCGGATCTTTTCCAGTTCCCGAATCGACAGGCCATGCGCCTGGTCGTCCGACTGCGTGGCGATCAGGTCGACCAACTCGTCGTTGAACTCCGGCACGTCCATCAGCTTGGTCCACGGCCATTTCAGGCAGGGGCCGAACTGCGCCATGAAATGGCGCATCCCGGCTTCGCCCCCGGCGACGCGATAGACCTGGAACATGCCCATCTGCGCCCAGCGCAGGCCGAAGCCATAGCGCATGATGTCGTCCAGTTCCTCGACGGTGCAGATGCCGTCCTTGATCAGCCACAGCGCCTCGCGCCAGGCGGCTTCCAGCAGACGATCGCCGACGAAGGCCTCGATTTCCTTGCGAATGACGACAGGCTTCATGCCGATCGAGGCATAGATCTCCCTGGCGACCTCGATCGCCTCGGGAAAGGTCTGGTCGCCGCCGACGATCTCGACCAACGGCAGGAGATAGACCGGGTTGAACGGGTGGCCGACGACCAGCCGCTCCGGATGCTTCTTCATCGCCACCTGCATATCGGTCGGCTTGATGCCTGATGTGGACGAGCCAACGATGGCGTTGGCCGGCGCATGGGTGTCGATCTCGGCCAGCACCTTGTGCTTGAGGTCGAGCCGTTCCGGCACGCTTTCCTGGATGAAATCGGCGTCGGCGACCGCCTCGGCGATGGTCTTGGCGAAGGTCAGTCTGCCCTCCTTCGGCAGGCCGCCTGGAACCATCTGCTTATAGGCGCGGCGCGCGCCCTTCATCACTTCCGAGACCTTGCGCGAGGCTTCGGGATCGGGATCGAAGATCGACACGTCGATGCCATTGAGGAGCAGCCGCGCCACCCATCCGGCGCCGATGACACCGCCGCCGATGGCGGCCGCCTTGTTGATGATGCTCATTGTCAGGCTCCGGTTCTTTTGCTGGCTGTCTGTGGATCCATCAGGGGCACGCGCTCGCCCGCACGGATCACCGATGGGTCGTAGGCCTTGCGGGCGAAGACTTCGAGCACGAAAGGCCGGAAGAACTCGATCGGCAGCGTCTCGTAGTCCGGATCGAAGCTCGACTGGTCCCAGCGCTCGCAAAACTGGTCGCAGTCGTCGAAATAGGCATGGCCGGCGAAGCGGTCGCGCGCGTGGCGGTTGCCGCCGAGATGATGGGCATAATAGAGGCGCTGGAAGTCGCCGTGCTTTTCCACCACCCAGGTGCATTGCTCGCGCACGAAGGGTTTCAGGATCGAGGCGGCATATTCGTCGTGATTGTAGGGCGCGTAGATATCGCCGATGTCATGCAGCAAGGCGCAGGCGATCCAGTCGGTGTCGGCGCCATCACGCCAGGCCCGCGTCGCCGCCTGCAGCGAATGGCCGAGCCGGGTGATCTTGTAGCCCGACAGGCCCTCGTCGAGCTGCACCAGCGCGTCGAGCAGCCGCTCGCCGGTCCTGGCGGCATAGTCGATCTCGTGCGCGGTCAGGAATTCGTAGTCTTCCCTGTCGCCATCCTTCATCGCCGTGAATTTTACCGTAGCCATCGACCCTCCCTGCGAATAATTTATGCCGCCAGCGGCGCCCGCTTCGTCAGGTTCAGCTTCTTGCGCACATCTTCCGGGCCGAGGATCCTGGCGCCGAGATTGGTGACGATGCTGGCGGCGCGCTCGACCAGCTGCGCATTGGTCGCCAGCACGCCCTTGTCGAGCCAGAGATTGTCTTCGAGACCGACGCGGACATTGCCGCCGGCCAGCACCGCGGCCGCGGCATAGGCCATCTGGTTGCGGCCGATCGAGAAGGCCGACCAATTCCAGCTTGAGGGCACGTTGTTGACCATGGCCATGAAGGTGTTGAGGTCGTCAGGCGCCCCCCACGGCACGCCCATGCAAAGCTGCACCAGCGCATCCGGCTTCAGCACCTTTTCCTCGACCAACTGCTTGGCGAACCACAGATGGCCGGTGTCGAAGGCCTCGATCTCCGGCTTGACGCCGAGCGCGGTCATCATGCCGCCCATGGCGCGCAGCATGCCGGGCGTGTTGGTCATGACATAGTCGGCCTCGGCGAAGTTCATGGTGCCGCAGTCGAGCGTGCAGATCTCCGGCAGGCACTGGCGCACATGCTCCATGCGGTTGGTGGCGCCGCCCATGTCGGTGCCCTTTTCATTCAGCGGCAGCGGCGCCTCGGGCGAGCCGAACACCATGTCGCCACCCATGCCGGCGGTGAGGTTCAGCACCACGTCGACATTTGCCTCGCGGATGCGCTCGGTCACTTCGCGGTAGAGATGAACGTCGCGCCGGGGCTTGCCGGTTTCGGGGTCGCGGACATGGCAGTGGACGATTGCCGCACCCGCCTTGGCCGCGTCGATGGCAGAATCGGCGATCTCTTTGGGCGAGCGCGGCACATGCGGGCTGCGGTCCTGCGTGCCGCCGGACCCGGTCACGGCACAGGTAATGAAGACCTCACGGTTCATCGCAAGCGGCATGGAACTCTCCTCCCAATCGAAACAGGCGCCAAGCATCGCCCGGCTTGCCGAAAACTGCTTTGCGTTTTACGAAGCTTCCATGACTAAAGGCGAAAAATTGACGATCTTTCGCGCCGAGCGCTCGCCGCTCAAGGTGACGTTGCTGGTGTTTTCCGGCTCGTCCATCATGTGCGTGGCCTCGGCGGTCGACCCGCTGCGCGCCGCCAACCGCATATCCGGCGAGACATTGTTCGATTTCAAGCTGGTTTCCGTAACCGGCGAGGCGCCGGTCACCACTTGCGGCCTGCCGGTGGCGGTCAGCGGCCGCTTCGATGCGGCCGAGCCGACCGACGTTCTTGTCGTCGTCGCCGGTTTCGGCACGCAGAATTATGCGACGTCGGCTCTGCTCTCGGGCCTGCGCCGTGCGGCGCGGATGGCCCGCGCGTGCGGCGGCGTCGAGGCCGGTACATGGCTGGTCGCGCGAGCCGGCTTGCTCGAAGGCCGCAGCGCCACCACCCATTGGGAAGACATGGAAGATTTCTCGTCGGCCTTTCCGGGCGTCGACGTCCGCCCGGACCGTTACGTCATCGACGGGCCGGTCTTCACCTCGGGCGGCGCCTCGCCGACCTTCGACCTGATGCTGCACCTCGTTCGCACCCGCCTTGGCATGGCCGTGGCGCTCGATGTGGCGAGCGTCTTCATTTACGACCAGGCCCGTGCGGCCACCGACGCACAGCCGCTGGTCTCGCTTGGCCGGCTCGACGGCTATGACCCGCGCCTGGCGCAAGCCATCCGACTGATGGAAGCGCATGTCGACCAGCCGCTGACCGTAGAAGCGGTGGCAAAGCGCGCCGGGGTTACGGCGCGGACACTGGAGAGCATCTTCCGCAAGTCGATCGGCGAGACGCCGGGCGCCTATTATCTCAGATTGCGCCTGGGCGCGGCACGCCGGCTGGTGGTCGATACCAGGGTGGCGATGGCCGACATTGCCGGGCGGACGGGATTTTCGTCCGCCGCGGCATTTTCGAGAGCGTTTTCAAGAGCTTTCGGCGAGGCGCCGGTCAGGCTGCGCCGGGGTTAGCTGTGTATCGCGCAACAGTCAGGGATGCGCAAACAATACGAATCAGGCTGCGCTCTGGCGGTCGCTGCCGCCATCGATCTGCGAGCGCATCTGTCTTGCAAGATGAGTCTCGAAACGGCTGGCGACGGCGCGATCCCATTCGTTGGTGCTGCGCGTGCCCTGTTTCGGATGCGGCATTGCCATCAGCCGGTCGATGATCGATCCCGCCTCGCTATGTGAGAGCAGGGCGTCGATTTCACGTTCGTGCTGCATATCGTTTCGCCTCCTTCTTCCTCTCCCGCCACGAGCCCTTCTTATAGGAGATTCGTGACGGCCGTTTGAAGGCAAGAGCGAGGCTATTGAGGGGCGATGCGGGGCAAAACCTTGCTGTTGGTCTTGGCCCCGAGCGCAAACGATTCCAGGCATCAAATCCGGCTGTCAGTGAGGATTTCCGGCGAATCGTTTCTCACACATAGCGGTTGACGATGTTCTCCAGCAGTTCCTGGCGGCCGGAGCGCGGCTGCGGTTCGATCTTCTTCTTCACGACGCGCTCGGCGATGTCCTCCAGCGTGCGCTTGCCGGCAAGCATCGCTTTGGCCTCGGCGCTGTTCCAGCCCGCGTAGCGCTCGGCGAGCGGAGCCGACAGCGCCTTGTCTTCGACCATCTTGGCGGCCGCTTTCAGGCCGCGCGCGCAGGCATCCATGCCGCCGATATGGCCGATCAGCAGATCCTGCGGATCGAGCGACTGGCGGCGCAGCTTGGCGTCGAAATTGGTGCCGCCGGTCTTGAAGCCGCCCGCCTGCAGGACCTGGTAATAGGCCAGCGCCATCTCCGGCACGTTGTTGGGGAACTGGTCGGTGTCCCAGCCCGACTGGTAGTCGTTGCGGTTCATGTCGATCGAGCCGAAGATGCCGAGCGCGTTGGCCAACGCCAGCTCGTGCTCGAAGGAATGGCCGGCCAGGATGGCGTGGCCCTGCTCGATATTGAGCTTGACCTCCTTCTCCAGGCCGAAGCGCTTGAGGAAACCATAAACGGTCGCGACATCGTAGTCATACTGGTGTTTTGTCGGCTCCTGCGGCTTCGGCTCGATCAGGATGGTGCCCTTGAAGCCGATCTTATGCTTGTAGTCGACGACGAGGTTGAGGAAACGGCCGGCCTGCTCCTGCTCGCGGGCAAGGTCGGTGTTGAGCAGCGTCTCGTAGCCCTCGCGTCCGCCCCAAAGCACATAATTCTCGCCCTTCAGCCGCTTGGTGACGTCGATGCAGCTCTTCACCGTCGCCGCCGCATAGGCAAACACATCCGGATCGGGGTTTGTCGCGGCACCCGACATGAAGCGGCGGTGGGAGAACAGGTTCGCCGTGCCCCACAGGAGCTTGACGCCGGTCTGCTTCATCTTGGTGGCGAAATAGTCCGCGATTTCGTCGAGGCGGGCGGAACTTTCTGAAAAATCCTTGCCCTCGGGCCGCACGTCGGCGTCGTGGAAGCAGAAATAGGGCGCGCCGAGCAGCGAGAACATCTCGAAGGCTACATCTGCTTTCAGTTTTGCCAGTTCCATCGTATCGACGCCGCCGGCCTTGGGGAACCACGGCCGATCGAAGGTCTGGCCGCCGAACGGATCACCACCCGGCCAGGCGAAGGAATGCCAGTAGGCCACGGCGAAGCGCAGATGGTCTTCCAGCCGTTTGCCGGCCACCAGCTCGTCCGGGTTGTAGAACCGGTAAGCCAGCGGATTGATCGAATCCGGCCCCTCATATTTGATCTTCTGGATGTCGCCGAAAAAGCCGCTGCTCATGGTTTCCTTCCTCTTCGAAATGGTTCCGCCCGATTACCTCAGGCGTAATTGGTTCCGTTCTTCCATTGGGCGAAAAAGGTCATGTCAAAGCCAACGAAGGAGACAGATCATGACCGATCTCAACAAGATCGCCGAAAGCTACATCGCCGCCTGGAACGAGAGCGACGTCGCGCGCCGCCAGGCCCTGCTCAAGGCGACTTTCACCGAAGACGTCAGCTATCGCGATCCCATCATGCAAGGCGATGGCCATGAAGGCGTGGCGGCGCTGATCGACGGCGTGCAGCAGCGCTTTGCCGGCTTCCGCTTTTCGCTGAAAGGCACACCGGACGGGTTTGCCGACAAGATCCGCTTTTCCTGGAATCTCGGCCCGGAAGGCACGCCTTCCGTCATCGAAGGCACCGATATCGGCATCATCGAGAACGGCCGCCTGAAGAGCATCACCGGGTTTCTGGATAAGGTTCCTGCGCAGTGAGACTAACGGGGTAAGGGGGG
>NZ_JAIUHS010000008.1:0-257845 GCF_020165235.1 Mesorhizobium sp. CA13 | reverse complement strand
GGACGACGCCGACGACGACGCCGTTGCCCAGCAGCTGCAGTTGGATCGCGGAGCCGTCGGTGACGGCAAGGCCCGAGGCCGCATTGGTCACGCTCAGCGCATAGACGGTGCTGCCCGAAACGGCCGGACCGTCGGCGCCGAACAGCGCGGTGATGTTGACGAAGGCACTGTCGCTGGTGCCGTGCGCGATCGCACCGGTGCCGCCGACATCGGGATCCTCGCCCTTGGTGATGCCGGGCGTGGCGATCAAGGCCGCATCGCTCGTGGTCGCCGTCTCGTCAAGCAAAACCGCCGCACCGGCATTGGCAACAGCGGTCACCTTCGGCCCGTCATCGTCGAAACTGATCTGGCCCGAGACGTCGGCGCTGGCACTGGCGGTGTCGCCATCGCTATCCGTGACCGTGACCTTCACGGCCAGCGAGCCGGCGGTGAGTGCAACCGTGTCGTCGGGATTGCCGGTGTCGGAATGGTGGAGCGACAAATATTGCTCGACGGTCACCTTGCCGGTGGCCGGATCGATCGATAGCGCGAACGCCGCCTCGCCGTTGAACGCGCCGCCCTGCACGACTCCGACAACGACTCCGCTCGCAAGCGTCTGCAAGGTGATCGTCGAGCCGTCGGTGACGGTCAGGCCGGAAACGGCGTTGGTTACGCTCAGCTGATAGACCGTGGCGCTGCTCGCCGCCGGGCCGTCGCCGCCGAACAGCGCCGTCACGTCGACCAGGGCGCCGCTGCTGGTGCCGGAGGTGATCGCCCCAGTACCGTCGACGTCGGGATCCTCGCCCTTGACGATGGTTCCGGTGTCGATCGCAGCCGCCATGCTCAAGGCCTGCGTCTCGTCGAGTGAGACCACGGCGCCGGCGTCGGCGACCACCGTCACCGAAGGCCCATCGTCGTGGAACTGGATCGCGCCGCCGATCTGGGCGCCGCCGAAGGCGCTGTCGCCATCGAAGTCGGTGACCGTCACCGAGGCTGTGATCTTGCCCGAGAGGGTCAGCACGTCGTCATGGGCGGCAGCGGTCGATCCATCGATGGTGTGCTCCAGCGGAGCGTATTGGGTGACCGTAAGCGTGCCGTTGCCGTTGATGACGATGGTAAAGGCGGTGTGGGTGCCGCCGTTCTGATAGGTGCCCGTGACCGTCGTCGCATTGGTCTGCAGCAGCGTGATCGCAAAATCGCCAACGGCCGTCTTCAGCCCCGAATCGAGCGATGCGGCATTGCCGGTCAGGCCCAACGCATAGGCGATGCCGCCGCCGGCGGCGGCGCCGTCGGCACCGAAATTGGATGCAATGGAAATAATCGGGTTGGTGCTCGTCACGGCGATCGGAAAGCCAGCCGGCGAACCGGCGTTGGTTTCATCGAGCACCGCGGAACTGGCTGCCGTGTTGCCCACAGTCAGGGCAGGGCTGTCGTCCTCGACGACCACGGTCATGTTGGCCGTTGCCGAGCCGCCGAACGGATCCTGCACGGTAACCGGGACGACGATGGAGAGGTCATCCTCGAAGCCGGCCAGCGGGTGGTCGAGGGGACCGAGCAGAGCGATCTGGAAGGTTCCCGCGCTCGCATCCGTGATGGTGACACTGATCACGACATCCGATCCGACCCTGCCGACAAGATGCGTCGAATCGACCAGTTCCCAGACGACGTCGGTGCCGTGCGAGGTGAGCGTCGTGGCAGGCACGCCGAGGCCGTAGGTCAGCGGATCGCCATTGGGATCCGTAGCGCCGAAGCTGCCGTTGATGACCGAGAGATTCGATTCGTCGAAGGGTGAGCCGGGATCGCTGTCCGGGTTTGCGCCGGAAAGCCCTTCTTCCGACACGCGGACGGTGAGATCGCCAAATTCCGGGTTCGCATTGGGAAGGAACAGCTCCCGCCTCTCGGCCTGCCCGAACTGCAGATCGGTCGGCGGCAAGAGCGCCGAAAGATCAAATCCATCGCCGATGCCGCCGGGAGGAATTTCAAAATTTCCGCCGGCGCTCGAGGTCGAACCTCCAGGGCCAGCAGACATCGAACCATCGGCGCCGAAGGCGACATCCACATGGCTTGCCTCGAGCGCGGCGATCAAGGCGACGCGCGGCACCTCGACATCGCCAAGGACGAAGGTCGGCACGTTGAGCGCGCCGTCCTTGATCACGATGACCGAGCCATCGGCCTGTTCGAGCACGAGATTGTGGCCGTCGACCTTGATGTTGTCGATCGAGACGTTCGCCGGAAGCTTCACGACGTTGCTGGCGTCGGCGACGTATTCGTGCGGCGCTGCTGCCGCCGGAGCCTTAGCCTCCGCTGGTGCTTCCGCCGGCGCACCGCTGCCTACATCGACCGGCACCGGTTCGGCCGCTGCCGGCGCGGCCTGTTGCGTCGAAGCCGCTTGGGCGACCTGGAACTCTGCCGGCGAGGTCTGGTCGTGACGGTCACTGGCCATGGAATGCTCGTCCCACGAACCCGAAACGGCGTCCAATTCGTTATTGATGGTCATTGCTTGTACCCCTCCGGCATTTCCCGGGAAGAGACAGCGGCAACCATTACTTTGCAACAGTTCGTCAACCTGCTTTATATACTATTATATGCGCACAATGGCATTTTTTACGCGTGGTAAACCGAGGGCATATATTCTGATATATAAGTCGAATGTCCGCCGGTGCGCAGGAGGCCCGCTCCCCTGTCGCATGGTAAATAGAAGTATAAATTATAATAAAATTTTACGAAAAATGGGATAAGTAAGTTTAGTCGCTATTATCTACCTTCGTTGCCAATAATTTGAGACAAGATTGGTACCGTCCACAGTCAAAAGGTGGGCGTTATGAAAAAAGAAAAAACCGCGCCGGGAACAGCCGGCTTCAAGCTACTCTTGCTGACGATCAGCCTTACGGGCCTGCCGCAGCCATCGCTCGCGAGCATCCCGTTCGAGGCCACCGCCTCGGTCGGTGGGCTTGTTGAAGACGTGCGGGTGCCGCCCAGCCTGGGCGGCGTTTCCCTGGAAAGATTCCAGCCCTGGCAACCGGCGGCAGGATACCAGCCCGGCGTGGTTTCCATGAGTTACACGATCGATGATGCCCAAGCCGGCGTTGCGCCGGGGCCTGCCGATGTCGGAATTGATCCCATCAAAACGGCGGCGATCATCCCCGGCGTGTTCGGCTCGGTCGCATTGTCCATGCACAACTTTCCCGTCGCCGCGCGGTGGGCGCCGGTCTACCAGGCAGTTGTCGGCTGCTCGGCGGGCAGTGCCTGCGATCAGAAGAGCGCGGCTTTTGCCAGGCTGATCTCGTCGGCACAGGGCAAAGGGTTCAGCGAGAAACTGTCCTTCGTCAACAGCGGCATCAATCACCTGATCGCCTACAGGAAGGACAGTGTCATCTATGGCAAGCTCGATTATTGGGCAAAGCCCGCCGAGGTGCTTGATAAGCGCGCCGGCGACTGCGAGGATTTCGCCATACTGAAGATGACGGCGCTGCTGAGGGCCGGCATCCCCGCGCAAAGCATGGCGTTGGTTGTCCTCCAGGATCGCAGGCGGGGATTCTTCCACGCCGTCCTGTCGGTGAGCACGGCAAGTGGCGTGTTCATTCTCGACAGCCTCAACAACACCGTGCTGCGCGACAGCGATCTCCCCGACTATGTGCCGCTGTATTCCTTCAGCACGGACCGAGCCTGGATCCACGGTTCGAGATCGGGCAACGCGCAGGTCGCGGAGATCAAGGGCGGTTTCGCAGGCGTCGCGCCCGGCGAGGGATTGCAGTCCGACACGGCTTCTGGAGCGCTTGCCCGCCGGTGAGCAACGGCATTTCGCCGTTTTTCATGGAACGCCGAACCGCTCTATCTCTTTGTTTTTGCGCAATTCCGGACGGAAAAGCGTTTCGCACTTTTCCTGGAATTGCTTCTAGCCGCTGACGAATGCCATCAGCAGGTCCTGCCCGACCAGCGGCGCCCGCACGGCGTTCAGTTGGCCGCGATAGCGGCGCTCGCCGGCGCCGATGACGAACCCGCTGGCGACCGGAATCTCGCCATTGGCATCCAGCCGCGCGAAGATGTCCGCGACATTGAGATCGAGCGCCAGCCTGAGATCCTGACGGCCGTCATCGCTCGGCGCCGTCGGCAATTGGCGCTTTACCAATTGTTGGAACGGAGCGTTGAAGGTCAGGATCTTTTTCGACGATGAAAGGGCGAAGGCGGGCGAGGGGCAGGCGACCAATATCGCGGTGATCGTCCTGATTGACGCAAGCCTCTTCAATGTCAGGTTTTCTTCGGTCAAGTCACGAATGCAGGCAACCCTGATCGCCGATGTCAGGTTGCCAGCGGGAGACTGGCTCTCGGCGATCTCATCGACAAGCATGCCGATCGTGCATTTGCGGCTTTCCGCCATCTGCTTGAGTGACGTCCAGAACGTCCGCTCCAGGCGGATGCCGCGGCGGATGCCGCGGCGCGCGACAACCCGGAACTCCATACCGAGGTCTTCCGTGGCCATCGGCACGAGCAACCGCTCGAGGACAGCGGGAGGCGTGGCGCTATCGTTCACTCATCGCCTCCTCTCGTGCCTTGTTGATGGGCTTCAGCAGGTAGGTCAGGATCGTCTTGCGGCCGGTCTTGATGTCGACGGAGCAGATCATGCCCGGGATGATCGAATAGGTCTTGCCGTCCCGCGTCAGCGTCGACCTGTCGGTCGCGACGCGCACCTGATAATAGGGCTCGCCTGTCTTCTGGTCGACGAGACTGTCGGCGGTGATGTTCGAGACCTTGCCTTCGATGCCGCCGAAGATCGAGAAATCATAGGCGGTGACCTTGATCAGCGCCTCCTGGTCCGGCCGGATGAAGGCAACGTCGCGGGGCGAAACCCGCGCTTCGACCAGCAAGGTCTCCGAAGTCGGAACGATGCCGGCGACGACCGCGCCGGGCTGCACGAAGGCGCCAACCGTATTGATATCAAGCGTGTTGACGATACCGTCGACTGGAGAACGGATGTCGGTGCGGGCCACCTTGTCGGTCGCGCCGCGTATGGTTTCATCGACCACCGAGAGGTCAGCCAGCGCCTGCGTCAGGTCGCTCAGCGCTTCCTGTTGCAGCTGCAGACCGAGCTCATCGACCTGAAGCTGGGCCTCGGTGATGGCCGATTTGGCTTTCTTGGTGGTTTCTCCTGCAAGCGTCAGCTGCCCGTTGAGCTCTGTCTGCTCGCGTTCGACCCGGAGTTGCTCGGTTCGCGCCATCAGGCCTTTCTTGACCATCGCTTCGACCAGCTTTGCCTCCTGGTCGCTGACGATCAGATTCTTCGTAAGGCGATCGGAATTGGCGGTCGCCTCGTCCAATTCCTTCTCGCGCTGATCGAGGCGCGACTTGAGAACCGACAGCTTGACTTCGAAGTTGTCGCGGCGGGCGACGAGCAGCTTCTGCTCGTTGTCGCAGATTTCCGGGGCGACCTTCTGGATTTCGGCCGGACACGGAAATTCCCCTTGCAGATTGCCGCTCTGCTCGAACTTCAGCCGTGCAATGCGGGTCTGCAATGCCCGTGCCTTGGCCTGTTGCTCGCCAAGGCTGGAGGTGTTGAACGTATTGTCCAGGCGGATGATGAGGTCGTTCTTCTTCACGACCTGCCCGATCTTGACGGCAATTTCCTGGACGACGCCCGGCTCACTGGCCTGGATGATCTGCGTTTTGGAAGCAGGTATGACCTTACCGTCGCCGCGTGCGATTTCATCCACCTCGGCAAAGGACGCCCAAGCAACGGAAGACACGAAGAGTGCACCTATGATGAATATGGACGCCGACGCAAAGAGCGGCGGCCGGTCTTCCCTTGCAAGCATTTCCCACGGCCCCAACGCATTGAATACTTTGATAGTTTTCGTTCTTCAGGTGCTTTTTTTCTGCAGCGCCTGTATTACTTGGTCCTTTGGCCCATCGGCAACGATCCTGCCTTGCTCGATGACGATAAGCCGGTCGGCAAGTTCGAGCATGCTGAAGCGGTGCGTCGAGACGATCAGCGTCGTATTTCGATCGAAAGCCACTTTGAGCTGCTTGATCAGTTGCCGCTCGGAAGCCAGATCCATCGAGCCGGACGGCTCGTCCAGGAAGACGACTTTCGGTTTCGTCAGCAACAGGCGGGCGATCGCCATCGTCTGTCTCTGGCCGCCCGAGAGATTGGTGCCGCGTTCGCCGACATTCATGTCATAGCCACGCGGGTGGCGAGAGACGAAATCGTCGACGCCGGCGGCCCTGGCCGCTTCGACGATCTGCTCATCGGTCGCCTCTGGACAGGCCATCAAAAGATTTTCCTTGATGGTGCCTGAAAACAGATCGTTCGCCTGCGCGACGATGCCGACCGCGGCGCGGACCTCGGAGGGGTGGTATTGGCGGATGTCGATGCCATCCAGCAGCAGTTCGCCGGAACTCGGCAAGAAAAGTCTGCCGATCAATCGGCCCATCGTCGTCTTTCCTGATCCTATGCGGCCGATGATGCCGATCCGCTCGCCCGGCTTCACGGAGAAATTCAGGCCGGTCAGGACCTCGTTCTCGGAGCCGGGATAGGTAAAGCCGACGTTCCTGAACACCATGGCGCCGTTGCGGATGGGCCGGTTGACGAAGCCCACGGTGTCCGGGCGATCCTCCGGCTGGGCCATGATCGAATTCACCATCCGCAAAGAGAGCATGGCCTGGCGCAGTCTGGACAGAGTGATGGCGATCTGACCGAGCGGGGCGACAGCTCGGCTGGCCAGCATGACGGTGCCGATGATGGCTCCGGTGGAGACATGTCCTTCGGAGAAGGCGTAGGCGCCGGCCACTACCAGCGCGACCGTGACCATCTGCTGGATGGCCTGCGTTATATTGCCGGCGGCGGCCGAAAGCTGCTTGATCTTCTCGGAGGTGTTGGAGGCGTTTTTGGAATGCTCTCCCCATTTTCGCAACAGGTAGGCCTCGGCGCGCAGCGACTTGATCGTTTCCAGCGTGGAGATGGATTCGACCAGCAGGGCCTGCCGTTGCGAGGCCTCGTTCATGGACGCCGCCACACGCTTGCCGATGCGCCGCTGCGTGACCAGTCCGACGATCACCGACGCGACGAAGGCCAGCGCGGGTATCATGACCAGCCAGCCGCCTATCGCATAGATGACGAGGAGAAAAACAAACACGAAAGCCGTGTCGATGAACACGCTGATAGTGTTGGACGTGAAGAATTCGCGCACGAATTCATATTGGGTCACGCGATTTGCGTATTCGCCCGTCGAGCCCGGCCGTGCCGCCAGAGACGAGTTCAGCACCTTCTCGAACAGCATATATGAAATGCGCAGATCCGCCTTGCGCCCGGCATAGTCGATGAGCGATGCCCTGGAGGTCTTCAGCAGCAGGTCGAACAGGATGACCGCGCTGATGCCGATGGCCAGCACCCAGAGCGTCGATATCGCCTTGTTCGGCAGGATCCTGTCGTACACGTTCATAGTGAAGATCGGCGAGGCGATGGCGAGCAGATTGATGAACACCGCCGACAGGATAACCTTCGAATAGGTGCGCCAGAACGGCCCCATCGTTCCCGTCAGCCAATGTCGTCGCTCGATCTTCGGCGCCGAGCCGACGCTCATCGCCTCCGTTGCGTTGGCGTAGGTGATCGAGAAGGACGCACCGCCGCTGATATAGCTGTTGGCCAGTTCCGACCGGCTGATCGTGGTGCGCCCGTCCTCCTGGGGAGCGGTGAAATATTCGCCGGCTTCACCATCAGCCAGCAGCGCGACCGGCAGCTGGCTGACGCGAAAGACGATCGCGGGGAGGTCGATGCGCCCCCGAACAAAGTCGCGATGGCTGAACTCTGTGATTTCAAGGCCGACGCGCTCGGCAAGATGCCGGATCGCGTCGATATCGATGCGCGTTTCGGCCAGCGGCACGCCGGCAAAGAGCACGGTTTCGGCGCTGGGGCGGCCGAGATACGCGGCTACGGCCGAAAAGCAGGCCTTGAAAGCCTCTTTCGGTGACAGGATGTTGGGTTGCTGGTTCACGATCCGCCCGCGGGGACTCTCGATCGATCCTTAGGCTCGCCTATTTTTTCCTGACCGGCGCCAGAATATCGAACGGCACGTCGTTCTTCTGTTCCGAGGGCGTGCGCGCATAGGTTTCGGTGTCGGCCGTTTCCGGCGCGGCGAACTCGGTCCGCGCGTATGCCGTAGCCTGTTTTGGCGGGTGGATGTCCATCGTTTTCAGCAACTGCCCGGTCGCCGCCAGAAGCCGATATTGCGCGAAAAGGGATGCGTAGGACGCGGTGTCGGCCAGTGTCGCGGTGTTGAACCGCGTGTTCTGCGCATCGAGCACGTCGAGCAACGAACGCTGACCGACCTTGAACTGTTCGCGATAGGACGCGACCAGCTTTTCGTTGGAGGCTGCTTGTAGCTTCAGGGTCTTGGCCAGATCGGCCTGCCGGAAGCGACGATCCCATGACGTGCGAACGGCTTCCTCGATCTCTCGGAGAACCTGGTGCATCGCGAGCCGCTGCTCGCTGGTGCGGCGGATCTGCTCCTGCTCATTGGCCTTGTCGATGCCGCCCCGATAGAGATTCCAGCGCAACACCAGACGTGCCTGCAGATCGGATGCGTCTCCATTGTCGCCGTCAATGTCGTAGCCCGCCCGGGCAGAGCCTTCGGCAATGATCGAAGGGCCGTATTTCGCCCGCGCCGCGTCCACCAGCGAGGCCGCCGCGGCAATATCGCTGTTGGCCATGTGGACGCGCGGGTTGCTCTCGCGCGCAAGGCCCAGCGCATCGTCCAGCGATCTTGGCAGCGTGCCGGATACGTCGGCCGGCCTCGCTGCATTGGTCAGCGGCTTGCCGACAGTCTTGAAAAACCGTATCCGCGCGGCCTCCAGTTCCTCCGACGCTTCCTGCATGCGGGCCTTGGCCGCGAACAGCCGCTCCTCGGCCTGTTGCCGGTCGGCTTCGTTCAACCCACCGCCGGCAATGCCTTCCTGGATGTCGTGGAGGATTGCTTGATGGAAGCCCAGGTTCTTCTTTGCCTCGGCAACAATCGAAGCCTGGAGCATGTATTCGAGGTAGTCCTGGACAACAGAGAGGCCGATGAATTCCGACCGTTCCAGCACCCGAAACGACGCGCCATCGACGCGGGAGGCCTGGCGGTTCAATTCTGCGCGCCTTGCGCCGCTGTCATAGAGCGTCTGCGAAACGGTCAGGTCGGTTTCCGCCGGATAAAGCGCGTCGTCCTCTATCGAGAGTGCGCGCCGTGACGAATTGTCGAGACGGCGAGCGCCAGCCGACGCCTGCAGGTCGACGCTGGGCAAATAGAGGCCCTTTGCCTGACGCAATTCAAACTCGATCGCTTCGCGATTTTCTATCGCCTGGCCGATCTCTGGATTGGATTCGACCGCTACCGCCACGGCCTCTTTGAGCGTGAGGGCGTTCGCCCCGCCGCAAGTCAGCATCGTAGCCGCCATCAAAAGACCAAGGCGCTTGCCTATGGCCGACATGCCAGTTCTGTTCATTTAGCCCACCCGTTTCCCCAACGCCTTTCTCAAGGCGCTTAAGCGGGCCAACCCCAGGCCCACCATTGCCGAATTACCCGATATATTCAGAAAATACGTGAGCGAATATTAATTTAGATGACTCTAAATGGGTTTTCCCAGTCATGAGCAGTGACATGTAGCAAAAATAACACACAACAGCGGGGCCGATGGGGGTGGGAGAATGCCGATCGGCTGCAACGGAAAAATGCCTTGGTTGGACCGGTGAGGGCATTTTTTTGAAAAACCGCGCAATGGTTCCCAATAGTTGGACGCGCTTGCCCGGGCGAGACGGTGGCGCTGTTGCCGAACGGGGATGCCGGACGCGAATTATAAAACGGATGTAACCTCCGATAAGTGCCGATAACGCGTCAATGGAGTGCTGCCCATCCAGTCACAAGAATAAGGGCAAGCGTAACCAGTGCTCCCGAAACGTACAGAACCGTCCTGACACTGCCTCCCTTTGCGGCGTTTCCGCCACGTAGGTAGATTCCCAGATGAATCAGGCGTATCGCCAGGTGCAGCCACACAAGCGTCGCCAAAGTGGTCGGCCCAACACCAACCATCATCGCCAGCACCGCGGGCACGACAAAGGGTGCCAGAGCCTCAACCGAGTTCATGTGAACGCGGTCGATCCTGTAGAGCGGGTTGTGGTCGTCCGCCGGGACTACCGGTCCGGAAAGTACCCCTGCAAATCCCTTGGACGAACCGGAATAGACTGCCAACACCACCGACAGCAAACAAAGCGTAAGCACGCCGAGGATGCTTAACCAATAGACTTCCATGTTGTCTCTGCTCCTGGAACGCAGTGGGCGATAAGGTGCTTGCGAGTCATACCCCACCACCGCAACGCGGTTGTCAGGCTGCCCGATGGTTGAACAGGTCGCGGAACCGTTGCAGGTAGAGCGGCCAGCCCTGATCGCTATCAACTGCACCCATGACGCCCTCCCAGCCTTCGCCATGGCGCTCAAGATGCCGGTGCTCGATCTCAACCCGGGTTCTGTTCCCGGTCTCGGCCGTGAACCGGATCTCCCATTCGCTCGTCTTGTTCGGGTCGGTCTCGATCTGCCACCGAGGGCTGATGTCCCAGCTCAGAACCAGCCGGGTGGGCGGATCGTAGGCCAACACGCGAGCCCAGCGGCACTCGCTGCCATCCACGCCTCGGTCGTAAACGTGCCCTCCGACCCGGGGTTCGAAGATTGTTTCTGCGATTGGAACGGCAAGAAGATTGTGCTCTCGAGGTTTGAACCTCCCGAAATCCTCGGTGAAAACCTTGAAGGCACGCGCAATGGATGCCTCGACGACGACGAAATGCCTTACGGGCGCGAGTGCAGGATCCTTACTCATGCTTGGTCCTTTTTGGATGCTCGACGGCTAATTTGTAGCCCGCCAGGGTCTTGCTCCAGAACTGGTCGATTTCCGCGCGCAGGCCTGCCAGCCCATCCTGATCGATACGGTATATGCGTTCCTTGCCCGAGCGCGTGTCGGCCACAAGCCCGGCAGCCTTGAGTATCTTCAAGTGCTGAGAGACGGCCGGCCGGGTTACAGGCAGGGCACGAGCAAGGCCGCTGACCGAACACGGCTGTTCGACCAACAGTTCGAAGATCGTGCGCCTTGTCGGATCTCCAAGCGCTGTCCAGTAGTTCGCGTTAGTAACCACTAACGCGAACTTAGATCGATGGCCGCGACCTGTCAATATCGGGAGGTCAACGATTCGTCGTCCAAGCTTCCATCCGGCTCCGCGGGATTAAAGGAAACCAGTCAGCGACCTGCGCTCTCTCGTGGCGGCCGTCGCAGGGAGTGCCAGTTGCGCTTTGACGGTATCGGCATACCGAATTGCATTTTTTGAATTGGCCTTTGCCGACCTGCCTTGGCATTTATCGAAGCAGTCAGTTGATGCTGGGATCGAGGATGGCCAAAGTGGCGCAAGTCTATTGCAATCGGCGTTACATGCCCGAAGACGAGGCGCGCATCGGTCTCTTCGATCGGGGATTCCTCTTTGCAGACGCGGTCTACGAGGTGACCGCCGTGATCGGCGGCAGGCTGATAGACAATGATTTCCATCTCAATCGTCTCCAGCGGTCGCTTGCCGAGATATGTATTCCCATGCCCGTGACGCTGCCTGAGATAGAAGCCATTCAATTGGAATTGATCTCGCTCAACGGATTGGATGAAGGAACGGTCTATCTCCAGATTTCGCGAGGCGAAGCCAACCGCAATTTCCTGTTTCCCGACGATCTTGAGCCGACCATGGTCGCCTTCACAAACGCCCGCAAACTCGTGGGAACCAAGGCTCAGACCGAAGGCGTCGCCGTCGACCTGGCGCCTGATCCGCGCTGGGCACGGCGCGACATAAAGACCGTCATGCTGCTGGGGCAGGTTTTGGCAAAGCATGCTGCAAGCGAGAAAGGCTTCGATGATGTCTGGTTTGTCGAGGGTGGACAGGTGACCGAGGGCGCGTCGGCGACGGCTTTCATCGTTACGCACGACGGCCGTGTCATCACTCGCGCCAATTCTCAAGCTATTCTGCCCGGCTGTACGCGGCGAGCAGTGGCGCGTCTATGTGAAGACCAGGGCATTTTGTTTGAAGAGCGTGCATTCTCGCCAGAGGAGGCGTTTTCGGCGGCGGAAGCGTTCCTTACCTCTGCCTCGAGCCTGGTCACCCCCGTCATCCGTATTGCCGGCCACAGGATCGGAAACGGCCAACCTGGTCCATTGACACGCCGCCTGCAGGAAATTTACGTCCAGACAGCTTTTGCAGAGATGAACGGGCATGCGGCCGGACGAACGGCCCTTGCTTGATGAGCGGGATGTGAGCATGGGTGCGGCACGGCGTTTAGGCCTTGGCATGGGGCGGCTGCCGCCCGGCCCGAACAATGCGATCACGGACGTGCCGGGTGTCCTGGTCGGCCATAAGACGATCATCGCCGACGGACTTGCGACAGGCGTTACCTCCGTCTTGCCCCATGGTGGCGACCTGTTCAGATCCAAGGTCAGGGCGGCGGTCGACATCATCAACGGTTTCGGCAAGTCTGTCGGGCTTATGCAATTGGCCGAACTGTGCACGATCGAAACGCCGATCCTCCTGACCAACACGTTCTCGGTCGCGCCATGTGCGGAGGCGCTGATCAAGCGTGCCATTGCCGCCAACCCGGAGATCGGGCGCAAGACCAGCACGGTCAACCCCGTCGTTTGCGAATGCAACGACGGCGGCATCAATGATATTCAGGCAATGGCGGTCACCCGGCATGACGCCGAAGCGGCGCTGGATGCCGCGAGCGCCGGTCCGGTCGAACAGGGCAGCATCGGCGCCGGCACCGGAATGACGTCGTTTGGCTTCAAGGCGGGTATCGGCAGCGCATCCAGGTCGGTCGAGATCGGCTCTCGTGCCTTCACGCTCGGCGCTCTGGTGTTGTCCAACTTCGGCAGGGCAGGGGATCTTGTCCTCCCGGATGGCCGCAGAGCCGATCCCAAAGCGCTCGGCGAACCTGAAAGCGGGTCGATCATCATCATTCTCGGCACCGATATTCCTCTTGACGACCGGCAATTGAACCGTGCCGCCAGCCGGGCCGGCGCCGGCATTGCCCGCCTCGGTTCGTATTGGGGACACGGCAGTGGCGATATCGCCATCGCCTTCACGACCGCCGATCCTCTGCCGCACGTCCCGTCTTCACCGTTCATTTCGATTTCGCGTGTCGATGACAGATACATAGACCTCGTTTTCGAAGCGGTTGTGGAAACCACGGTCGAGGCCGTTCTGAACGCCCTGTGCGCCGCGCAAAGCATGGTTGGACGAAATGGACGCAGGATTCCGGCGTTGACCGACTGGCTGAAGGAGCCCCTTTGAGCATGAAGATTTTCATTTCGGCCGATATCGAAGGCACCGCGGGCATTCAATCCTGGGACGAGGCGGAAAGAACGCATGCCGACCATAGGGAATTCCGCGAACTGATGACCGGGGAGGTCCTGGCCGCCTGCGAAGGAGCGCGAGCCGCTGGCGCAACTGAAATCATGATCAAGGATGCGCATGACAGCGGGCGCAACCTCATTCTCGAACGCATGCCGCCTTTTGCGCGCATCGTGAGGGGCTGGTCGGGACATCCGGACGCAATGATGTTCGGGATCGATGAAAGCTTCGATGCCGCGCTCTACACCGGCTACCATTCCAAGGCCGGCGTCGAGGACAACCCGCTCGCACACACATCGACATTGCGCATATCGCGGCTGATCCTGAATGGCGAAACAGCGTCCGAATTCACATTGAATGCGTTGTGCGCCGCGCGCTATGGCGTGCGCTCGGTATTTCTTTCCGGCGACGAAGGCATTTGCGCGGACGCCAGAGCCCTCGTCCCGGGGATAGCCACTGTCGAAACCCTCAAAGGCGTCGGCTCGGCCACCATCTCCCTGGCCCCTGCGGCAGCGCGCGGCGCAATATGCGAGAGCGTCGAACAGGCGTTGCGCGACGGGGCCCGGCAAGCTTTGCCGCCAATGCCGGAAAGGGTCGAGATCGTCATCGAATTCAGCAACCCCGTCGATGCCTATCGCGCCTCCTGGTATCCCGGGGTGCGCCGGCACGGACCACGTGCCGTCGCCTTTGCATCGAACGACTATTTCGAGGTGCTGCGCGCCTTCCGCTTCATGAAGAGCTGAAGGTCGCTGTGCCCGCGGCTGGCGCGGGGGGCTTCAACGTTTGCGCCAGCGCCTTCGATGATTGCCAAAGAGCCTCCACCATGGTGCTTCGCGTCTTCTCCGAGCTGCGGTACAATCGTATCTCGAGATCGAGCGTCCATGTGCTGTCATTCGAACAGATGACAAGGGCGCCATTGGAGATGTCGTTCTCGACGAGGCTTTCTGGCAGCCAGCAGATGCCCGCGCCGGTCAGGGCAAGTTCCTTGAGCCCGGCGCTGATTGTGCTTTCATGCACGGTCTGACGCCGGAATGGCGAGTGCTTCGAGAAGAGTTTTCCGAGGGCGACGCCAAAGAAAGAGCTGTAACCGTAGCCGAGATAAGGCAGAGCGAGCTTCGCCGTTTCCGGACTGTCCAGAATGCCCGCCGCGGGCACGGTCGACTTGTCGAAGCGCAGTTCCGGCGCCGCGACCGGGATGAGCCGATCCGATCCGATAGCCAGATGAGAAAACTTGTCGCGATCCAGGTGAAACGGCACCTCGCGGTGCGCATAGGTCAGGAAGAAGTCGGTTTCGCCATCGGTCAGGGCGGCCAGGTTCGCCTCGATGCCGCCTCTGTCAGCCATGAAGGACGTGCCGAAGGTGCGAGTGTTCCGCTGCACCTCCCGCAGCCAAACCGGAAAGAACGTGATCGTCAATGTGTGAAGGGCCGCAAAACGTACAAGCCCCTGTTCCGCGGGCGGGCGCAGAGACTCGCGCACCGAATAGAACATCCTGATGGCGTCCTGCGCCATCGGAAGAAAATTGCGTCCGGCCGATGTCAGTTCGGCCGGCATGGTGGCACGACTGATGAGCGGTGCTCCGAGCCACGTCTCAAGTTGCTTGATGCGCCGACTGAAGGCCGATTGGGTGACATTGCGGATTTCGGCTGCCCGCGAAAAGCTCGATGTTTCTGCAAGCGTCACGAAATCTTCGAGCCATTTGATTTCCACGCGGCCTCTCCTCCACTGCGTTCGAGCATTGGTCGAACCGCAATGGGGAACATATTTCATTATAATTGCTGTGTTATGCAAATTTTGCATGCTTGATTGCGAAAACCGAATTGGCCTTGTGATCGCTGACGCCCCAACGTCTGCAAAACGAAAAGCTGGCAATTGGAGCCAGTGGCAGGGGGGACGTGAAGTCGAGCGCGGGAGGAGAATCTGACCGCGTGCGAAACGGAATGCCACTCAAAGTCAATCTATGTCGGCGACGTCCGTGAACGCCGGGGGAGAAGAAAAGGCAGCATGAATTCACAGAACCAAGCCGATCTCGTTTTGCATGGCGGCAAGATTTGGACCGGTTACGGAAATCCGATCGCGGAGGCGATTGCGGTCTTGGGCAACCAGGTCGTGGCCAGCGGCTCCAACGCCGATATCAAGCCCCTGATCGGAAAGGGCACGAGGGTCGTGGATCTGGCCGGGCGCTTCGCAATGCCTGGTCTGAACGATGCGCACCTGCATCTGATCTCGACGGGGCTCCTGCGTGGCAAGGTCGATGCGACGCCCGATGCCGCGCCGACCCGCGGCGCGCTCATGGCGGCCTTGCAGGCACGTGCCGCCGAAACGCCGAAAGGCGCATGGGTGACCGCGCGCGGGTTTGACCAGACCCGCTATCCCGACGGTTTGATGCCCACCGCGAAGGAGCTGGATGCAGCCCTGCCCGATCACCCGGTTTCCGTCACGCGCGCCTGCGGCCATGTCACTGTCGCGAATTCGCGGGCGCTGGCGCTGGCGGGGATCGACATCGACACGCCCGATCCGGATGGCGGCCTCATCGGCCGCGAAGCCGGACAACTGACCGGATTGCTGGCGGAGAACGCCCAGAACCTCGTCTACGATGTCCAGCCCACGCCCTCGCTTCCCGAGATCATCGACGCCATCGAGGCGGGCGGCCGGCACTTGCTACAATTCGGCATAACCTCCTGCATGGACGCGGCTGTCGGCCAGATCGACGGAATGACCGAGATCGAAGCGTATTGGCAGGCCGAGCGCGGCGGCCGGCTGCCGGTCCGGGTCTGGGCGACGCTCCTGGGAGATCCCGGTTCGTCCATCGTCGAGCCCTGTCATGCCGAGGGCCTCGTCACCGGTGTCGGCAGCGACATGTTCCGCATCGGCGGCGTGAAGGTGTTCACGGACGGTTCGGCCGGCGGACGCACGGCCTGGATGCGCCAGCCATATATTGGCCAGCCCGACAATTTCGGTGTCCGGATGCTGCCGGACACCCGCTTGTTTGAACTGGTCGACCGCTATACGGCAATGGGCTACACCATGGTCTGTCATGGCATTGGCGACGCCGCCATCGACCAACTCGTGCGCGCCTATGAACGTGTGCGCGCCGCCAACCCGGATCACAACCACCGGCACCGGATCGAGCATTGCGGCTATGTCGACGATGCCATCAACCAGCGGATGCTCAAGGCGGGCATCCTGCCCGCGCCTCAGCAGGCTTTCATCTACGATTTCGGCGACGCCTATGTGTCGGTTCTCGGGCCGGAGCGCGGCTTGCGCTCCTATCCGATCGGAACCTGGGATCGTCTGGGCATGAAGCCGTCCACCGGCAGCGACTCGCCGGTTTGTTCGCCCAATCCCTTCCCCGACCTCTACGCCATGCTGACGCGCAAGACGCACAAGGGCACGGTAATGGACGCTTCCGAGATACTGACGCCCGAACAGGCGTTGCGCGCCTATACCGAACATGGTGCTTACTCCCAGGGCGCGGAAACGGTGAAAGGCCGGCTGGAGCCTGGAATGCTCGCGGACATCGCCGTGTTCTCCAATGACCTCCTGACGGCCGCACCGGAGAAAATCCTGCGTGAAACGCGCTGTGAGATGACAATTCTGGACGGGCGCATCGTCTATGAAGGAAGTTGAGGCGGGATGCCGGTTGGGCCCGCCTCCGACAGGAAATCAACAACGAACCACAGGGAGGAATTGAGGGATGTTGAACAGACTTGGCTTGATCGCGGCGCTTGCGCTTGGAACGGCGACCGCCGCGCTGGCGCAGGACGCCACACCGAAGGATGGGGGGAAATTGGTGTTTACCGCACCCTATGGCAACTCCATCACATCGCTGGACATCACGGCGACACCGCATACGCAAGACGAGATCGTGGCCAAAGCGATCAACCGCTCCCTCTACAAATGGAACCCGGAAAGCGGCAAGCCTGAGCTCGACCTCGCCGAAACGGTAGAGAAGTCGGCGGATGGCAAGACCTATACCTACAAGCTCCGGGAAGCGACCTTTCACAATGGCGACAAGCTCGACGCCGATGACGTGATCTGGTCCTACAACCGTCTGGCCGATCCCAAGAAGGCGCTGCCGGGCGCCGAGCAGATGCTGCAGATCGCCGGCGTCGCCGAATTTCAGGCAGGCAAGGCCGATCATATTTCCGGGTTGAAGAAGATCGACGACAGGACCATCGAAATCACCTTCATCAACCTGGCCGATCCGGGCTGGAACCTGATGTCGAACTATGCGCCGATCTACTCCAAGGACTATCCGGAGGATCAGCTCGCCTCCAAGCCGAACGGCCTTGGCCCCTTCAAGCTCGCCAATTACGTCGCGGGCTCGAAGGTCGAACTGGAGAAGTTCGACGGCTACTATGAGAAGGGCAAGCCGCACCTCGACAAGCTCGACATCATGCTGATGGGCGAAGCTTCGGCTCGCGACGTCGCCTTCCGCAATGCGGAGATCGACACCAACGTTCTCGGTCCTGTGCAGTATGAGGCCTACAGCCAGGATCCGGCGCTGAAGGATCACATCCTTGAGGTGGCCGAAGTCTACACCCGCAATATCGGCTTCAATCCGAAGGTCGAGGCATTCAAGGACAAGCGCGTCAGGCAGGCGATCAATTATGCGATCAACAAGGACCTGATTGTCGAGAAGCTCTTGAAGAACAAGGCTTATCCCGCGGTCTCCTGGCTGCCGCTTTCGTCGCCGGCCTTCGACAAGGACGCCAAGCCCTATGCCTATGATCCGGAAAAGGCCAAGGAACTGCTGAAGGAGGCAGGGTTCGAGACCGGCCTGAAGTTCTCGGTCACCGCGACCTCGAACGAAAGCTGGGGCCTGCCGATCGTCGAGGCGATCATCCCGATGCTGGCCAAGGTGGGCGTCACGGTGACGACCGACCCGGTGGAAAGCTCGGTCCTGTCCGACAAGATCCTGTCCGACAATTTTGATGCCTTTATCTGGTCGAATTCGTCGGGTCCGGATCCGCTGAAATATCTGAACTGCTTCTATTCGAAGACGTCGCAGACTGCCTGCAACTACGTCAAGTTCAACAATGCCGATTTCGACAAGCTGATCGAGCAGGCAGGCAACGAAACCGATCCGGCCAAGCAGAACGATCTTCTGAGGCAAGCCAACAACCTGCTACAGGACGAGGCTCCGGTCTGGTTCTTCAACTACAACAAGGCAGTCATGGCCTACCAGCCCTGGGTCCACGGGCTGAAGCCGAACGGCGCGGAACTGGCGATCCAGGATTACGAGGACATCTGGATCGACGACAGCGCACCCGCATCACGCAAGTAGCGCGATGGCATGGTTGGCGGGCGGGACCGGTTTGTACGGCCCCGCCCGCCGCATGGCGCTCACTTCCCGCCCGCCGCATGGCGCCCAGTTGTTGAAAGGCAGGATTCGCGGATGTCGCGCTTCATCTTTCGTCGCACGCTGCAGATGATCCCGACCCTGCTGGCGGTCGTGCTGATCATTTTCGTGATATTCAGCGTCGTCCCCGGCAGCTTCATATCGAGCCTGATGTCGGAGGGGCGCAACGCCACGAATGCCGATGTGATGGCGCATCTGAACGAGCAGTTCGGGCTGGACAAGCCTCTGCCGGTCCGCCTGTGGGACTATCTGTGGGGGCTGGCGCATTTCGACCTTGGAATTTCCTACCGCACCCGCGAGCCGGTGTGGAACGTGATCGAGCCGCGGCTCTGGCCTTCGATCAAACTGGCGCTGGCGGCGATGGGCTTTGCCGCAGCAGTCGGTATTCCTCTGGGATTTCTGGCCGCGCTGAAGCCCGGCAGCGTGTTGGACACCGGCACGATGATGCTGGCGGTTTCCGGCCTGTCGGTTCCCGAATTCTGGCTAGGCTTGCTGCTAATGTACGTCTTTGCGCTGCAGCTCGGCCTGCTGCCGAGCTTCGGCTACCAGCCCGGCGGCATCCGCTACATCATATTGCCTGCCATCGCTCTCGGCGTATCGCCGATGGCGCTCTTGGCGCGAACCACGCGCGCGGGCGTTCTGGACGTGATGAACGCGGATTTCGTGCGCACGGCGCGAGCCAAAGGGTTGACCGAACCGCGTCTGGTGCGCAGTCACGTTACCCGCAACGTGCTGGTGTTGATCCTGACCACGCTTGGCCTTCAGATCGGTTCGCTCATGGGGCAGGCGATCGTGATCGAGAAACTGTTTTCCTGGCCAGGGATCGGGTCGCTTCTGGTAGACAGCGTGTCGGCACGCGACATTCCCGTGGTTCAGGGCACGGTCATCGTGATCGTGTTGTGGTTCCTTGTCATCAACATGCTGGTCGATATCGCCTATGCCATGATCGACCCGCGCATCAAGGTGGCCTGATCCATGCGGTTGCGTTTCAATTTCGCCCTTGGGCTGGCGCTGGCGTTGCTCGTGGTCGCCGCAGCTGTCAGCGCCGGCTGGATTGCCCCGTACAACCCGATATTCGACGCCGACTTGATGAATTCTGAAATGCCGCCGAGCTGGGACCATCTTTTGGGCACGGACGGGCAGGGTCGCGACGTCTTTTCCCGTATCCTCTACGGCGCCAGGGTATCGCTGACCGTCGGCCTCGTTTCGCAGTTGATCAACTCGTGCATCGGTATGGCGCTTGGGGTATCGGCGGGTTATTTCGGAGGCTGGTGGGACGATCTGGTGAACGGGCTGACCAACGTCATGCTGGCGATCCCGTCCCTGGTATTCGCGCTCGCCATCATGGCGGTGTTGGGACCCGGCTTGCCAAGCCTACTGATCGCTTTGGGCCTGACCAACTGGTCCTGGACGTGCCGCATCGCCCGCAGTTCCACCTTGTCGCTCAAGAATCAGGGCTTCGTGCAGGCTGCCAGGGCGGCCGGCTTCAGCGACGCTAATATCATGCGCACGCAGATACTGCCGAATATCGTCGGTCCGGTGCTGGTCATCGCGACACTTGGCATCGGCGGCGCGGTTCTGGCGGAAGCTGCACTGTCTTTCCTCGGCGTCGGCATCCGGCCGCCGCAGCCGAGCTGGGGCAACATGCTGACCGATGCGCGCGAACTGATCCGCACCGCCCCCTGGGCCTCGCTGTTCCCCGGCCTCGCAATCTTCGCCACGGTCCTTGGCTTCAACCTGCTCGGTGACGGGCTGCGCGACATGCTGGATCCACATATGAGGATCAGGCAGGCATGAGCGGCATCCTTCCCGACCCTGTTCTGTCCGTCCGCGACCTGCGCATCGGCGTCGGCAAGCGGAACGAAATCCTTCACGGCGTGTCTTTCGATATCCTGCCCGGGGAAACTTACGGACTTGTCGGCGAATCCGGCTCGGGCAAAAGCATCACCGGCCTTTCGGTGATGGGGCTGCTTAAGCGCCCGCTGGAGGTGACCGGCGGCTCGATCTTCTTCCGGAGCCAGGACGTGTTGAAGCTTGGCGGCCGCGCCAGGCGCCGTCTGCGCGGCGACCGTATGGCGATGGTGTTTCAAGAGCCCATGACGGCGCTCAATCCGCTGATGGCAATTGGCCGTCAGATCGCGGAAATGTTCGTCGTTCACAGGGGCTTCGGCTGGTCGGATGCGCGCAGGAAAGCCGTCGAGGCGCTGGAAAGCGTTCGGGTGCCGGCGCCCGAGGAACGCGCCCTCTCCTATCCCCATCAACTGTCGGGAGGGATGCGTCAGCGCGTCATGGTTGCCATTGCACTGGCCTGCCGTCCCGACCTGCTGATTGCGGACGAGCCGACCACCGCGCTTGATGTGACGGTCCAGGCAGGCGTCCTGGAATTGCTTGCTGAGCTTTGCACGGCTGAAGGAACGGCCGTGCTGCTGGTCAGTCACGATTTGGGCGTGATCGCCAATATGTGCCGACGCGTCGGGGTCATGGACCGGGGGCGGCTTGTCGAGGAACAGGACACCAAGGCTCTGTTCGAAAATCCGCTGCATCCCTATACCCGCGGCCTGCTCGCGGCGCGTCCGCGCCTGGGGTCGCGAACGCTGGTGGGACGCGCTCGCCTGACCGAACTTGACCAGATCGTGACGGGCGAGGAGCGTGGACGCGACGCACCGACGCTGACCACGCCGCGCGGCTTTGGCCTGGAGGCGATCGCATGAACCAGCCTCTTCTGGAAATCCGCGACCTCACTGTCCATTTCCCGCTGCAGCGTCGCTCATTGTTGGGGTCAAAACGGACGCTTCGTGCCGTTCAGGGCGTGAACCTGACGCTGAACGAGGGAGAGTGCCTGTCCATCGTCGGTGAATCCGGCTGCGGAAAATCCACCACCGCGCTGACCGTGATGGGCCTGCAGGAGCCGACTTCGGGAAAGATCCTGTTCCAGGGCAAGCCGTTGACAGGCCCTGGCGCCCCCGCCCGCAAGGAGCGCGCGCGCATCGCCCAGATGGTGTTTCAGGACCCGTATGCGTCGCTGAATCCGCGCCAGACCATCGGCCGCATGCTGTCCTCGCAGCTTTCTCTGCATGGAATCGCCAAGGGAAGCGAGGCCAGCCACCGCGTCGCCGAGATGCTGACCCGCGTTGGCCTGACCCCCGATCACGCCGACCGTTATCCGCATGAATTCTCGGGTGGGCAGCGACAGCGGATCGGCATCGCGCGGGCGTTGATGCTTGACCCGAAGATCCTGGTGCTGGACGAGCCGGTGTCGGCGTTGGACGTGTCCATCCAGGCGCAGATCATCAACCTACTGATGGACCTGCAGGAAACGCTGGGTTTGAGTTACATCATGATCTCCCACGATCTGAGCGTGGTCGAGCATGTCAGCGATCGGGTTGCCGTCATGTATTTCGGCCGCGTGGTGGAGGAGGGTGACTGGCATTCGATTTTCAGCCGCCCGACGCATCCCTACACGCGTCGCCTGATCGGTTCGGTCCCCGATCCCGACGCGATCCTGACCGGGGCACGTGCCTTGCCGGATGCTGCCTTCGTTCCAGGCGCCGCCCGCTTTTCGCCCGACATTTCGCGCCGTCCGGATCCCGACGAAGAACCCGAGCCAAGCGAGCTTGTCGAGATCGGCCGCGGTCATCGCGTGCGCCTCGCGCAATAGGAATTGCCCATGACCTTCACCGTCCTTACCGGCGAATTCATGCATGAGAGCAATACGTTCTCGCGCTTCCGTACCGACTTGCCGCAGTTTCAGGTGGACACGCTTCTCCTTGGCGATGACGCGATCCGCGCCCGGCGCAACGCCAATACCGAACTTGCCGGGTTCATGGATGTGGCGGAACCGGCAGGCTGGAATGTGATCCACGCGATTTCGGCACATGCCGTGCCTGGGGGACGGGTGACGAAAGCCGCCTATGACCACATCGCCGATATTATCCTGGAGGCGGCGCGTTCGAACAAGAGCCGCCTCGACGGAGTGCTGCTTGGACTTCATGGCTCGATGGTGCCCGAGTTTTGCCCCGACGGGGAAGGGTATCTGCTGGGCCTTCTGCGGGACGAACTCGGAGCGGACATTCCTGTTGCGGTAACGCTCGATCTTCATGCGATGGTGTCGGAAGACATGGTTCGGGACGCGCAGATCCTTGTCTCCTACAAGACCTATCCGCATGTGGATATGCGCGAAATCGGTGCGCATGCCGCCCGTATCCTGGATCGCGCAATGAGAGGTGAAATCGCGCCCCGGACCGTCAGGGCGCATGTGCCGATGCTGGACGAAGCGAATTCCGGCCGCACCGACATTCCCGAGACTCTGGCCCTTTATGACCGCGCCCGCGAGGCCGAGGCCGAGGGCTTGCTCGCGGTTTCCGTCAACGCAGCCTTCACGGGGGCAGACGTGTCCTGCGTCGGTCCCACCGTGCTCGCAACCTATGACAGCCGTGATCCCGGCGCCAAGGCAGCCGCCATGCGTGTGACAGAGGAACTTGCCGACAAGATCTGGCAGGGTCGGACCAAGAAACGCAATGTTTTCATCGAGGTCGACCAGGCTGCTGCCGAGGCGCATGCCTGGCGCGGCGACAAGCCACTGGTCATTGCCGATTATGCCGACAATCCCGGCGCCGGTTCCTACGGCGACTCGACCGCGCTGTTGAAGGGCCTGCTTGATGCGGGAGTGAGGGGTGCGGTACTCGCGCCGATGATCGATCCTCAAGCGGCAAATGAACTGCACCGTCACCGGCAAGGCGAAACCGTGACGGTGACGATCGGCGGCAAGGGCGACGCCAATTTCGGCGGCGGCCCGCTGACGGTGACGGGTGTGCTGACCAGGCTTTCGGACGGCACCTATGTCGGCGACGGACCGATTCAGGGCGGGCTCGCCCATAGTTTCGGGCCCACCGCCGTAATCGATGTCGACGGGATCGAAGTCCTGGTCGTTTCAGAAGCGCAGCAGATGGTCGACCTTCAGCAATTGCGGGCTTTCGGGATAGAACCGACGGCCCGCCGCGTGTTGGTCCTGAAGTCGATGCAGCATTTCCGGGCGGCATTTGAGCCGATAGCGGGCAAGGTCATCGTCTGCGATGCGGGCGCGCTGGCAACGCCGCGGGCAGATCGGCGTCCCTATATCCACGCGCCGCGCCCGCTCTGGCCGCTCGACAAGGATTTCGAGCGCTTTGTTCGTCCCGTTTCCTTGGCCGACACACTCTAACCACTTCTGCTCGAGCCGCATCGTTTCTCAGCCGGCCTTCGCGAAAAGCATCAGCGGGGCACATCTGCCGGGTTTTTCGCGACAAAGGCGCGCCGGCGCGGCCTTGATCCTGCTCCTCAGATGACCCCGCCATTCGCTCGGACGATCTGGCCGTTGATCCAGCCGCTGTCCGGTCCGATCAGCAGGGAGACGACGCGTGCGATGTCGTCGACCTCGCCCAGACGGCCGAGCGGGTTCATCTGTTTGATGCGGTCGAGCGTAGCCTGATCCTTGCCTTCGAGAAAAAGCTCGGTGGCCACCGGTCCCGGCGCAACCGCGTTGACCGTGATGGCGCGGGATCCCAACTCCTTCGCCAGGATGTGGGTGAGCGCTTCGACCGCGGCCTTGGTGGCCGCGTAAACGCCATAGGTCGGCTGGTAGAGTCCGACGACGCTGGTCGAGAAGTTAACGATGCGGCCGCCGTCGCGCAGGCGCCTCGCCGCCTCGCGAAGGCCGTTGAACGTGCCCTTGAGGTTGATCGCGATGGTCTGATCGAAGGTCGCATCATCAAATTGGGCGACCGGCGCGAGCTTCATGATGCCGGCATTGTTCACCAGCACGTCGACGCCGCCATGGGCCGCTTCGGCGGAATCGAACATCCGTCTCACAGCTTGCGGGTCGCTGACATCGGCCTGGAAGGAGGTGGCTCGACCACCGGCTTTTTCGATCTCATCCACCAGCTTGGCGGCCGCGTTGGCACTGCCTGCATAGTTGACGACGACCGTGAGGCCGTCGCTCGCCAGCCGGCGGGCGATGGCCGCTCCAATGCCGCGAGACGCTCCCGTGACGATCGCAACCCTGTTCGTTGGGCTAGTCATTGTCGTTGTTCCTTTGCCGTGTTGCTGCCGACATCAATCCTTCGCTCGATAGTCCTCGGGGACCACGAAGACCTCGTCGGCGCGGGCGTAGCCGCCGTCCTTGACTTCCTCGATCAGGACCATGGTGTGCGGCCGAGCGGCCTCGGAGAAATATTCCACGAGCATCGCCGTGGCCCGATGGACGATCTCTTCTTTCTGGGCCCGGTTCAGGGCCGCCTCGGGGACCTTGAAATTAACGAAGGGCATGATCTTCACTCCTGTCGATCTGATGACTTGAATGGTGTGAAGATAGCTGTTTTTAAAACCAGCACTAGAAAGCCGATTTCAACATCACCATTTCAAAGTCCATAACAATCGACTACGAGATCGCCATGGATCGCATCGACATCATGCGGCTCTTCGTCAGGATCGTCGAGCGCGGGAGCTTTGCTCAGGCCGCGCGGGACCTGCAGGTTCCGCGTCCCACCGCCACCCATGCGATCCAGCGCCTGGAAGCGGATCTCGGTGTTCGGCTCCTCGAACGGACAACCCGAACTGTGAGGCCGACGCTCGATGGCGCGCTCTACCACGAACGCTGCATACGGCTCCTTGCGGACCTGGATGAGGTGGAGAGTGTCTTCAGGAATGCCGAACCCAAGGGTCCGCTTCGTGTGGATATGCAGGGGACCATCGCGCGGTTTTTCGTCATGCCCGTCTTGCCCGAGTTCATCACGCGCTATCCCGGCATCTCGCTCAGCCTCAGCGAAGGCGACCGGATGGTCGACCTCATCACTGAAGGCGTCGATTGCGTCGTGCGAGCCGGCGAACTGTCCGACTCGTCTCTGATCGGTCGCCGCATAACCGCCTTCGAGCAACTCACCCTGGCGAGCCCAGCCTATCTCGAACGTCACGGCGTCCCTTCGACACCGGATGATCTCGGCGGCCACCGCATGGTTGCCTATACCGCCTCCGCGACAGGGCAGCCATACCCGCTGGAATTCTATAAGGACGGCGCGGCAAGAGAGGTTCCACTACCCTACGATATTGTCGTCCGGGGCGCCGAAATCTACACGGCCTCCGGCGTTGCCGGGCTCGGATTGATACAGGTCCCGCGCTATCGCGTAGAACATCAGATCGCCGCCGGACAGTTGGTTCCAATACTGGAAACCTTTCCACCCCCGGCGATACCCGTATCCGTGCTCTATCCCCAGAGCCGCCATCTGTCTTCGCGGATCAGGGTGTTCATCGATTGGCTGGCGGACGTCTTTCGCGCCCCTCGCGGCGCTGCCGGGAGTTCCTCTCAGAAGGGCTCGGTCGAGATATCAAGCTGAGGCAGTTCATCGTTGTAGGCCACGCTTCGGCACGCCGTCTCATCGCCCGTCTCTATGCATGAATGTGAGGTGCCGCCGGTGCAGGCGAAGGCGTCTGGCGAGCAAAAGCGCCAGGCTAAGCACGAGCACGGCGCTGCCGGCCACCAGCGCCTGGGCCGCCAGAACCATGACTGTCTGCTCCGTCGTCGAGCCTGCCCGCATCTGGCGCACATCGGCTGCCGTGACACTGACTTCCGGGTCCCCGAAGCGCGCGGTCACATAGTTTGCAAGGGCCGCCACCTGGCCGTCGTCCAGCCAGCCGTCAAAGGCCGCCATCGATTTGCGGCCCGCGACGCCGCCTGCCTTGACGCCTTCAAGGATGGTCATGACGACATTCTCGGGCGAGGTTACGCCGAGAGTGCTGTTGTTGGTCAGTGATGGATAGGTGCCATCCGCCGATCCGCCTCCATTCAGGCCGTGGCATCCCGAGCAGAGCGACCGGTAGAGATCGTCGCCCACCGCGACCCCGCTACCCTGCACGCTGGTCTTCGTCCCGGCATCGCGGGCGGCTGCGGGCGGATTGGTCCACGCGAAGCGCGGCCGCTTCTCGTCTCCCGATCGGGCGGGCACGGTCCTGAGATAGGCGACGATGGCACGAATATCGTCGTCCGAAAGATATTGCAGACTGTTCATGACCGTTTCCGCCATCGGACCGCCCGCATACGCCTTTCCAGGCACGGCGCCGGTCTTGAGAAACCGAGACAGCTCCTCATCGCTCCAGCCGCCTATGCCCGCGATCTTGTCGCTGCTGATGTTGAACGCCTGCCAGATGCCGGCGCTGCCGCCGGCAAGCTTGCGGTCTTCATCCATGCCGAAGGTCGTATTCCTCGGCGTGTGGCAGGCGCCGCAGTGCCCAAGCACCTCCACCAGGTAGGCGCCCCTGTTCCACGCGGCGGTTCGGCTTGGATTTGGCCCGAAGCCACCAGCGTGGAGGTTGGCAAGTTTCCACAACCAGAGCGTCCAGCGCTGGTTAAATGGAAAAGGCAGGATGTTTGGCGGCCGCGGCTGAGAAATCGGCGCCTTCGTGAGCAGGTACGCTCGGATCGCGAGCACGTCCTCGCGGTTCATCCCGGCGAAGCTGTCGTATGGCATGGCGGGATAGAGATCGGCCCCGTCGCGTCTGACGCCTTTCTGCACGGCTCGCACGAATTCGTCGGCGGAATAGCGCCCGATGCCTGTGTCGGGGTCCGGTGTGATGTTGGTGGAATAGACATCGCCGAACGGCGTCGGTACCCGATAGCCTCCGGCGAAAGGCCGGCTCGGATTGGACGTGTGGCAGCCGACGCAATCGGCGGCTCGGGCAAGATATTCGCCTTTCTGGATCTCGTTCGCCCGCAGCGGCGTGCCAGGCGCCAGCGACGCCATGACGGCCGCGACTACGCGTAGGAGGACGGCGAGGAACGGAATCCCTGCGGCAGGCCGACGCGAACGCTGCCCCTGGCGGATGACCGCTCGTCGGCTCCGCTGCACAGTCACAGTTCGCACCCGCTGAAGATCAATCCGGCCGCCATTTGCGCCAGCATGACGAGCGTGAACAGGGCCCCGATGCCTACCGAAGTCCTGGCCAGAAACGCGCGCGTGCGCGCCTTCAGGGGCGGGCTCGTGCCGTGCCTTGGATCACGAACAGCGCGCCACGAGGCCAGGGCGCCCAGCGCCGCGATGGCGGCGCCTGTCAGCGAGAACAGGGCGGTGGGCCGAAACCCGACGCTGCATTGCCAGTATGCGATTGAATAATCGAGCTGCAGCGATACCGCCCATGCTGTTGGTCCGGTGACCAGGCCTGCCCAGGAAACGCCCGTGCGGATCGCCTGCATGTTACATCCTCGGGACCCAGTAGATTACGAGATAGAGCACGACCCATGAGACGGCCACGAAGTCCCAGTAGAAGGCATTGTCCGACACGTCGCTGAAGTGACGTCCGGTGTTGCCTTTCTTGGTGAACATGAGAACGGCGAGCACGATCGTGTCCCCGACATCGGTGAGGAGGTGTGTCGTGTGCAGGCCGAGCAGGAACCAGACGATCGACCCGTAGGCGTTCTGGTCCCAGGAGATCCGGAGCGCGGGAAATTCCCAGATGCGCACGATCAGGGGAAGAATTCCGGCGATCGACATGACGACGATGCCGATGCGCACCTTCACAAGGTCCTGCCGCCGCGCCCAAAGATCGATCAGACGGTTGGGAACGGCGCTGGCAAGCAGAATGACCAATATTGCCGTGCCCGGCAGGAGATCGGGTGCCGGCGCCCCGATCGGCCAATGCCGCGCCTGCACAGCCAGGTAGAAATAGGTGCCGATCGCCAGGGCAAAACCGGTCGCTTCAAGGGCGATGAAGGCCACCGTTCCCCACCAGATCGGGCTCGCCGCTCCAAAATCATAGGTGGGCAGGTGGCTGACGTCGACGGTTGGCCGGTGTCTCATTCTTCGTCCTCCGGCTCGCCTTTCGGCCAGAACCAGCAGATGAAGCCGATCGAGACCGGTATCGCGCCCCAGACCACCGCCCATGGCGTGTATATCGAGCCCAGAAACGCGCCGCCCACGGCAATGGCCGAGAGCAGCGGCCAGATCGAATTGTCGGCCGATGGCACGCGCAGTTGCGGCACCGCATCGGCGACTGTGCCGGCAAGCACTTCGCGCGCGTCGACGCGCAGGCCCTCGACGACCGGGAGTATGTCGGCTTCGGCCCAGAGCGGCTCGCGATGGGTCACCACTGGCAGGCGCGAAAAATCGTAGGAAGGCGGCGGCGACGTCGTTGCCCATTCCAGTGTGCTCGCCCCCCAGGGATTGTCTCCCGCGATGCGGCCGTTGCGAAGGCTGAGCAGCACGTTCAGGACGAAAAGCGCGAAGCCGGCGAACACCACCAGCGACGAGATGCTGATGAACAGGTTCGTGCCGCCCCAGCCGCTCGCCGGCGGATAGGTGTAGACGCGCCGCGGCATGCCTTGCAGGCCAAGCATGTGCATCGGGAAGAAGGTGAGATTGAAGCCGATGAAGACAAGCCAGAAATTCCAGTGGCCGAGCCTCTCGGACAGCATGCGGCCGGTGATCTTGGGAAACCAGTAGTAGACAGCGCCGAGCAGGGGGAAGACGGCGCCTCCGACCAGCACATAGTGGAAATGCGCGACCACGAAATAGGTGTCGTGCACCTGCAGGTCGAGCGGCACCGAGGCGACCATGACCCCGGTCAGCCCGCCGATCACGAAGGTGAAGATGAAGCCGAGCACGAAAAGCAGTGGCGTTGCAAAGATCGGCCGGCCGCCCCAGATCGTCGCGATCCAGCAGAAGATCTGGATGCCGCTCGGAATGGCGATCATCATCGAGGAGGCGGTGAAAAAGCTCTCGCCGAGCTGCGGCAGGCCGGTGGCGAACATGTGGTGCACCCACAGTCCAAAGGAAAGAAAGCCGATCGCAACCAGCGACAGCACGATCCCGAGATAGCCGAAGACGGGGCGGCGCACGAAGGTCGGCAGGATAGCCGAGACGAAGCCGGTCGCGGGAATGAAGATGATATAGACCTCCGGGTGGCCGAAGAACCAGAACAGGTGTTGCCAGAGCAGTGCGTCGCCCCCAGCCGCCGGGTCGAAGAACCTGGTGCCGACCAGCCGGTCGAGGATCAGCATCGTGCTCGACACCATCACGGCGGGCATGGCGAACAATATGACGAAAGCCGTGACGAGGACCGACCAGACATAGAGCGGGATGCGATCGAGTGACATGCCCGAAGCGCGCTGCTTGAACACGGTCGCGATAATCTCGACGGCGACCGCGAGCGCGGATACTTCGGTGTAGGTCACCATCTGCGCCCAGAAATCGGGGCGCTTGCCGATCCCATATTCAGGTCCGGCGAGTGGCACGTAGGAAAACCAGCCGGCATCCGCGCCGGTGTCGAAAGCGAAGGCGATCCAGATCATCAACCCGCCTGAAAGATAGACCCAGTAGCTGAAGGCATTGAGCCGTGGGAAGGCGACGTTTCGGGTGCCGATCATCAGCGGCACCAGGTAGATGGCGAACGCTTCCATGACAGGTACGGCGAACAGGAACATCATCGTCGTGCCATGCATGGTGAAGAGCTGGTTGTAGAGATCGGGGCCGATATGGCGTGCCTCCGGCGTGGCAAGCTGGAACCGCATGGCAAGTGCCGACAGGCCTGCAAGGGCGAGGAACAGGAAGGCCGTCACCATATAGCGCCGTCCGATCAGCTTGTGGTCGACCGTGACGAGCCAGCCATAGAGACCGTTCTGCGTCCGCCAGGCATGCGCCAGATAGTCGTGCAGTCTTGCCTCGTCGAGGCCGGTGTCGCGGATGCCTTTCAGGGCCGCTTCCTGTCTTTGCCCGGCCGTCTTCCCGGCAACGCCACTCATTCAAGGCTTCCAAGATAGACGACGACCGCATGAAGATCGTCGGCGCTGAGAGCAATGCGCGGCATCTTCGCGCCGGGTTTTATGGATTGCGGATCGGCGATCCACGCGGCAAGTGAGCCGGGCGCCATGGCCAGCGTGTCGGCGGCCAATGCATGCCGGTTTGCGAGGTGGGTAAGGTCGGGCCCGACCGTCCCCTTGGCCGGCGTGCCCCTTATCGTGTGGCAGAGAGCGCAACCGGTAGAAAGAAAAGCCTGCTGGCCGCGGCGTTCCTCCTCGCTGGCAGGCGCGATGGCGGCGGCGTCTTGTCTGGATCGCCATGCCTCGAACGCTTCGCGGCTTTCCGCGATGACGGTGATGGCCATGTGGGCATGCTGGTAGCCGCAGAACTCGGCGCACTGGCCGCGATAGACACCGGGCCTGTCGGCAATGAGGGTGATCTCGCTCGGGCGGCCCGGAATGAGGTCCCTTTTGCCGGCGAGGCTTGGCACCCAGAAACTGTGAATGACATCGATCGAATCGAGCTCGACCTTGACCGGTTCGCCGACGGGAACGTGGATTTCGTTCGCCGTGACAATCATGCGCGACCGATCATCGTTGGGATAGCGTATCTCCCACCACCATTGATGCCCTGTGATGCGGATGGTGAGTGTCTCCTTTCCGCCCAGCGAGGCAATGGATTTGCCGGCGAAGAAGCTCGTTATCGTCAGTGCAGCGAGAACCAGCGAGGTCGCCGCGACGGCGCTTCCGACCGCGCGGCCAAACCTGTGCTCCTGATGGCTGTCGATGACCAGCGGCGGGGGTGCTGCTTGCGCCCGGCGCCGATGGAAGAGCGCCATTACCAGGGCGAGCATGACGAGCAGCCAGGTGATCGTCGCCACCGCGCCAAAGGACCAGATCAGATCGAGAATCGCACGGGCATTCGCACCGTGTGCGTGGAGCGCGGATTGCCAGTCGCTGCACCCGCTCAGGACCGGTGTCCACCCTAGTGTAGACGCGGGGCCGACCCATTTCGGGATGTCTGGAAAACGGTTGCGGTGCGCGGTTCGAGCTGCACGTGCAAGGGCGGGCGCGATCGATGATCGCCGTCCTTGGCGGAGGCGGATGAACCGGCCCGTGCATCTTGCCATGTAAAATTCACCATCGATGAAGGCGATAACGCGGATCGCTGTAAAAGGATGCTTGGCAACGATGGCCGGCTTTGTCCGCCACGCGATTGGCGCCGGCCCGATGCTTGCGCGCCGGGAGCGCAACCAAATGGCGGATATGTCCGTTTCTCCAGGCAAAGGCACGGGACGCATCGGACGGGTCCGCGCCGTGAAAGCTTAGGAACTAGCCATGAGCAACACAGACAGAACGGCCGGCGGAAATCAAAGCGTCGCAGGCAAGGACGATCGCAGCCAGAACGCGACGCGCAACGACCGCCGAGGCAGGGAAGAGACGCGGCAGGAGCAGGCTGCGGACGACAGCCATCCGGAAGAGGATCCGGCGGAGGGGTCTCGCCAAACGGTCGAGCACGAGTTGGACAGGCTGGATCGGTCGGGGCGCAGTGCCTCGCAATCCGCCGGCGAGGGCCAGGTGGAACGCGCGCGGGAGGAACTGCGGAAACAGGTCAGCGAACAGACGCAATTGCCGGGACGAGGCTCGGCCTGACAGCACCTGTAGATCGCCCCGTGCCGGGCTCGCCGCCTTACGCTTGGGCCGATCCAGAGAGCCGCCACGAGCAGCGCGGCCCCGCCATGGATCGGGGCGGTGGGAACCCACATCACCGGGCAAGTTGTTGGTCCTCCAGCGGGCTGAGACCCCACAAGCGCGAGCCGACGCCATTTTCCGGATACCAGAGCCTTGCCGGGACCATCAGCAACGAGCAGGCCGGTATGCAGCGAGGTGCATGATCGAGCTGCGTTCTCCTCGTCGGCCCGTCCATATCCATGTCGATCAAAGCCGATATGCTCCAGCGGCATCAAGGGCCAATGCGACCGCTGCGTTCCATCAGGCTTCCACAGGAACAAAAAGCCTGACCGGGGGTTCGAGCCTCAATCTCAGCAACGGCATCCGGTCGGAACAATCGACATGATTTTCTCCTGTGTGGCCTCGTTGGACACGCATCTCCAATGAGTGGATCATCTGACAATGCCGACCAAAGCGAGAGGCAGCGGAAAAACGGCGGCATCACCCGGGCGCTCGGGCTCGGACTGATCACCGGGGCGGCCGACGACGACTGCTCGGCCATTGGCACCTATGCGAGTGCCGGAGCCCGGTTCGGGCCCGACCTTTTGTGGACGGCTCCCGTCACTCTCCCGATGATGTACATCGTCGTCTATCTCTCGTCCAAACTTGGCCAAGTCTCGGGCCGCGGTCTTTTCAAGGTCATTTCCGATTTCTATCCGCGTTGGCTGCTGTGGTCCGTGCTGGTGGGCGTGCTGATCGGCAACACGATCGAGGCAGCCGCCGATCTTGGCGCGATGTCGGCGGCTGTCGTGCTGTTCGTTCCGCTGCCTTCAAACTTGGTCGTCATTGTCGTTGCGATGATCATTTTTGCCTTGCAGGTGTTCGGATCCTACAAGCTGATCCGCAACATATTCCGATGGTTGGCGCTGGCCCTGCTTGCCTATGTGGTCTCCGCCGTGCTCGCCAAGCCGGACGTGATCTCTGTGCTGCGCGGCACCTTGCTGCCGAAAATCGAGTTCAGCCGCGAATATCTGTCCATCATCGTCGCCATCATCGGCACGACGCTCTCCGCATATCTCTACACCTGGCAGTCCAATCAGGAGGTGGAGGAGGAGATCGCCAAGGGCAGGACGAGCCTCGAAGAGCGCAAGGGAGCCACCGAGGGTGAACTCCGCCGGTCCCGGCGCGATATCCTGATCGGCATGATTTTTTCCAATCTGATCATGTATTTCATCATCCTTTCGACCGGATCGACGCTGTACGAGGCAGGGCAGACCCAGATCGAAACGGCGGCGCAGGCGGCCGAAGCGCTGCGGCCGCTTGCCGGCGACGCGGCCGGAATTCTCTTTGCGGCCGGGGTGATCGGCGTCGGCTTCCTGGCGGTGCCGGTCATGACGGCCGGCGCCGCTTTCGATTTCGCCCAGGCCATGGGGTGGAAGAATGGCCTGAACGCCAGGCCCCGGCACGCCCCCAAATTCTACATCGCGACGGGAGTGGTCACCCTGGTGGCGGTGGGTCTCAATTTCCTTGGCTTCAACCCGATGAAAGCCTTGGTCTGGTCCGGCATCGTCCAGGGTTTTTCAACGCCACCTCTGCTGCTTCTCATGCTCATCATGACCAACAATCGCAAGATCATGGGCGACAAGGTCAACAGCCGGGCCACCAACATTCTGGGTGGCGTGACGACCGTAGCGGTCTTTGCGGCGTCGGCGGGACTGGTGGCGACCTGGTTCATGTAGTTCGCAGGCCCCGGAAAGGACGTTCAGGCGCAGTGGAACATCCACGGTCAACTCTCGTTGAAGTCCGTGTGAGAGAAAGGGCTGTCCATGTCAAAGTTCCAAGCCGCCACTCAAGAGCATTTAGAGCAACTGAGACTCGAGGCTTCGGCTCGTTTCGCCCCGATGATGCTGCACGAGGCGCTGTTGCGTCTCTCCCGGGCCTGCGGAGGTGATAGCCTTGCCCGGTTCGAGAAAGCCATGGTCGATCAGATCGAGGCGACCAAGGACGATCGGGCTGATTTCGAGGCGATCAAGGAATTCGCGATCGAACAGCTTTATGGCTGGATCAGGGACGCGAACGAGTCGCCAAAGAAGAAACAACCGCTGGAAAAGATAGGCGATCGCAGAACGTCCGGCCGCTCTGAAGAGTCGCAAACGCTGGAGGATCAGCTGCAGGCGGGTCTGGAAGATTCCTTTCCGGCAAGCGACCCGCCCGCGGTGGTGTCCACCGCCATTCCGGGCGGAGCCAAGAAGCTGGTCGGAACCGACGAGGTGCTGAGAAAGCAGCGGGAAAAGGCCAAGGAGCAAGACCGCCCCTAGCCTGCCTCCGGCTGGAACCCGGACCGCCGCTCACGGACAGGGGAATCCATACGGCGCTGATCGTCACAGCTTGACGGCCGCTTCCCGGGCCCACAGCCGCAGCTTGCGGCAAGCCTGCACGAATGCCTTGGCGGAGGCTGCGGAGTCCAGCCGCATCAATCCCTCATCGGCATCGGCAGCGACGCCTGCCTTGGCCAGCAGCGGCTCGGCTCCCGGTGTGAAGCCGATGAACTTGCAATGTGCGAAGGCATCCGACACGAAGTCCTTCGCGGCTGCCTCCTTCACCAGCAACTCGGCGCCCGGCTCGGACAGGAGCAGTACCACCGCGTCGAACAGGACCGATGGACCCCCGTCGATCATGTGCCGGGCTTCGATGTGGGTGCCGTCGGCGGCCTCGACGCCGCCCACCTTGGGTGCGATCACCTCCATGACCGCGCCTTCCGTTTCGATGGCCGAGCGGAGTTGTTCGAAAAGGGCAGTGTCGACCCCGTCGCTCAGCAACACGCCGACCTTGCGGCCTTTGAAACTGTCGGGGCCGTTCTCGATGATGCTGAGAGCCGGAGACGGCGGCAGGTCGTCGCGCGGCGGGACGGCGGCCTCGGCGGGGTCGGGCATGTTTCGAATACCGAGCCTGTCGGCGACTTGAGTCGCCAGCGTTTCGTCTATGTTCAGCAGATGCGCCACCATGCGTTCGCGGATCGCCGGTGCCTGCACCTTGCTCAATTCGAACGTCAGCGCCATAGCGATATGGCGCTGCTCCGGCGGTGTCTGGCTGTTGAAGAATTGCCGCGCCTGGCTGTAGTGGTCCGCGAAGCTCTCAGCCCGCAGACGCACTTTCTGACCTTGTTCTGCGTCGGCGAAAGAGCGGAAGCCGCGTTGCGGATCCTCGCGGGGCCCCGATCCCCACGAATTCGGCTCATAGTTGGCGCGGCCGACCGGATTGTGCATGGCCATGTGCCCGTCCTGCTGAAAATGCGCGAAGGGGCACTTCGGAGCGTTGATCGGGATATGGGTGAAGTTCGGGCTGCCCAGCCGCTTCAACTGGGTGTCGAGATAGGAGAAGTTGCGGCCCTGCAGAAGCGGGTCGTTGGAGAAGTCGATCCCGGGCGGCACGTTCTGGGTCATGAATGCGACCTGCTCGGTCTCGGCGAAGAAATTGTCCGGCATGCGGTCGAGCACCAGCCGCCCGACCGGGATTGGCTCGATGATCTCTTCAGGGATGATCTTCGTGGCGTCCAAGATGTCGAAGTCGAAGCTGTCGGCAAAATCCTGGTCGAACAATTGCACCGTCAGCTCCCATTCCGGGAAGTTCCCTGATTGGATCGCTTCCCACAGGTCGCGGCGGTGGAAGTCGGGATCGGCACCATTGATCTTGACCGCTTCGTTCCAGATCACCGACTGCATGCCGAGTCTCGGCTTCCAGATGAACTTGACGAATGTGGATTCATCGTCGGCATTGACGAGGCGGAACGTATGGACGCCAAAGCCTTGCATGAAACGGAAGGAGCGCGGTATCGCTCGATCCGACATGATCCACATGACCATGTGCATCGATTCCGGCATCAGGCTGATGAAATCCCAGAAATTGTCATGTGCGGTCTGGGCCTGCGGGAAAGCCCGGTCGGGCTCCTGCTTGGCGGCATGGACGAGGTCCGGAAATTTGATGGCGTCCTGGATGAAGAAGACGGGAATGTTGTTGCCGACGAGGTCCCAATTGCCTTCCTTGGTGTAGAGCTTGACGGCAAAGCCGCGTACGTCTCGGGCGAGATCGAACGAGCCCTTGTTGCCGGCAACGGTCGAGAACCGCACGAAGGCTGGCGTCTTTTCGCCGGCGCGCTGGAAAATGTCTGCGCGCGTGTATTTGGCCAGCGATTCATAGGTCTCGAAATAGCCGTGAGCGCCGTAACCGCGGGCATGCACCACCCTTTCCGGGATGCGTTCGTGATCGAAGTGGAAGATCTTGTCGCGAAAGTGGGAGTCCTCGATCAAAGACGGTCCGCGCTCGCCGATCCGCAATGTGTTCTGGTCGTCGGAGACAGGAGTTCCCAGGGAGGTCGTAAGAGCAGGCGTTTCGGCTCCCGCGATCTGGTGCAATTCGCCGCCATTTCCTCGCGCGGCATTCTGATCGTGCACGCTCGCAGATTTGGGAGCTGAACGGTGTGCGGATTTGGCCATGAATTTTTCCTCGATTGACGCCCGCGGGCTGACTTGGCTCAAGGCGCCGAACTGCTGGCGCATGGCTTTGTTCCCGCACAAACGGCGCGCCGCCTCTACCCGAAGCCAGCGCGGACACGCTGGTGCACGCGCGCCAGGGGGGCGCAGGCGCAGCAGGATCGTTCGACCGGTATCCCGGCGGTGCAGAATTTTCTGGAGAGTTGTCTTCAACGCCCGGAACGATACAAACGTCCATGCATTTAGCTGGGGTCTGCATTCATACTTCTTTCTGGGAGCTGGACCATTGTCAGGCGAAGGCTATGTTTTGGCCGACCAGGAAACCCATGAAGTTTCCATCGTTGACCTGATACCCGCGCTGCGGGCTTTCGCGCGCACCTTCTGCCGCATCCCCGACGATGCCGACGATCTGGTGCAGGAGACGCTGACGAAGGGGCTCGCCAACATCGACAAGTTCGAACCCGGCACGCGCATGAAGTCGTGGCTCTTCACCATCATGCGCAACACCTACTACACTCGCATCAAGGTCGCTGCCAGGGAAGCGCCTGGCCTGCTCGACTGCGCGTCCTCAAGGCCGATTTCGGAAGCCACCCAGGAATGGACAGTTCAGAGCAAGGAAGTTCACGGCGCCATCCAGAGGCTCCCTGAGCACCAACGCGAGGTGCTGATGCTGATCGGCGTTCTTGGTGTCAGCTATGAGGAAACGGCCGAGATATGTGGCTGTGCGGTGGGGACGGTCAAAAGCCGGCTCAATCGTGCCCGCGCCGCCGTCCTTGAGTTCCTGGGGGAGAGTTCGCTGCAGACGCTGGTGGAAAGACGAAATCATCTGTCGAATGGACAGTTCGATATCGATGCCGACAGCCGCAGATAGTCAGTTCTTTACGTCGCGCCGGCGTTTCGCGACGAGCGCGTTTTGCAGTTCGATCGCCAGTCTGGTCAGGCGATCGGGAACCTTTTCCTGTTCGATGGCGATCAGCAGAGAGGCAATCTCCTGATCCATCGCCATGCCTGCGCGCGGGTCCATGGTATCATCGCTCGAACGGGACATCGTATTCTCTGGATGGATGGCAGTCCTTCATCCTACTGTGATGACAAGCGCCGGGCATTACAAGCAGATGGCCGGCGCAGAGACCGTTGCCAGGTAGCCCTTGCACAGGTTTTTTCTTCTATTCTCGATTGCCGAGAGTCGCGGATGCAGCGCGGCGCCTTTCAGTCCTTCGGCAATCGATTTGCGGCGTGATCCTGATATTGATCGGACTTGATCTGATTGCCATCCAAGCCGCGTTCCTCGCTGTGCTGCTTCTTGTCCCTGTTCGACAAAACCGCGTTTTCTTCGATCTTGTCCTTGGCCAGTTCGGTCATTGCTCCGGAGCCGGCACCTTTGCCGTGGCTGCCGCTGCCGACATGTTTCTTGCTGCCGGATGCCATGCTGTTCTCCATTGAATTGGCGGCGCTCTTCAGCGTCTCTGTGTTCGAGGCCCGAACTGGCATTGGCTGGTAATGTTCCGTCACGCCGGCAAGCAGGAAGGCGTCGCCGTCCCACAGCCGAAACGGCTTTTCGCCATCGACGGCGATCCGCAATCCGTGACGTTGCGCCAGGCGATGGATATCGGCGCGGTCCAAAAACAGTGATTCGCGATATGAGTAATTCAGCAAGGCCAGCCAGCCCGGCCTTTTGAGGACGCGCGCGATTTCGCCGAAATGCCGCTCCGCCACGCCGGCCAGTACCAGATAGGGGAAACTGTCGACCGCCAGAACGCAGTCGAAACTCGCGTCGCCGAACTCCGCCAGATCGAGCCCGGAGGTCCGCCGCAACTCTACATTGCCAAGTCCTGCGCATTGCTCACGGGCGATGGAGATCATCCTCGACGATATGTCTATGCCGACGACCCGGCCAGAGGATGCCGACAGGGCGCGCTCGAAACGCCCGATGCCGCAACCGATGTCCAGAATCTTTCGTCCAGCTCCGGTGAAGTCTTGCGCTTCCAGCCATGCGACTATTTCGTCGGTCGTGGCGGCTAGCCTTTCCTCATCGCCGAGAGAAGCCAGCTGGACACTCGCCACCCGGGAAATCGCTGCCGCGGCGTCGAAGCCCGAGGCCAGCCGCGTGACGACGTCGGCATCCGTCTCGTCGTCGTCGCGTTCGTGACGAACGGCAGAACCCGTTTTCTGCAACGTGGCAAAGACCTCCGATCCGCGGCGAAGCAACCCGGCTATCTGCCGCAGCCTTTCCCTGTCTCGGGAATCGGCCGGATCGATCTCCGCCACGATCTCCGCCAATTCGGCTGCCCCGATGCCTGCGTGGAGATGCAGCGCCAGCCTGGCGATCACGGCCTCGGCACTGACAGCGTCCGCCATACAGTCCTCGACCGCCAGCCTGACCGCTAGCCGGCGGCGCACGGATGTCGGTCCTATCGAACCCATCGTGTCATTTCCGCGTCCAAATCCTTCGCATCGTCCACCTGTCGCCGGCGCCCCAGCCATATTTGTAAGGCTCCTGGCCGCGCAGGAAGTCGAATTCGCGCGCACCTTCGCGGATCGATTCGGCGATAGCGTGGCCGACCAGGATCGCGCCTGGGCTTTCCTCGGCATAGGCGGGATGGAAGCCGCCAAGATAGGCATAGGCACGGCCGCGATGGTGAAATCCGTAATAGGCGCCGATTGGCTTGCCGTCGATGGCGAGCAACCAGCACCGGGTCAGATCGCGGGCGTCGAGCAGGGGAAGTGAGCGCCTGTGGAATCGCTCCACCGCCGGGTCGGCCAGCACGCCGCCTCCGTTTCCAGCCCAGCGCGCGCCGTGCAGGCCTATCAGGTGATCGAGGAACAGCTGAGGATCATCCCTTGCCGGCGACAACTCGACCCGTCCGCGTCTAAATGCGGCGCGCCGCGCCCGGCGCAACTGGCGTCTGCGCCGGGCGGGGACGCAGCCCGCCAGCGTGTCGTCGCCGTCGGTGGTGAGCACGGGACAAACGGCGTGGCCGACAGGTCCATCGGCCTTCAATTCGGGATGTTCGATCGCTAGGCCGGCACTGCCCTGCGGCAGATCCGGCAGAATCCACTGCGACCACTCGATCGAAAGTATCTTCTCGGCAAGGGCAGCGCCGACCTTGGCCTCCCTGCCGGGAACACACAGCACATCCAGATAGTCGCTGAGCGAAATGCCGATCGGAAGCAGTTTCGAACCTGCCGTCCCATGTTCGAGGTAGAGCGGCGCCAGGCCCACCAGATCGTCGCCGCTCCAGATGGCGACCGTCGCCAGTTCCCCGGGGGCGAATGTGCGCCACCACGGCACCAGCCAGGCGGGAGATTGAAAAGGTGTCGCCGACGAACTTTGCTCCCACAGCTTCCACCAGTGCGGCGCCAGCGCATGCAATCGCTCTGGATCGCCGATGATCTCGCTGCGCAGCATCGGCTCGTTCACTGCGCCGCGGCGAGGTGCCTGCGGTCGGCGCCGAGCCGGGCCAGCGCAAGATAGGCGCTCATGTAGGACGAGATCATGCGCTCGAGCGAAAACCGCCGGCGCGCCTCGCTCCGGCACGTCTCGGCATCGAGGCTGGACGCTGCGGCAATTGCTTGCGCCATCTCGTCGACATTGTTGACGACAAAGCCGGTCTTGCCGTGCTCGACCACATCCGGAAGCGCACCATTTGGAAAGGCGATCACCGGCGTGCCGCAGGCGAGTGCTTCCATCGCGACCAGAGAACTGGTCTCGGCGGCAAGGCTCGGAACGACCAGGCAGCGTGCTGCATTGAGCAGGCGCCGCTTGGTGGTGAAGCCGAGCGGACCGAGGAAGCGGCGCCGGCTGTCCAGGCGAGGTTCGACTTCATCGCGAAAGTATTGGATATGCGTTTCGTACGAATAGACCCGCCCGCCAATGACCAGCGGCATATCAGCCCGTTTGGCGGCATCCAATGCCAGGTGTATGCCCTTTTCGGGGCAGATGCGGCTGAGCACGAGGGCGAAGTCGCGCCTGGTCCGCGGCCGGTTGAGTGCGTCGATGTCGACGCCGTTCGCGATCGGGGCAATCAAGCTTGCGTCCGGCGGCGCGGTTCGCTGCTGGGCCGACGACACCGCGTGAAGCCAGAGGTCGTCGCGCACCTGGCGCAGCACCCCGGCCGGGTACCAGTCGAGCGGCAGGTGAAGGGTCACCAGGGTCGGGCCGTCGGCAGGCAGGTAGGCGTCGAAGTCGATGCCATGCAGGTGAACCACGTCGATTGCCCATTGGGCGCGGGCGGCGGCGATCGCGGCGCGATGCGACTGCTGCGCCCGGTTCTTTGCCGCCTGGTCGAGCACGCCGGCTTCGACGGGCGTTTCCACCAGAATGCCGCTCGCACTGGAGCCCTGGCAGCCAATGACGATGGACCGATGGCCGGCGCGGGTCAGCGCCTGATCGAGCATTGACAGCACCTGCTCGGCGCCGCCAACGGCGTTCGGTCCCACCGGCGCGAGAGGATAGGCAACATTGAGCACTGTGAGCGTCATGGCTGGTCGAGCCGGAGCGCCTCGTGAGCACGGGCGCTTGCATGCAGCCAGGTGCCGGGCTCGAAGCCCAGCGGCAGCGATTCGTAGTAGAGCCTCCCATCGTTGGGCAGCTTCAGGAAATCATAGGTCGGCGCCAGCCGGAAACGCTCGGTCCGGGTCGAGAACGGCGCCAGCGTTCGCTGCTGCGTCAAATGGCTGGCCAGCATGCGCTGCTTTTGCTGGAAGGCTGCTTCAGTCAGGCAGACCTCTATGCAACCATCGCCGGTGCCGCTGGCGAAATCCTGAAATACAGGGCCGTCCGGGCCTGCCGAATAGAAGGCCATTTCGATGATGGTGGGCACGGGCCGGCGGTCACGGCGCAGAAGATGGCAGGCCGCGTGAACGGCGAAAGCGGTCGCGTCGTGGTCGGGATGGCCTCCCTCGAAAGGATGTGTGCAGACGAAGCGGATGCCGGGTTCGCAAACAAGGCAGGCGAGCTCCTGCGCGAGCGCTACCAGATTCGCCGCAGCCTCCTTGTCGGGATAGCCAAGGGTGGTCAGGCCCGATGGCGACAGCCCGGCCGCGGCCAAGGCTTCCGTCAGTTCCGCACGGCGGGCATCGGCATAGTCCTGCCAGGTCTCGAAACCATGCGCCTGGGCGTCGGCAAGATCACGTGGTGCTCCGTCCGTGACATGGACGATGCGGCATGACCGCAGTCCGGCAAGATGTCCGCCGATGCCGATCGTCTCGTCGTCCGGATGCGCGACGACGACCATGATGGCGGAGCCGTGTGCCGTATCACTGCCCGTCAACAGGGCCGCGAATTCGCCCAGGGTTGCCGACTGTTGATGCATGGGAGCCTCACGCTGCCGAGGCCCGCCGCGTCGACGGGGAAGCCACGGCGGGCGCGTAGCGGCGGATCATGGCTGCACAGAATTCGGCGAATTCCTCCGGTACCAGCGGCGGGCTAGTATGGTGAGGCATCATCCCGCGATGCTCCGGCGTGAAGCAGAAGGTGACGGTCACGTCGAAATCGGCGAGCGCTTCCATCTGCCGGTCGAACCAGTCCAATGCATTCGGCCTGAAGCTGTCGGCCCAGGAAAGTCCGGTCCGCATATTGGTGACCCCCAGCCGCTTCATCCAGGCGACGGCGTCATCCAGCCGCGGGTCCTCGAAATGAAACCACTGCACCAGCCCCATTTCGGGCGTATGGCGCAGGAATTCCTCCAGTGCCGGTTTTGGCGTGCCGTCCTGGCGCAGCAGCCCCATGTGGAAATGACGATAGTAGGAGGAGCCTTCCGCTTCGCGATGGCGCGTCGTTGCTTCCCATTCGCGCGGGAGATCATAAAGGCTGTACCACTGGATGCGCGGAGCGTTGCCGAGCAGCAATTCAGCGGTGCGCCTGAGGCCCCAGACCTGGATCTCGTCAGCGCCGAAGGTCGATACGCCGACTTCGCTGACCCAGATCGGGAGATCGGTGACGGCCGCGATCTCACCGATCTTCTGCGGCCATTCCTGGATCTGCCACAGGTTCCAGTCGAGCGGGAAGCCATGCACCGCGACGGCGTCGACATGGTCCAACAATCCGAATTCCTTCATGCGCGTTATGAAACCGGGGTCGATCGGCGAGATGCCGCCGAGTACCTTGGTCAAGGCCGGGTTCTCGGCCGCGATCGCATCTGCCGACAACATTGCCATGGCGGCGAAGCGGCTCCAATCGGGGTCGAGCTCGGGGTCCCAGTGCGATTTGTTGTTGGGCTCGTTCCAGATCATCGCGGCTTCAATCATGGAACTGTCCTTTCGATGGGTAGACGGCGCCGCCGCCGGCCGGATCGCCGGCGGGACGGCAGAAATAGACCTCCTGCTCGGGATGAAGAAAGATTTCGAAACCGGCGCTGCGCAGCATCGCTTCGGTGCAGGCGCGGTTCGGGATCCACCAATTGGTCGGATCGTCGGCGTAGCGATGTTCGATGAAATGAAGTTTCGGAAAATCCGGCTCGTCGAACAGGTCGTGCGTCCAGAAGTGATAGTCCTGCTCCAGCGCGGGCAAATCCTTGCTGCCGCGCTGCATCGACTGAAAAATCATCAACTCACCCGCGACATGCTCGCGGATCAGGTCGAGCGCGAGCAGGGGATGGCGCAGGTGGTAGAGCACACCCATGAAAAGCACGATGTCGAACGTCTCGCGCAGGGCACCGACGTCGTAGACTGAAAGCTTCTGGAACTCGATGTCGCAGTCCGCGATCTCGGCGGCAAAGTGCGCCTGCGCCAGGTAGGCCTCGTCGAAATCAATGCCGAGGACACGACCGGCGCCGCGCCGTTTCATTTCGATGGAGTAGAAACCGGCATTGCAGCCGATATCGAGCACGGACTTGCCGACTAGGTCGGCGGGGATGGCGTCGGCGAACTTGCGCCACTTGACCAGCGGGTAATTGCCGAGAAAGTGGTCGGGAGCGGTTTCGACGCCGGCCAGTTCCATGTTGTGGAACCATGGGCCGAGGGCATCGATACGGCGTCGGATTTCAGCATGGGAATGCAGCATGGCTAGGCTCCTTCGCCCGGAACGGCAGGCACATGCGAATGTGCCTTGGACGCGATCATGGTGGGCAGGTGCTGTTTGGACGCAGCATCTTCGTCGAGCAGCCGAAGGGCCGCGCGATAGCCGTTGAAGGTACCGACGTCGACATAGGCGGCCCCTGCCTTGACACCATAGGCTTGACCGCCCGCTGCCAGATGGGCGTTGATCAACGTGCCGATATATTCGTCATGGCAATCCCGCTCGCGCCAGAGTGCCGCTAGCCGGTGCAGGACATGGCCCGGCATCTTGAAGGCGCCCCATATCCAGTTCGTGGCGGCGTCCTCTCGCTTGACCTGGATTTCCCGCACCCGGCCTCCCTCTTCGAGAACCACGGCATCGAAGAATTCCGGCCGCTCCACCGGGAAGAGCAGGAATGACAGCTGGTCGTCCGGCAGACGGCAGAAGCCGTCCTCGGGAAACCAGATCGTGTCAGGAAGGCCGATCAATACCGTCTCGTCCGGTGCGACGAGGGGTGCCGCCCGGAAGATCGCGTCGCAAAGGCCGACAGGGGTGGGCTGTACCACGAACAGAGCGGTCGCCGCGCCGTAGCCCGCGGCATAATATTCGAGGATATCGGATTTGCCCGATCCGATGATGAAACAGATCTTGTCGACGCCGGCGCGCACCATCCGCCGCACCAGATATTCGCTCACGGCGCAGGGGCGCTCCGTCTGTCCATCGATCCGGCTCCCGACCGGCAGCAGTTCCTTCGAGAAGCCGAGCGGTTGAATGCGGCTGCCGCGTCCGGCAGCGGGCACGATGCCCAACATCAGACTGCTTCCTTCATCGGTTCGCCGGCCGACCTTTGCAAGGCTTCGTTCAGGATGCGATCCAGCTCCGCCGCGCGCCGTGCGGATGTGTGTTCATCCAGTACCCGTTCACGCGCACGGCTTCGGATTGTATCGAGCTCGTGCGCTGGCAGTTTGAGCGCTGCGACCACGTCGTCCGTGTCATGCGCCAGCAGAATCTCGCTGCCGGGTTCGAAGAAGCTGCCGAGGCCCGGCCAGGTGTCGGTGATGATCGGTACGCCGCATGCCGCCGCTTCGAACAGCCGGCCCGAGGGGCACCAACCCTTCTGTGCCATCGCCTCGCGCGTCACATTCAGCGTCAGGCGGGACGATGAAAAGAAGGCCGGATGGTCGGCCGGCGGAAGATGCCTGACGAAGAAGATGTTGTCGCTCCACGGGAATTCCTGCGGATATTGCGCACCGCCGATGATGAAGCGGTGGTCAGGCAAGCGCGCGGCCGGACGCACCAAAAGTTTTTCGACGCCGGCCTGGCGATCCGCCGCATAGGTGCCGAGATAGGACAGATCGCCGGCAAATTCGGCCCTTGGTACTGCCGGCCGGTGCTGGTCGGGATCGACATGGCCATAGAGCGGCACCACGTGGCGTGCCCCGAGGACCGTCTTGAGCGCGTCGATCGCCGAGCCGCCCGTGTAACTCAGGACGAGATCGAAATCGGCAAGGCCCTCGGGCCCGAAATAGGGTGGGCGTTCACCTTGATCGACGCGAGCCAGCGTGACCGGAGTGTCCAAGTCGTAAAAAACGCGCAGCCCGCGGCATGCCTGCTGCGCCAGGCGCGAAGCGTCCACGGCGTCGGGGCAGTAGGAGGTAATGATGACGACGTCCGATTGCTTGATCGTCTGCTCCGCGACCCTTCGGATATCCTCCCAGTCCGGGTAGAGCACGATGTTGCCGCCGTCCAACTGATCGAGGTCCCTCGTACCGGCATAGTAAGGGGTGTCGCGCTCGAAAAAGGTGATGGACCAGCCGTGCCGGGCCAGCGCACGGATCAGCCCGCGCCACAAGGTGGCGTGGCCGTTTCCCCATGAGGACGTGACGGTGAGACCGAAAATGACCATCTGCATCCGGCATGTCCTCGTCAGGCAAGTTCGTTCAGGCGGATGAGCTTTGCTCCCCAGTCTCCAGACACGATCGTCGTGACGGAGGCGGGGTCGATATCGAAGCGAAAGCTGTTGCCGACAGGCAGGCCGAGCACATTGCAGATGGCTGCCTTGATCACGTCGGCATGGCTGATCAGCGCGACGCATTGGTTCTGATGCCGCTCTCGAGCCTTGTCCATGAGCGAGACGATACGCTGTTGAACGTCCAGCATGGTTTCGCCGCTTGGGGTGCTTGCTTCCTGCCGCCGACTGTTCCACGCCTGCCAGCCGGCATCGCCGTTCAACTCCTCGAACGTCTTTCCCGACCAGATGCCGAAGTCGATCTCGTCGAGTTCGGCGCAGATCGCGATTTCGCCGACATTACAGGCAGTCGCGATCGGCTTCGCGGTTTCCTGGGTGCGCTCGCGTGGGCTGCACCAGATAGCGGCGATCGGCTCGCGGCCCATGCGGCGGCCAAGATGCGCCGCCTGGGCCCTACCGGATTCGCCAAGGCGAACTCCGCCCATCCGCCCGGCCAGATAGGAGCCGACATTGTCGTGTGCCGCGTGCCGGATCAGGAAGAAGGTCGTCGTCATTCCGCGGCATCGAGCATGGGCTCGTCCCTGCCGGTGATGAAGGCGAGCGTGCGCTGCCGAGCTTCGGCATCGGTGAACTGCTCAGGCGGAGACTTCATGAAATAGCTGCACGGACCGGTCAGCGCGCCGGCGATGCCGCGGTCAAGCGCCAGCTTGGCGCAGCGCACGGCGTCGATGACCACGCCGGCCGAGTTGGGCGAATCCCAGACTTCCAGCTTGAGTTCGGCGTTGAGCGGCACTCCGCCGAAGGTCGTGCCTTCAACCCGGATATAGGCCCATTTGCGATCGGTGAGCCATGGCACATGGTCACTGGGGCCGACATGAATGTTGCCAGGCTCCAAGGGAACATCGAACTGGCTGGTCACGGATTGCGTCTTTGAGATCTTCTTCGATTCCAGCCGCTCGCGTTCCAGCATGTTGAGGAAATCGGTGTTGCCGCCGAAGTTCAACTGATAGGTGCGGTCGATGCGGACGCCGCGCTCGCGGAAGAGATTGGCCAGCAACCGGTGCACGATGGTCGCGCCGACCTGGCTCTTGATGTCGTCGCCGACCAGCGGCAGCCCGCGTTCCTCGAAACGCAAGCGCCATTCGGGCCGTGATGCGATGAAAACCGGTATGCAGTTGACGAAGGCACAGCCGGCCTCGAGGGCACATTCGGCATAGAAGCACGTCGCTTCCTCCGACCCCACCGGCAGGTACGAGACCAGCACATCGGCGCCGCTGTCCCGCAGGATTTCGCTGACATTGGCAACCGGCTCCGGCGCTTCCTCGATTTCCGTGCGCAGATATTTGCCGATGCCGTCCAACGTGGGGCCACGCTCGACGCGAACCCCGGTTGCAACCGCATCGGCAAAACGGAACGTGTTGTTCGGGGCGCTGTAGATCGCTTCGGCCACGTCGCGCCCGACCTTGCCCTTGGCGACGTCGAACGCACAGACGACCTCGATATCCTCGACGTGGTAGCCGCCGAGATCGGCATGCATCAGCCCGGGGATCGGCTCGTTGCCTTTTGCGTCTCGGTAATAGGAAAGGCCTTGCACCAGGGAGGATGCGCAATTGCCTACGCCGACGATACCGACACGAACTTTCTTCGATCCCACGAAACTGCCGTCCTGTGCTGTCCAAGGTAAGTTCCTGGGGCCGAACCGCCAGCTTGCCGGAATGTTCCTTGGCATGTGGAAAAATTGCGCGCGGCAGAATGGATCGAAGCCGCGCAAGCGGCGTTGACGCACGGCAAGCTTGGAATCGATCGATGATCGTCTACGGCGACCACAAACGAACGGAAGACGCGCGGCAGCTTCGCGAGGCTGCAATCGAAATGGCCGGAAGCCTCGCTTGCAGGCCCTGCGGCATCCAACGCCACGCTGCGCTGGTAGGGTTATTCGTCAAGGTCTCGGAACTGGTCCAGGCGCTGGCCGATATCGAGTTCGAGGCCTGCGGCGGAGACACCCCTTCGCCGCGGCAACGGCAAGGCGCCAAGCTGCTGGTCGGCCTTGCGGCGGAAGTGGCGAGGTCCTGGCAAAGCGGCTTCGCGGTAAGCGGCGCCGTCGATCCCATGCTGGGGCAAATGCTGGCGGCGCTCGACTGCCGGGGCAAGGTTCTTACCGGCACGGCCGAGGGGTACGCCCATTATGCGCTTTATCCGGAAAGCTATCTCGGCGCGGCGCGGGCATCAGGCCTCGAGGCGAACACATGCGTCATCGGCATCCGCAGCATCGGCCTCGGGCTTGCCGCCCTGGTCGCCGCGGCGATCGACGCGCCGGCACCCATCAGCGTGCGCCCGATCGGCCATCCTTTCCGCAGGCATGTCAACGCCGATCCGGAACTGATCGGCGCCTGGAGGGACAAGCCGTCGGCTTCCTTCGCTGTTGTCGACGAGGGCCCCGGCCTGTCGGGCAGTTCGATGCACGCCGTCGTCGCATGGTTGCGGCGGCTGGGCATCGATAGGGACCGCACCCACCTGTTCCCCAGCCATTCCGGCGGGCCGGGTGCCGAAGCCTCAGAGGAGGTTCGTGAGACATGGTCGGGTTGCCGCAAACATGTGGCGATAGCCTTCGAAAGCACCTTCCCGAGCGGCGCGCAAATCCCGACACTGCGCGATTGGGTGGCGGAGGCGGCCGGCAGCCCGCAATTGGCCTTGACCGAAATATCCGCTGGAGGGTGGCGAAACCTCCACTACACCGAGGAGAGGCTCTGGCCGCCTAGTCAACCCGGCTTCGAGCGGCGAAAGTTCCTGGCGTTTGCGGGCCGCGATCGATGGCTCGTCAAATTCGCCGGCCTCGGTGAAGCAGGGCAGCGCAAGATGCGAGTCGCCAAGATGCTGCACGAAGCCGGTTTCGCACCGCAAGTTGCCGGGCTTTGCCACGGCTTTCTGGTGGAACGGTGGGTCGACGGCAAGACAATGGATCAGGCAAGCCTGTCGAAAGACAGGCTTGTCGCGGAGCTCGCACGCTATCTCGCCTGGCGTGCGGCCAATCTGGGAACTCCGGAGCCCGGTGCTCCATTGCCGGAACTCGTTGATATGGCCGTCCACAATGGCGCCGAAGCCCTTGGCGAGCAGTGCGCGGCGGAGCTGCGGAACTGGTTCTCGAAGCAAGGCCCTGCGCAAGCGCTGCCACGGGTCGAGATCGACGGAAGGCTTCACCCGTGGGAGTTTCTCGTTTGTGCCGACGGGACGTTGATCAAGACGGATGCCGTCGATCACTGCCGGGGACATGATTTGATCGGCTGCCAGCCCATAGAATGGGACATTGCGGGCGCTCGCGTCGAGTATGGATTTTCCGACAGCGAGCTAGCGACATTGGTCCACCGCATGGAAGCCGGGGAGCGGCTCAATATCGATACCGGCCTCATTGACTATCTCGAACCTTGCTACTTGGCGTTTCAACTGGGACTCTGGAACGTTGCTGCCCGATCCGAGCATGGCCCGGAGAAGCCAAGGCTGGTAGCTGCGGCAACGCGGTACAAGAATGGGCTGCTACGCTTCCTGGAGAGGTCCGGGCCGTGACGATCAGTCCAGTCTCCGCAGCATGTCCGCTTCGCGTTCGAGAATGGTGGCCACTTCCTCGCGCTGCAGATGCGTCATCATCAGACTGACGCAGCACTCGAGATAGGTGATGGAGGCCCGTCGCAGAAAGGCAGCCGTCTCTCTTTCCGCAATCTGCTCGATATCCTTTGCGGATCGTTTGGGTTGCACAGGTCCATACTCCATAGCGGGGTCTCATCGTCAAACCCCGAGCTTGCCAGGATGTTCCGAGCAATCCGCAAAAGTGCGGCAGGAGGCATGACCGTGCTTGAGCGGTCATGCCGGGAGCACGTGGCTGCGGCGGCCTGGCTTCAGGCCGGAAGGTTTTGCAACCTGCCCGATCTTGCGTTTGTCGCAATAGCTGTCATCCGGCCGTCGATCCCGCTGGTTTCGAGATTGGAGAAGTATCCGATCGTCTGCATCAGCCCTTGCCTGAGCGGCACTTTCGGCGTCCAGCCGAGCAGCGCCTTTGCACGCGAGATGTCGGGCTGCCTGCGGCGCGGATCGTCTTGCGGCAAGGGCAGGAATTTCAGATCCGACTTGGTTCCGGTCATGTCCCTCACCATGGATGCCAACCGCATGATGGTGAATTCTCCGGGATTGCCCAGGTTGACGGGTTTTCCGGGATTGGGATCGAGATCCATCAGGCGCATCATACCGTCGATCAGGTCGGAGACGTAGCAGAAGGACCTTGTCTGCAACCCATCGCCGAATATCGTCATCGAGCGCTTCTCAAGCGCCTGCATGATCAGGTTCGAGACGATGCGGCCGTCGGCAGGATCCATCCTGGGACCGTAGGTATTGAAGATGCGGGCCACGCGAATATCGGCTTTTGCCGCTCTCAGATAATCGAAGCAAAGCGTTTCGGCGGTGCGCTTGCCTTCATCGTAGCAGGCGCGCGGGCCAGTGAAATTCACATGGCCGACATAGTCTTCCCGTTGCGGATGTTCTTCCGGGTCGCCGTAAACTTCACTCGTCGACGCCTGCAGGAATCGCGCATTGTTGCGGGCGGCGAGCTCGAGCAGGTTGAGGGTTCCGATGACGCAGGTGCGCGTGGTGTGTATCGGATCGGCCTGGTAGCGCGGCGGCGAAGCAGCGCATGCCAAGTTGAAAATGCGATCGACCGGCTCGCCGAGGTTCAGTGGTCGGCAGATATCCTGCTCGATCAGCCGGAAGCGCGGCTGGTCCATGATCGAGACGATGTTGTCCATGCGGCCGGTAAGGAAATTGTCGACGCAGATCACACGCCAGCCGTTGCGGAACAACGTTTCGCAAAGATGCGAGCCGAGGAAACCCGCGCCGCCGGCGACAAGCACTGTCTTCGCCCTTCGCGCTTTTCTTGTTTGCCGCATCGCTGTTTTCTCCTGTCTTTCAGTCATGCTGCGGTTCCGATATCGAGATCGACCATCGCTGCTCTCGGTCCTGTCAGCAGCGACACGAATTCGCGGGCCCTGGCCGCACCGGTATGTGCTCCCAGGACGAGTTCGCGCGCCCGGTCGGCCATGGCGAGCCGGGCGCGCTCGGATTCCCTGAGCAGGATATCGACGATGTCATCCCCCTTATCGGCCGTGTGGATCGCCGAAGCAGGAAAGAAGCTGTCGAGACCTGGCCAGCGATCGCTGATAATCGGCGTACCGCAAGCGGCCGCTTCGAAAAGCCTCACGCTGGGCGACCATCCGGCGGTGATCATAGATCTGCGCGTGACGTTGAGCGTGTAGCGCTGGCGGCTATAGAAAGCGGCATGATGGGCCGGCGGCAAATGTTCGATGCGTTCGACATTTTCGGGCCAGACAATGTCGGGCGGATATTGCGAGCCGGCGACGACAAAACGGCGGTCCGGCATGCGCCGTGCGGGCTCGAGCAACAGCGAGCTCAGCGCTTCCTGCCGGTCCGGGCTATAAGTGCCGATATAACCGAGATCCCAGCCGACCGGGTCGGCGGTTCGATGATGCCGTTCCGGGTCGACCGCACAGTAGAGTGGCTCGGCGCGGCGCGCGCCGAAATCCTCCGTCAGTCGGCCAAGCGTCGGCCCGCCGGTGAAGGAGAAATAGACATCGAAATACGGAATCTGGCGCCGACAAAGATAGTCGCATTCATCCGTCGAAAGTTTTGCCAGGGTGACCGGCGTGTCGATGTCATAAAAGCAGAGCGCCCCCTTGCAGAGCGCCGCGACAATGTCGATGACCGCGCGCCCCTCCGGAACGAAGGACCCAACGACCACGACATCGGCCTGTTGCAGGCATCGCGCGCAGCCCTGTTGCAACTCTCGGGTGGTTTCGTAATAGCGCAAGGCGCAGAAATCGGGATCGCGCAAATCGCGATGATTGGCGTACCACGGCACGTTACGCTCAAGGAATGTCACGCGATGGCCGAGTTCGTGCAGGCCTTTCAGCAGTCCTCTAAAGGTCGTGGCGTGGCCGTTGCCCCAGGACGAGGAGAGGGACAGGCCGAGAAAGACGATATTGAGCCGCTTGGTCATCACGCCGCCTCCTCGGTCCCGCGTTCGAAGTGCCGCCTCAGGACCGCGTCGGTGACGGCCGCTCTCATGGCGTAGGTATGTTCACCGCGGACGCGGCGCAGTGCGGACGCGCCGATCGCCTTTGCCTGGTTGGGGGTCAAGGCGCGCATGATTTCGGCGACATCGCCGCCGTCGCGCGCGATCAGGATCTCCTCGCCGGGTTTCAGGAACAGTTCGACCCCCAGCCACGCATCCGTGATGAGGCAGGCACCGGCGCCCGCCGCCTCGAAAACGCGGGTGGCGGGGGAAAAGCCGTTTGCGGCCATGCTGTCGCGGCTGATGTTCAACACCGCCTTTGGCGTGACATTGAAGGCGTTGTGGTCGCGGGTGCCAACGTGGCCGAGCCAACTGACATTGGCGGGAAGCGGCTTGTCGCCCCAGCCCGATCCGCCAAGCAGGAAACGCTGCTCCTGCAAGCGGCTGGCCGGATCGAGGAAAAACGCCTCGACGCGCGCCTCACGGTCCGGCAGCCGGTTTCCGAGGAAAGCGAGATCGCAAGCAAAACGCGCCTGACTGGCGACTGGATGATGCGTTTCAGGATCGAGCCCATTGTAGATCGGCACGCATTCCTTCGCTCCCATGGCACGATAGGCCCAGACCACGGGGTCGCCGCCGCCATAGGTCAACACAAGATCGATTTGCCGCAGCGCGGCATGCAGCGGATGGTCCGGTTCGTCGCGCAATTGGCCGAGCGTCGCTGGAGCATCCACGTCCCAGAACACGACGAGCGCGTCAGGACGCGCGTGATCGAGCACGGCGCGCAGCAGCGCCTCATCCTCGAAACCGACGCCGCTCGCCTTGACGACGATATCCGCCTCGGCGGCGCACGCCGCCACCTGCATCAGCGCGTGCCGGGTCGCCTCGTACACGACGACGGCGCACCAGTCCGGCGCCTCGATGTCGCGGTTGCTCCGGCGGTCATAGACGTCAGGTTCATAGAAGGTGATTTCGTAGCCGAGTTGGGAAAGCGCCTTGAGCAACCCACGGTAATAAGTCGCGGCGCCGTTCCAGTAGGACGACAACAGACTCGATCCATAAAAAGCGATCTTCATTCAGCAGCTTCCTTTGCGGCGGTCGGATTGGTGATGTGTTGAGGTCCGCATTCGGCGAGCACGCCGAACAACTCGTCCACGCGGTGCCGGCATGTGTGCCGCAGGCGGATGGTCTCAAGACCAGACGCCGCCAAGGAGGCAGCGAAATCCGCGTCGCCGAGTACAGCCCGGAGGTGTCGCCGCATCTGGGAGCCATTGTCCGCAAACAGGAAATCGACGCCTGGTCTGAACAGTTGCTCGGTGTCGGACCACGGCGCCGAAATCAGCGGAATGCCGCAGGCGAGTGCCTCGAACACGCGGATGGTCGGAATGCCGGGCAGGCCTTCCCGATAGGGGCGGCGCGGAACATGCACCGTGACACGATGCGCTGCGAACGCCTTCGGCACGTCGGCATTGGCGATCCAACCTTCATGGCGCAGGCCGGCCGCTGCGAGATCGGCGAGCGCCTGCCTGGGGTAGCGCACGCCATGGACGGTTGCCTCGAGGCGGAGTTCGTGCACCGGCTCGATCAGAAATTCCTTGAGTTCTGCGGTACGCTCGTCGTCGCCCCAGTTTCCAATCCAGATCAGGTCTGACGCAGGGCGAATCTCCGGGTGCGGTCTGAACAGGCGGTCGTCAGCCGCCTCGTGCCAGGTGAAGACGCGTTTGCCCCACCCGGCGCGCAGGTAGCTCTCGCGCAGGGCTTCGCCAAAGGCGAGGACGCCGTCGTAATGCTCCAGCTGGAGCGCCGAGATCGCCTCGGTCGCCGACACGGCGCGGTGGTGGGTGTCGTGAAACAGGAGGATGAAGTTGCCGCCGCTCGCCCTGGCGCGGCCAATGCGCGCGATGAGATCCGGATCAGTCCATTCATGGACGACCACCACGTCCGCATCGGCGATCCAGGCCTCGTGGTCAAAGCCGGCATCGTAAGTCACCGGCATCAGTTCGGGGAAATCGTTCCTGAAGCGCTCTATGGCGAAGGAGCCCTTCTCGGCCAGCAGATTCGAGCGGCTCCAGCCGTCCGCCGGCTCCAGCGCGATCGCCTGATGCTGGCGCGCGACCAGCTCCCGCATGATGCCGCGCAGGAAATGTGCGTTGCCATGGTTCCAGTCGGAAACGACCGAATGGGTATAGAACAGAAAGCGCATGATCAGCGCTCCGCCATCGCTAAGGCCGCTTTGTCGTAGACGTCGCGCATGGCCGCTGCCTGCCTCGCCAACGAAAACCTGCGGCTCCGGCGCAGGGCTGCCCGGCCGAGCTCCCGCCTGTGCTGCGCATCGGCGGAGAGACGGTTTATGCAGGCGGCGAGATCATCCGGGTCGCGCGGGGCGTAGAATAACGCGGCCCCGTCCCATAACTCACGGTGGGTGGCTATGTCGGATAGAACGAGCGGCGTCGCCGACGTGGCCGCTTCGAGCGCCGCCAGGCCGAACGGCTCGTAAAGCGATGACGACACGAAGATGCCGGCGCGCGCCATCAGGGCGCGCATCTCATCATGCGGTAGCGCTCCGAGAGCGACGGCATGGCTAAAGCCGGCGCGCTGGCCGTTCGGACCTTGCGTGGAACCGGCTGCAAAGACGGGCCATTGCGTCATCGACGCGGCCTGGTCGATCACCGTGGCATTCTTGGCTTCATCCCACCAGCGGGCGGCGGCGAAGACGAGCGGTTGACGCTTTTCGGGTTTCGCTATGGGGCGGGCGCCGTTGGCGACGACGTTGAGACGCGCGATCGGCCCATAGCAGGTTTCGAGCATGCCGGCGTGGCTGTGGCTCGGCGCGATGACGGCGTCGGCCCGGTCGAAGCCGCGCCTGTTGCGCTGCTTCTGCCAGTCCCATGCGCTGTCCACCGCCTGTCCCTTGACGGCATGGAACCATGTGACCACGCAGGAGTGGGAGACCACCACGACGGGGCAGGGCGCATCGAGCCCCACTGCCTGCGTCGGCGCATTGAGATGAACAAGGTCGATGGCGTGGTCACGAATGGGCCCATGCAACTCCCCCGGCAACGCATCGAGGTCGCTGGCATTGCGGATCATCCAATCCGGTGGCGTGGTCAGCCAGGTCAGCGTCGCGAAAGACTGCGCTTCTTCGACCTGTTGCCTGGACGGCTCCGGACCAAGACCGGCGAGCAAAACGCTGCCTCCGCCATCGACGAATTCCCGGGCCAGATCAAGCGTGTACCGCCACACGCCGCCCACGGCATCGACCGTCATCAAGATGCGCCGCGAACGCGGGGTCAGTGTCCGCAACATGTCGCCTCCAGCTCCGCCAGCGGACGCGGGCGCTTCTCCTGGATGTCGCTGAACTTTTGGAACGATGCGAGATAGTGCTCATGCGCGCGCTCCCAGGCGATGTCGTCGGGCTCGCCCCAAAGCTCGCGATAGCTGGGCGAACTCGGATAGGGATAGAGCGGTACCGGCTCATTGGCCCATACGCCGTTGTCTATCAGGTGGTTTCGCCAGTGGTCGACCAGGGCAGGGTCGTCTTCGACTACGCCGATCAGGTTGGCCTGGACGAAGGGAACATGGCGTCTCGCGTCGACGAGCAGCGCGGCGAGTTCCTCCGTGCCCAGCCGGCAGCGCTTGGCCAGCATGGCCCGGCCCTCTACCGTCAGGCTTTCGAGGCCCGCTTCGATGGACACGCAGCCTGCCGCGCCGAGCAATTCCAGCAGCTCGGGCTTCCACAGGTCGATGCGGGTCTGTACGCCGAACTTCACCTCGCGATCGATCAGTGCCTCCAGCAAGGCTTTCTGCGGCAGGAAAATCTCGTCGATGAAGTAGATGTAGCCGACACCTTGGGCGATCAGCCGGTCTATTTCCGTCACGACCGCCTCGTGATTTCGGCGGCGATAGGCATCGCGGAAATCCATCTTGGCGCAGAAGCTGCAATTGTAAGGGCAGCCGCGCGACGCCTCGACCTCCGCGCCGAACCCCACCTGCTGGTCGTCGAACCTGTGATGATGGTGCGCGTGCGCGGCTATCCAGTCCGATGGCCATTCGAGCGGCGGATGGTCGACGAACGAACTGGCGTGGACGCCGCCGTTAGAGACCAGCCTTGCTCCGCTGATGTGGGCCGTGGACGGCACCACGCTCCAATCGTCGCACCGTGCAAGGTCGGCGACAACCTCCTCGCATTCGCCGCGCACGACGATGTCAACGCCGAGCTTGCGCAGAGTTGGCGCCGGTGTCGCCGAGCCATGCGGCCCGACCGCTACGGTGCGCCCGCCTCGCCCGGCAAGGCGGTTGAGAAAGTCGGCCGGCACGCGCAGCTCCGGCGGCGCGCAACGCCAGAACAGATAGGTCGGCGCGGTGCTGACGACCGTCATTGCCGGGGCGAACTCGGCAACCCGTTCGGAAAGGCTGGAATTGTCAAGCTTCTGAAGCTGTCCGTCCAACATCAGCACCTCATGTCCGGCCCGTTCGAGCAAGGCTTTCGAGTAGCCGAACTCCAGGGGCAGATGCGGTTGGCGGCAGCCGAAATAGATGCTGTCGTCATAGGCCCAGAACGGGTTGACCAATGCGATTTTCATGCGACGTACCTCACGGCTTCGGCTTGGGGTTCGAGCCGGTGACGGTGCAACCAATCGGCGAGGTCGCGGACGCCTTCGCGCCATGAAACACGCGCCCTCCAGCCAAGCGTGGTTTTCATCTTCCTGGTATCGGCGACGAAGAAGGGCTGGTCGCCCGTCCGCTCGGCCTCATAGCGGACCGACAGTGCTCGATCCGTCAGGCTGCCGATCTCATCCAACAGCATGCGCAGGCTGAGCGCATTTTCCGGTCCGCCGCCGAGATTGAACGCCTGGCCCGCGATCGTCTCGATCCGGTCGAGCACGGCCCTGTAGGCCGCAACCGCATCGGAGACGTGCAGGATGTCGCGCACCTGCCTGCCGTTGCCGTAAATGGTTATCGGCCGCCCCGAAAGCGCGCAGATCAGGAAATGCGCAACCCAGCCCTGGTCCTCCGTTCCAAACTGGCGCGGGCCATAGATACAGCTCATCCGCAGGACCGCAGTCGGCAAGCCATAGGACTTGGCGTAATCGAGCACGTACTGGTCCGCCGCGCCTTTGGAGCAGCCATAGGGCGTGCAAAAGTCCAGGCTGCGGCCCTCGCCGATGCCCTCAGCACGGATTGCAGGGTCGCAAGGCACGCACCGCTCGCCTTCCTGGCGAACCGCGATGTCGGGGAGGCTGCCGTAGACCTTGTTGGTGCTGGCGAAGATCACCGGGACGCGCTCGCCGCTTTGTCGCGCCGCCTCCAGGACGTTGAAAGTTCCCCGAAGGTTGATGTCGAAATCCTCGCCCGGCCGAACCAGGCTGGTGGTGACGGCGGTCTGCGCGGCCAGATGGAATATCGCTTTCGACCCCCTCAGGGCTGAAGCCAAGGCGTTGGCCTCTCGCACATCGACGGTTTCCACGGTGAGGCGGCTTCCATGCTTGTGCGACAACCATTCAAGGTTCTGTTCGACACCGGCGCGACTGAGATTGTCGATCACCAGCACCGGCTCGCCGTCCGACAACAGGCTGTCGGCGAGATTGGACCCGATGAAGCCGCTGCCGCCGACGATGGCGACAGGTGCTTCGCGACGGTTGCGTCTACCCGGCTTCATGACACCAGCCCGCGTTCTTCGAGCTCGCGTTTCATGTCGGCGCCGCGATCGATGGCAATCGTGTTGCGCACCCAGGAAACGAAGTCGCCGAGCGAATTCTCCAATTGCCGCCCCGGCTCGAAGCCGAGCAGTTCACGCGCCTTGGAAATGTCGGCGAAGCAGTTGCGAATGTCGCCGGAACGCGCTTTGCCGAGCAGCTCGGGCGAGCGGTCCGGCGTTCCCATAGCCTCGGCCAAAAGGCGCGCGACATCGCGGATCGCATAGGCCCGGCCGCTTCCGATGTTGATGACGTGACCTTTCGCCTGGCGTTGCTCCAGCGCCAGGCGAAAGGCGCGGGCGACGTCACGCACATGAACGAAGTCGCGCTTCTGCTGGCCATCCTCGAAGATCATCGGCCGCTTGCCGTTGGCGAGACGCGAGGCGAAGTTGGCCAGCACGCCGGTATAAGGGTTTGAAAGCGCCTGTCCGGCGCCGAAGACGTTGAACAGGCGCAGTGCCACAGCGTCGACACCATAGGCCTCGCCGAAGATCAGCACGGCGCGTTCCTGGGCATATTTCGTCAATGCATAGATGGAGGCGAGATCGACCGGCTTTTCTTCGTCGGTCGGCAACGGCGAGAGAGGTTCACCGTCCGCAGACATGGGATTCCACTGTCCGCCTTTGAGATCGTTGGCCTTGCGCCGGGCGTTGCCGATGCGCCGGCCGTCGGGCGTGGCGTAAAGGCCTTCGCCGTAGACGCTCATCGAGGAGGCGACGACGATCCGCTCGACCGGGTGCTTGATCAACGCCTCCAGCAGCGTGGCGGTGCCGAGATCGTTGGCGCCGACATAGCGGGCGATCTCGTACATGGATTGGCCGACGCCGACTTCCGCGGCCAGGTGAACCACCCCGTCGATGCCGTCCAGTGCCTTGGTGACGGCCTCGCGATCGCGCACATCGCCCTTGATCAGTTCGGCTCCCGCGGGAAGGTTGACCGCTTCGCCTGCATGCACCTGATCCAGCAATGCATCTAGGATGCAAACCGAATAACCGTGATCGGCGAATTCTTGTGCGACGTGGCGACCAATGAAACCACAGCCCCCTGTGACCAGTATACGTTTCACGACAACTCCTCGGACTGGTGACCTCGGCGTCCCCAACTTCTCGGCAAAAGCTTTGTTCCCTGCGCATCAACAAAGTTCTCCTGGCGGTTTCATTCGACAGCAGGCGCATCGCACCACGCGACGGGTGCTGGAACATTGCCTGCCGTGTGCTGTTAGGACGCTCAACAGTTGCCGCGGTGCGTGCGCGGCGAGAGAGCAGGTCCAAAGGAGATTTCGATGTCGCAATCGCAGACGACCACCAATCACGAGGAGATTCGCAAATGGGCCGAGGAGCGGAACGGCCGGCCGGCAGTGGTGCGAACCAAGGGCGAGGGCGGCATCCTGCGGATCGATTTCGGCGAGCCCGAGGAGGCATTCGAACCAGTCGAATGGGATGAGTTCTTTCGGATATTCGATGAGAACCGTCTGGCTTTTCTTTACCAGGCCAACACCGGCGGCGGGCAGACCAGCCGTTTCAACAAGTTCGTCGAGCGTGACCCAAAGGGCTGACCGAGGCCCGGCCGGCGATCAATCGGAAACCTGGTTCGGCTCAGTTCAGAAGCCTTGCGCCGCTGGACTTTGCCAAATCGCGTATGATGGCGTTAAGCCAGTCTTCGGTGGACTGGCCGATCCGCCTTTGGTCGATGTCACGGATCGCCCGCTCGAGCGTCCTTTCGACAAGCCGGTCGGAGGCTTCCACATCCCCCAGCAACAGACGTGCCGCAAGCCTGAGTTTGGGCAGGAGCGAAAACACGTCGTCCGGCGGACTTGGCACAAAGCCACTCGCCGCAGCCGGGTTTTGCGGCGGGAAAAGAGCATTGAATACAGCCCCGTTGCCCGAGGATTTTCGCAGGTTGCTGGCATGTCGGAGATGTTCGGGAATGGCGATATCGCTGTCGCCGCTGAAGAACACGAACGGCACGCCGCGGCGCATCAGTTCGTCCGCGATTGGAAAGACCCGTCGCCCGTTGAGATTGACGTCGAGGATGGCAGCCTCGGCCGATTCAGTGTGCAATGACGCTTGTTCGACCGTCGCTACCGGCCCCAGGATGATCGCACCCATATTGCTGAAATAACGGGCGAGATCTCCGGCTACCATCCATTCGTCTTCGACGATCAGAAGATGCACCCCTTGCAGATCGCGCACCTCGTCATCCTTTCTCGACCAGTACCTGGTGGAAACAGTCTCCTTCGCCGAGCCTGCTGGCGTTTCGGCACGAGCCCGGCCGAAATCGTCAAGCAATTCCACGCCGCTGACTCCATGTGCGTCGGGAGCTTTGTTTCAGATGGACGTTTGGTCATTGAACACGTGAACTGCAAATTGAACGCCATCCGTCGCGACTTGTTCCGTATCTCCGCCGCGCCTATGCTTACCTGCTGTCCAGCCTGCTTCATAAGTGATTTCGCACACAGGTGCCGAAAGGGGAACTTCCAGTGACAGCCCAGTCGAAAAGATTTCCCATCGTTGGCGTCGGCGCGTCCGCCGGCGGAATTCCGGCGATGGAAGGGCTGTTCAAGGGTATGGCCGATCAGCCCGGCATGGCGTTCGTCGTCATCACTCATCTCAGCCCTAAGCGAGAGAGCCTGTTGCATGAGGTCGTCCGCCGCTACACCGAAATGCCGGTCGAAGTCGCGGCGGATGGCATGATCGTTCAACCGAACCACGTCTATGTCATGCCGCAGAACGTGACCCTGACCATCGAGGAGGGAATGCTGCGCCTGCGCCGGCCCAACGGGTTCAGCCAGGAACGCAAACCCATAGACATCTTCTTCAGCGCATTAGCCGAAGACCAGGGCGAACATGCCGTCGGCGTCATCCTGTCGGGCGGAGATTCCGATGGAACCTTGGGCGCCAAGGCGATCAAGGAGCGTGGGGGGCTCACCGTCGCGCAGATCTCCGACGGCTACGGCCCGCGCAACCCCGATATGCCGCAGAGCGCCATCACCAGCGGACTTATCGATATAGCCGCGCCCGCCGAGGAGATCGGCAGGAAGCTGGAAGCCTTCGCCCGCGGCTTCGACGCGTTGAATGGGTTGGCGGAGGAGGATAGCGTCCGAACGGCAGGTATGGAAAAGGTTCTGTCCCAGATCTACGGCATCCTGCGCAGCCACTCAGGCCATGATTTCTCGGGCTACAAGACCAAGACGTTTCTGCGACGCATCAAGCGGCGCATGCAGATCGCGCAGATGCAATCCATTGGCGCATATGTCGAATGGCTGCAAAAGGATCCTCGCGAGGTGATGAACCTTTTTCGCGACCTGCTGATCAACGTCACCAACTTCTTTCGCGATCCCGAGGCCTTCGAACTGCTCGAGCGAAAGATCGTACCGCAACTCTTCGAAGGCAAGACCGCCAACGACATCGTCAGGGTGTGGATTCCCGGCTGCGCCACAGGCGAAGAGGTGTTCTCCATCGGCATCCTGCTGCGTGAACATGTGGAAAAGCTCCCGGTCGTTCCGCGAATCCAGATATTCGCGACCGATATCGACGAACCGGCGCTGGCGGTGGCGCGGGCAGGGCGCTATCCCGAAGCCCTGCTGCAGGGACTTTCCCCCGAACGCCGCCAGCGGTTTTTCAATGGCGACGGCGACACCTATGTCATCAGCAACGAGATACGGGAGCTGTGCATCTTTTCGCCGCACAGCGTCGTTCGCGACCCGCCTTTCTCCCGCATGGACCTGGTGTCGTGCCGTAACCTGCTGATCTATTTCGGCCCAGCCATTCAGAGCCGGGTCATTCCTATTTTCCATTACGCCCTGAAGCCCGGCGGTTACCTTTTTCTCGGCACCTCGGAGAGCGTCGGACAGAACGACAATCTGTTTGCCACCGTCGATAAGAAACATCGTATCTTCCAGGCGCGGGAGCATGCCTCGCCGCATGTCAGGCTGCCCGCCCTGATCGGCGATAGCCGTTCGGGCGCATTCCCGTCCGAGAGCACCGGCTTGAGGAAGGGAGCCGCCGGTTATCCGCTGCGCCAGGCGGTCGAGGCGCAGGTGCTGGAGCGCTTCGCCCCCCCGCATGTGCTGGTCAACGCCGAAGGCGATGTCGTCTACTACTCAGCTCGCACCGGCAAATATCTTGAAGCGCCGCAAGGCATTCCCAGCCGGCAATTGTTGACAATGGCACGCCGCGGGCTGCGGCTCGACCTGCGCGCCGCACTGCGGGAGGCGACGTCGACGCGCCGGACCGTCGTGCGGGAAAATCTCACGGTCGAGGAGGATGATGAGCGGATCCAGCCGATCAAGCTCACCATTGAGCCGCTGGCGGAACGCGACAATGGCGAGCCGCTCTATCTCGTCCTGTTCGAACCGTCGGGCCCTACGCAGATCCGCACAGACGAAGGCGGCAGCCATGACACCGACAGCACCGCCGATCTCGAGCGGGAACTGCGCGATACGAGGGAGCGTCTGCAATCCACGATCGAGGAATATGAGACCGCACTGGAAGAGGTGAAGTCGTCCAATGAGGAACTCGTCTCCGTCAACGAGGAAGCGCAATCGACCAATGAAGAACTTGAGGCCTCGAAGGAGGAAATGCAGTCGCTCAATGAGGAACTGAACACCATCAATGCCGAGTTGACGAACAAGATCGAGGAACTCGATCACGCCAACAGCGATCTGCGCAACCTGTTCGAAAGCACCGAAATCGCGACCATTTTCCTCGATCGCAATCTGGTGGTGCGGACCTTCACGCCCGCGGCTTCGTCCTTCTTCAGTCTGCGTCCCTCCGACATCGGCCGGCCGCTGACGGACCTGTCGAGCCAACTCGACTATCCCGAGTTGAAGCAGCATATCGCCGAGGTGTTCGAGACAGGCGAGACCCTGAACCACCACCTCGCGCGCGACAGCGCCGGACGGTTTCACATGGTCCATATCAATCCCTATCGGGACAAGGGCAACCGGGTTCGGGGCGTGGTGGTGACACTGGTCGACGTCACCACCTTGGCTCAGGCGGAAGAGCATCAGCAGGTTCTCATCTCTGAACTCAACCACCGGGTCAAGAACATGCTGGCGGTGATCGTCAGCATTGCGAGCCGCACGCGGGAGAAATCCGTGTCGAAGGATGAATTCGCGGAGGCCTTGATCGGACGCTTGCATGCGATGTCGCGGGCGTATGGATTGTTGAGCCGGAAAAGCTGGAAGGAAGCTTCGGTCAGCGAACTGCTTCACCAGGAACTCGAACCGTTTGGCATTGAACGGTTCGAACTGAACGGCCAGGAGATAGAACTTGGACCGCAACAGGGTCTTTCCCTCAGCATGGCCGTCCACGAACTGGCCACCAACGCGGCCAAATATGGCGCTCTTTCCAAACCTCGTGGCAAGGTGGTGGTGATGTGGTCGATCGCTGACGACATGTTCACGTTTGCCTGGCGCGAGAAGGATGGTCCCCCTGTCAAGGAACCCGTCGGCAGCGGCTTCGGCCTCACGCTGCTGCAGGGAGAGATCGGCTACAGGCTTGGCGGCCATGTTGAAACCGCTTTTCGCAAGGAAGGCCTCAACGTTCAGATCGCATTTCCCGTTAACGGGAAGGAGGAGTCGTGAACGACGGACCGCGCGTCCTGGTCGTCGAGGACGAATGGCTGATCGCGGAAGACACCGCGTTAGTCCTGCGTAGCGCCGGTTACCAGGTGGTCGGTCCCGCGCCTTCGGTCGCCGCGGCGCTTCGTCTCGTCGGCTCGGACAAGATCGACATGGCGTTGCTGGACATCCAGTTGAACGGTGAAACGAGCCTGCCCCTCGCGGAGATATTGCAGGCGCAGGGTGTTCCCTTCGCCCTCATGACGGGATTTGGCGCGCGCGACTTACCGGCATCCTTTCGCGACTGCAAATTCGTGCCCAAGCCGGCGACTGAAGCAACCATCCTGGCTGCGCTGGCCGATCTGGGGTCGCTGCCCGACGTTTCGCGTTGACGGTTACTCCAATGGCGCCGCAGGATCAGTCCAAGGGCTTGTCCGTCGGTCGCGGAGTCATGCTGGGCTGACGGGGACGACCGGCATTTCGATTGGCTGTGGGATTGTCCAGGGGAGGGGCTGAAGGGTGAGATCCTCCGGCAGTCTTCGGCGTCGGCGATTTCGCCCCTGCGTCCGTATCACCGGCGTCTCGCCTCGGGTGTGGCAAACCATCGGTGTTCGGAGACCGAATGACGGGTTTCGAGCGAGAATTCTCGTTGGCCATGGTGGCGCCCTTCTTCTGAATCGAACTCAGCGGGTCAATCGCCGGCACAGCAGAAGGTTCCGAACTGCCAATGTCGATCGGGCGGGCGTCCAACGGATGCCGGGAATGAGATAGCTCTTGCCTCTGGAACCGCGACATCTCAACCATGCGGCCGCATAACCACCTTGATGCAACCATCCTGCTTGTCGCGGAAGGTCTTGTAGAGGTCCGGCCCGGCTTCGAGCTCGGCTCTGTGGGTGATGACGAAGGACGGGTCGATCTCGCCATTCTGGACCTTGGCCAGAAGTGGTTCGAGATAGCGCTGGGTATGGGTTTGGCCCATTCGAAAGGTCAGCCCCTTGTTCATCGCGGCGCCGAACGGGATGTGATCGACCAGGCCGATGTAGACGCCGGGAACCGAGATGGTGCCGCCCTTGCGGCAGCAATAGATCGCCTCTCGCAGCACATGCGGCCGATCGGTGCCGAGATAGACGGCGGCCTTCACCTTGTCGAGCATGGCGTCGGCGCTCGCGCCGGGGTCGGATTCAGTGCCGACGCAGTCGATGCAGCGATCCGGGCCGCGGCCGTCGGTCATCGCCATCAGTGCGTCGTAGATATTGGAATTGCTGAAGTCGAGCGTCTCGGCTTTGCCGTGTTCACGCGCCATGGCCAGCCGCTCCGGCACCTTGTCGATGGCGATGACACGGCCGGCGCCGAGCATCCACGCGCTCTGGATGGCGAATTGGCCAACCGGGCCGCAACCCCATATCGCGACCGTATCGCCCGGCTCGATGCCGGCGTTCTCTGCCGCCATGTAGCCGGTCGGGAAGATGTCGGAGAGAAACAGCACCTGTTCATCTTCCATTCCCTCCGGCACCTTGATCGGACCGACATCGGCGAACGGAACCCGCAGATATTCCGCTTGTCCGCCCCAATAGCCGCCGACAAGATGCGAATATCCGAAAAGGCCGGCCGGCGATTGCCCGATCGCTTCGGCGGCCTGTTTTGCGTTGGGATTCGAGCGGTCGCAAAGCGAAAACAGCCCGTTCTGGCAAAACCAGCACTCGCCGCAGGAAATGTTGAACGGCACCACCACCCGGTCACCCTTCTTGAACTTCGAATGGCCCTGACCAACCTCCACCACTTCGCCCATCGTCTCGTGGCCAAGCACGTCGCCCGATTTCATCGTCGGCATGTAACCGTTCATCAGGTGGAGGTCGGAGCCGCATATGGCGCAGCAGGTAACCTTGATGATCACGTCGCGGTCATCCTCGATGACGGGATCGGCCACTTGGTCGCAGCGTATGTCGCCTTTGCCGTGCCATGTAAGGGCTTTCACGATGTTGCTCCTGAGTTTCGAGGGCGCGTTTCATCGGTGAAACGCGCGTTTCTCGTGCGTGGCGCCGAAGATGCCGCCGATCAGTCCTGGGACGCCGAGCCCGGCGCCGCCATCTCGCGGTGCTGTTCGGCCAGCGTACCTGCTGGCGTGACATGCGCAGCGGCGACCTGCAGCTTGTTCTTCCAGCCGCTGACCACCTGTTCTTCGCCAGTCATCATTGCTTCGTAGCCGGCCTTGGCAACGTCGGCCGGATTGTCCTTCTCGTCGGTGCCGACCTTGGTGTCCATCATCTCGGCGCGTTCGAAGAAGCGTGTCTGCGTGGCGCCGGGCATCAACACGGTCACCGTGACGCCGGTGTCCTGCAATTCGTGACGCAAGGCGATCGCGAAGGAATCGATGAATGCCTTGGTGCCATTGTAGACGGCTTGGAAAGTCCCGGGCATGAAACCGGCGATCGACCCGGTGAAAAGAATGCGCCCGCGCCCGCGGCGAGCCATCTTGGCGCCGAGTTCATGCGCCAGATACACCGTTCCGGTGATATTGGTGTCGATGATGCGCCGGATCTTCCTCCAGTCCTGGTCGACGAAGCCATTGCCGAGCCCGCGTCCAGCGTTGAGAAACAGCAGGTCGATGTCACGCTCGCCAATTCGGGAGATCAGCCGATCCACGCCTTCGACGGTCGCGAGATCGGCCTCGACGGCTTCGACTCCGATATTATGTGAGCCGAGTGCCTCGGCGGCCTGCTGGATTGCCGGTTCATCAGCCGCAACGACGAGATCGTAGCCGTCCTTCGCGCAGAGTTTCGCAAGTTCCTTGCCTATGCCGCTCGAGGCGCCGGTGACCACTGCGAGTTTTGCGTCCGCCATGATTTCCTCCGTCGTGCCGGCCGAACCAGCAGAGGAGATGATTGTTCCGTGGATCGGTATCGTCCGGTCGGCGCCTGCCGGGAGTCTGACTTCTGCTCCTGGCCGGGCGATGGATTTTCGGAATTCGGGCGGGAACAACCGGTTGGTCCCGCAGTTCGGCGCGTGCAGGAGGAACATGATGCAACATGCTGATAAGATCGCGCTCCGGCGTGTGAAAATGCTGGTCGAGCAATATGTGCTGACCAGGAGCAGGCGATATGATTTCGTGTCGACGGAGCTGGCTTGCAGGGCCATTCGTGAGGTGATGCGCAGCCCGATCGAAGATGCCGAACTGGATCGCATGTTGGCCAGAAGCGCGGCCAGGCAGGGGCTTTCGGTGCGATTCGACCGGATGGAAGCTTGGCAGGCTGCTTCGCCATCTCCCACCGAAGGAGTATCGATATGAGAGCCGTGTTGCTGATGCTGGCACTGGTCTGTCTGGCCGGGTGCAACAATCCCGATCCCGACAAATCCAAAGCGGATACGAACAGTCAGCCGGTTGACAAAAACCCCACAACCGACACGAACCCCACCCCACAAACCACCACCGGCGGAGATCAGCAAGGCACCCAACCGGCCCAGCCGGCATCCCCTAAGCCGGCTGGCGGCTAGCTACCGGCCTGGCCCACCAGACTGGGACCGCCATAGAGCAGTTCATCGTCTGCGGAAACGGCTAACCACTCTATGTTGTTGTTTTTGCGCAATTCCTAGGGGAAAGCGCACCGCGCTTTTCCCGGGAAAGCCGTACACACTTTTCTTGGGTTGCTTTAGTGGCGCGCCGAGCTTCTCGTTTTGGGTTCCCTGGCAACAATTCTGACGGGAACCGACTTTACGGCGGGGACGTGAGCCTTCTTGGCCCGGTGCCACAGAGGAACCAGGGGATTGAGTTCCGGATAATAACCGGCGCAGTTGCCTTCGGGCACGGAGTAGGGGGTGATGCGCAAACCTCGAACCCGCCGCTCCACGCCGTCATCGGCATGGGCCTCCAGATCAACTTCCTGCCCGGCGCTCAACCGAAGCGCTGGATATCGGCCTCGTTCATCAACAGGACCATGCGTGTGCCGTGTATGCCGCGCAGTCTGTCATTGTACCCATAGACGGTGGTATTGAACTGGTCGTTGGAGCGCACCGTTATCAGCGTCAGCACATTGTGGCCCGAAACATCGATGTCCGGGTCTGTTTCAAGCGTTGTCGGCAGCTTGAAATTGGCTTTCTTGTTCGGCGTCTCCCAGACCCGTTTCGACGCCTTGATATCGCGGTGAAAGCCTCCCGGCGTCAGGAACCGCTTGTTGAACTCACGAAAATGCTGCGGGTAGCAACGCTCGATCTCATCGCGGATAAGGGAATAATCGGCGACCCATTTATCCCACGGGATCGAACTCACCCCCGATACGGTGGCCTTGGCCAGTTCCGCCACGATCTTCGGTTCGGAAAGCAGATGCGGTGAAGCCGGGGGACGCGAACCGAAGGAGCCGTGGATACAGGCGGTGGAGTCCTCCATCGAAACGGTCTGGTCGCCGCTCGCCTGTTGGTCCCTTTCCAGCCGCGACAGGCAGGGCAGCAGATAGGTCACCGCCCCTGGCAGGAGATGGCTGCGGTTGAGCTTGGTGGCGACTTCGACATGCAGCCCAATGCCGGCACCGGGCTTTCCCATGTTGCCACGCATCAGCAGCAGATTGCATAGCATCTGGACGTTCTCGGTACCGTGCCGGTGCTGTGTCAAACCCATGCCGTAATTGCCGATCACCGCCTTAGAGCGGCTGTAGACCTCGGCAACATGTTCGAGATCCGCCTGCGCAATTCCCGAGCGCCTGACGATGTCCTCCCACCTGGCGGCCCGCAGGTAAGCTTCGAATTCGGCAAAACCATCCGTGTGCTCGGCAATGAAATCGACGTCGAGGACACGCGGATCCCCGCTTTCCCGTGCCGCGTCGTCTAGCGCCAGCACCGCCTTGGCGATGCCGGTCATAGCGGCGATATCGCCACCGCTGCGGACCTGAAAAAAGTCGCTGGACATCTTCGTGCCGGGGCCCGGCGACAGCATTTCAAGGGGATCTTGCGGATTCTTGAAGCGCTTCAGCCCCCTTTCCGGCAAGGGATTGAAGGTGAATACCGGCACCCCACGCTGGCGAGCCTCTTGCAGCGGATGCAGGAGCCGCGGCGCCGTTACCCCGGTGTTGTGGCCGAAGAAGAACATCATGTCGCACTGGGAGAAGTCTTCGAGCTGCACGGTTCCAACCGGCGAGCCGATCGATTCGGGCAGCCCGACCGAGGTCGATTCGTGGCACATGTTGGAAGAATCGGGCAGGTTCGATGAGCCGTAGATACGCGCAAAGAGCTGATACATGAACGAAGCCTCCAGCGAGGCCCGACCGGACGTGTAGAAGACGACCGATTTCGGATCGAGCCGCCGAAGCTCCATGCCGATCTCAAGGAATGCGTCATCCCAGGAAACCGGTTCATAGCGGTCGGTGACGGCATTGTAGCGCAGGGGATCCGTAAGCCTGCCCTGTTTTTCGAGGTCACGATCCGGCCAGTCGAGCAGTTCGGTGACCGAATGTCGTGCGAAGAAATCCGGCCCGCAACGCAGCTTCGTCTGATCCCACATGGTCGCCTTGGCGCCATTTTCGCAGAACTCGAAGGGCCGCGGATCGGCCGGCTTGGCCCATGAACAGGAAATGCACATGTAGCCATCGGCCTTGTTCTGCTTGAGCAGCGTGCTCCATATGCCCGACATCAGGAGGCCTTCGCCGTATGCCTTGCGGACCAATGACCTCAGGGATCCCCATCCGCCCGTGGGATGATTGTATTTTTTTGTTTCGATACGGTCGGTTACGGCAGGTTTCATCGAGATCGTCCTTGAAGAACCAATACCGAACCTCGCCCGTCACCGATTGTTCCCGCGGCTCCGTGCAGTGTTGGCGTCGAATCTTGCGTGTCGAAGCCGACGCGACCGAGGTGCGATCGCGGCTGGTTTTGGGAACTATTTTCGTGATCGGCTGTTCGGCTTGGGAAGGGAGCCTGGCAATGGTGCGACGCAATGCAGTGCTTTCGCTCGTGATAGCCGCCATCATCATCATCGGCTTTCTCATAGGCTTTCTCTACGCCGATATGGGCTGGAATACTTCGCCGCTGACGCGGGCGCCTGAACAGAACCAGGGCGGTAACGCGCCGACGGATACTTCCCCAGCCGCGGGCGTCCGGAAAAATCCCCAGGAAAACACCGAAATGCCGGGGCAGCAATAGCCACCTCGAACGGGGCCACTCGCGAAAGGATGTCATGCTGTCAGACCCCACCGTGCTGATTTTGATGTATTTCCTGCTGCCGGTCTGGTTGGCCGCCGGATTTGCCGATTGGCTCTGCCATCGCGCCTCTCACATCGAATCGACGACGGGCGCCAAGGAATCCTTGATCCACCTTCTGATGTTCGCCGAGGTCGGAATACCTTTGCTGGCCGCCATGTTTCTTGACGTTAATGCCCTGATCATCCTCATCATGATCGTCACTTTCCTCATCCACGAGGCGACGGCGATGTGGGACGTCAGCTACGCCACCACGGCCCGCACCGTCACGCCGATCGAGCAGCACGTTCACAGCTTCCTGGAGATGATCCCGCTGATGGGACTGGTCAGCGTCATTTCCCTCCACTGGGAACAGTTCCTTGCTCTGTTCGGGGCAGGGACGGAAACCGCGCGCTTCGAACTTGTCTGGAAATCGCAGCAACTGCCGGTGACCTACATTGCCTGTGTGATGGCCGTGATCCTGCTTTTCGAACTGCTTCCCTATCTGGAGGAGTTCGTCAGGGGATTGCGGGCCAATGCCGGCAGGCTGATCCCGTCCAAAGCCAAGCGAGGGGATCCGGGCCAGACGACATTGCGTTGATGCGATTGCCGGCAACCCCCTTCCCGCCGGCATCAAATATCCGGCCGGTCCGTAACGCCAGCGTCCTGTGCGGAACATTTCTGCCGGGCCGGCCATTGAGCACGAGGAAGCGGGCAGCAGCTATGGGGAGTGCGACGATGGGATTTCTATCCGACCTCGACAAGAAATTGACGGACAATGTCTATGAACATGGCAGCCAGCTTACCGATTCCGCCGCAGATCTCCCGCAGACGGTCGGCGAACTTGTCGAACGGCTGATGCCTTTCGTCCAACCTGAGGCGCGCGAGACGGTCAAGGCTCAGATCCTAGGCCTGATTCACGAGTACAAGGTCGAGCGGAGCGGGGCCGAGCAGGATCATCCAGACTGAACTACCCGTTCTGGTCTATCGCATGAGGCGCGGGTTGGCTGCCGCCCCCGCTGCCCGATGTATCGCGCCCGAACCATATCCAAGCCGCAACAAGCACAATCACCACGATGGCTATCCAGGCAATGAGACGGGGCATTGAGGGGTCCTTTCCCTGCCAGTTGACCATTCTCGCGGCACGAACGATCAGGGCGGAAGTCGAACCGCCCAGCCGCCTCCTCGTTAATCCGGCTATCGAGGCTTTGTTCCGCTCGAGCCGGTTCTGCCGCGGCCGCTTGGCACCTGTCAGGGCCGACATGGCTTGCACTCCGTTGCTCGTTCGGTGGCCTCGGTTGACGGGCCGGGCGGGCGCGCTAGATCAAATTACGCCGAACATGGTTTCGTCGGTGGGGGAGGTCATTCGTGTGGCGGATCCAACGCCGGCTCTAATCCTTAGCGGCTATCGCCTTGGCCGCGACAGCGCGTGTCTGCTGTTGCTCATGGCCATGTCGACCGCATGCTCGTCGTCCGACCAGATCGAGCAGCAATCACGAACTGCCGCCTCCACAGCGCGGACCGTATCGATGACGCTTGATGCCTGGTCTGCGGGAGCGGCCCCCACCGCATACGCTTCTGGCACGCTGCAATCGGCCGGCACCACGCTGGCCGACATCGACGCCAAGATCCGATCGACCACAACGGCTGAGCCTGCCGAGCAAGCTGCGTTGGCGGCGGCGGTCAAGGATTTGTCGATTGCGGTTGACCGCGCCCGTGCGGGACTGCAAGCGGACCGCCGCCCGCAGGTGCAGGAGGCTCAAGAGGATATTCGGACGGCCACGCGCGTTCTGGCCGACGCGTACACCCGATATTTCGCGCCGAAGCCATGAAGAAGCTCTTGGAAATATCGCTGGGCATCGTCACCAGTGTTGGCGGCTTCCTGGAAGTCGGATCAATGGCGACGGCGGCCCAGGCAGGTGCGGCCTTCGGGTTTCAGTTGATCTGGGCGGTCGTTCTCGGCACCATCTGCATCATCTTTCTGGTCGAGATGGCCGGCCGGTTTGCCGCCGTGAGCCATCACACGATCTCCGACGGGATCCGGGAAAGATTTGGCTTCAACGTTTCGCTCTGGCCTTTGCTTGCCGCCCTGTTGGTCAATTTCATGGTGCTGTCCGCCGAGATCGGTGGTGTTGCCATCGCGCTCGAGCTCGCCACCGGAATCGGCTTTCAATGGTGGGCTTTACCGGTGGCTTTGATGGCATGGTTGTTGCTGTGGAAAGGCACGTTCGGACTGATCGAGAAAGGCGTGTCGATGCTCGGCCTTGTGACGCTGTGCTTCGTGGTCGCAGCGGTGATGCTGAAGCCCGATTGGACAGCTGTCGCGTCCGGTGCGGTGCCCACGCTGCCGGCCCACGACGCGGCGAACTACTGGTTCATGGCGGTGAGCATTCTCGGCGCTTCGATATCGCCTTACCTGTTCATGTTCTATTCCTCGGGGGCGATCGAGGACCAGTGGGACAGAAGCTATCTCGGAACCAATCGGGCCATCGCCGGACTGGGCATGACCTTCGGCGGCGCCATTTCGATCGGCGTGTTGATAGTGGCCGCGCTCGTGCTTGCAACGCACGGCATCGATCAGGTCGACGACTATCATCAATTGCCGTTGATGTTGATTCCGATATTCGGCTTCTGGGGGTTCGTCCTGTTCGTTGCCTCACTCGGCATTGCCTGCTTCGGTGCCGCTCTCGAGGTTGGGCTGCAACAGGCTTATCTGGTGGCGCAAGTTTTCGGATGGAATTGGGGTGAAGACCTCAAGCCGCGCGACGATCCCGGCTTCAGCGCCGTCTACACGGTGTCACTGTTTCTGGCCGCCATCCCTATCATGCTTGGCCTCGATCCGCTGAAGCTCACTATTTTTTCCATGGCGCTGACCGCGGCCAGCCTGCCGTTGACGGTCGTTCCTTTCCTTTTTCTGCTGAACGACAAACGCTATGTCGGCGAGCACCGCAACGGTATCGTCTCGAATGCCGCGGTGATCTTTATCATCGCGCTCGGTTTCGTGCTCGCCGTGGTGACCATTCCCCTGCAGATATTCGGAGGCACGTGATGGATTTGCTGCGCGACATCCTGGACAAGCAGATCGTCGACCGCGAGCAGGTCAAGATCGGCAAGATCGACGGGCTGGTGGCCGAGTTGCGGCGGGGCAACCCGCCGAGGATCGTCGCGGTCGAGCTCGGCTCCGTCACCCTTGCGCGCCGCCTCGGGGAGCGGCCCGGGCGTTGGATGACGCAGCTTGCGGCAGCGTGGGGCGGTAAACGCCGTGGCAAGCCGCACCGGATCGCCTGGACCAAGGTTCAGGACATAGGCGTCGACATCCAGTTCGATATCGATGTGCGCGAGACGTCGATCTTCGCCTGGCAGGACTGGCTGCGCGACCATATCATCGGGCGCATTCCGGGAGCTTGATGATGTCCACCGTCAACCTCGAACATCTGGCCGGCCGACGCGTTCTCTCGCAGCAGGGCAAAAGTATCGGCTATATCGAGGAGATACGTGCCGAACCGGCCGGCGACGACTTCGTCGTTACCGAATTCCATGTCGGTATCTACGCCGCTTTCGAGCGTCTCTCGGCCTCGACCATCGGTGCGGCAGTGCTGGACCTCTTCCGGCTGCGCCGTCGCGACGGCCTGTACCGTATTCCCTGGGACAAGCTCGACATCTCCGATCCCGCACGGCCGCGGCTGCTATGTTCGACAACCGAGCTTTCCGGCATGAAGGGCGCACCCGAACCTCATCGGCGCGGAAAGCAGGATCGATGATGACCCGGCCGACGGCCACGCAAAAAGTGGTCGATCTCAGCCTATGGGTTGTCTGACGCTGTCTGCACTCAGGATGATGCGCCTTACCGCAGCAGGCTGGCTGCCAGGAACACCGCGGCCGCTATCAGCACGACGGCCGCAATCACCATTAGCGGCCAGTTGCTGCGGGGCTGCAACTCGGGCTCGTTCTCCACCGGCCGCATCGCGTTGGCGAAGCTGGCATCGTTTTCGAATTTTGGCCGGGAAGAACGTTGCGGACCTGCCTCAGTGACCGGGTTCTGCGTGTCCGCCGCCTCGGCGTCGGTCTCGAATGGGGCAATGGCTGGATCGAATCCGGGCGTTTTGTCCCGTGTGACTCCGGCCTGAACTTCGCCCCTGGCTGCGGCAGGCGTGGAATTTGAAATCTTGGCCATGATCTCTCTCCTCGAAATCAAATCCGGCAGGCTCGCTGTTGTTCCGCGCCGTGGGTGCTGATGTTGAAAGTTTGTTGGTCCGGGTGCGTGTGGGGGCCTTCGCTCGGGGGTGGCAGCGCATCGCCCGGCGCCGGAACAAAGCACATCTTGGCTTGTTAGGACGCATCGTAATATCGCGCATCGACAAGGACAAAGCCTATGAAACCGCGACACCTTCTTGCCTTGCTCGCCGCTGCTTCCATGCTTATCGCAATGCCTGCTTTGGCTGCCGACAGCGCCCAGGATTTCGTCGACAAGGCCGCTATTGGCGGCAAGTTCGAAGTCGATTCGAGCAAGATCGCCCAGGACAAAGCCCAGGACCAAAGCATCAAGAATTTCGCGCAGACAATGATCCGGGACCACGGCGCGGCCAACGCCAAGCTGGAAACCATTGCCGGCGACCAGAAGTTGAAAGTGCCGACGGCGCTCGATGCGCAGCATCAAGGTGACCTGGACAAGCTCCAGAACGCACAGCCGCCAATCGATCCGGCCTACGTGGACATGCAGCGCAAAGCGCACGCCGATGCCGTGAAGCTGTTTGAAAGCTACGCGCGCGACGGCGACAACGCGGCCCTCAAGACCTTCGCCCAACAAACGGTCGGTACCTTGAAGATGCATCGGCAGATGATCGAGAAGATCGCCGCCGCCCAGGACTCCATCACGGGGGCGACCACACCCGCGGTGAAAACCACCAATGCACCCAATGCCGCCGCCCTCGTGCCCGGCGCAAATAGTTTCACCGAGACCCAGGCAAAGAGCCGCATCGAGGATGCCGGCTATTCCAATGTGTCGAAGCTTGCCAAGGACGACCAAGGCATCTGGCGCGGCCAGGCGACAAAGTCGGGCCAAAGTGTCGCCGTCGGGCTCGACTACCAGGGCAACGTCGTCGCCGACAGCAAGTGAGCACGATCAGGAGATATCGAAATGAAAACCGTAACTGCACTGTTCGACAACTATGACGACGCAGCCGACGCGGTCGGCGAACTGGAAGCGACGGGAGTGCCACGTTCCAATATCAGCATCATGGCCAACAACTCGGATGGCTGGTACGAGCAAAATCCTTCCGAAGCCGCTGAAGACGCCGCGAGCGGCGCAGGTATAGGAGCCGTGGTCGGCGGCGCCGGCGGTTTGCTGACAGGATTGGGTGTCATGGCCGTTCCGGGCGTTGGACCAGTGGTCGCGGCCGGATGGCTTGCCGCTACCGCCGCCGGCGCGGTTGCCGGCGCAGTAGCAGGTGGCGCGGCCGGGGGCATAATTGGCGGTCTGACGGACTCGGGCGTTTCCGAAAACGATGCAAATGTCTATGCAGAGGGCGTACGCCGCGGCGGTACGCTGGTGACGGCCAAGGTGGATGATGAGCTTGTTCCGGAAGCCGAGGACATTCTGGGTCAGTCAAGCGCCGTCGACCTGATGGAACGCCGCAGAGCCTATGAGGCAGATGGCTGGACCGGTTTTGACGTCACCGCGGGTGAATACGTCCCTGAACGCGATGGCGGCAGGGCAACAAACCGGCCCTGAAGGACAAACCCGCCAGGGCAGCGGGGCACTTGCCGTCCTATCTGGCTTCGGGTGGCTTGCCCGAATCTCCGTGACATGTGCAAGGGTATTCGGTCTGCTGACGGAGTTTGCTTCGGGCCATGGTAGCCGCGGTCAGTTCTTGTCCTGACGATAAAGCCGATCGGTGGCGCGGTCGCTTTCTCTGCGTTCTGCGGGGCCACGGCGACGTCGAGTGACGACGACATACGCTAGCAATGCGACCAATAACAATGGCCCGCCGGCGACGACGATCAGCCACATGACACTTTCAAACATGGGACGTCTCCTTTCCCGTCACAAACCGGTGGAGAGAAGAACCGTTCCGCTTGTCGACTACGGTACCTGGACCAGTCTGCCTTCAATCACCGGGCGCGTTCGTAGGTTCCGACGAGCTCTGCCTGCTCGATCAAATGTTTCTGCGCCTCCTGCCAGATACGCTCCACGCCCGTGCTCGCGGGGATGGCAAGGTTCGGCGTGTCGAGCGCGGCCAGCCGGAAGTGGTAGTGATGGATACCGTGTCCGACAGGCGGGTCAGGGCCGTCGTAATAGGCGTTGCCGAAATCGTTCCGCGCTTGCCTGAGGGCCTGTGGACCCGGTCTGCCGCTTTCCGCCTCGGGCAACTCCTGAACCTCCGGCGAAACGTTGAACACCCCCCAATGGCTGAACGTGCCGTTCGGCGCGTCGGGATCCTGGACGACAAGGACGAGGCTCTTTGTGCCGTCCGGTACCCCGGACCACTTTAGCGGCGGAGATACGTTCTTTCCGCCACGAGTGTAGGTTTCGGGGATCTCTCCGCCGTCGGCAAAGGCGGGACTGCTGAGCGTCAGGGGCATGGTTCGCACTCCTTTAGGGACACATTCGATCGCATCACTCCCGCACCGCAAAGCGTGCCGGAATCGCTTGTGACCATCGAATTGCTAGCGAGCACGTTCCGGCGCGGCTCAAGCGCTGCGGCCGAAAGGATCCTAAGATCCCGTCATAAGCGGCTTGAGGACGAATATGGCCAACAGGCCAACAAAAATCACGGCGGCGATCACGACGCCCCAGGTGACGAGCTTTCCGGTACCGCGTTGCTCTTCCTCGCGAGACAGGTCTTCCGGCATTGCGCGGATCCTCCTGTAAAGTTCGATGATTTAGCAACGTGTCTTGTCGAGGCGGGTTCCCGGCAGCCAAATCCAGAGCGAGACGCGCAATTCAACTCGAACGCATCCCGCTCTGGACAGGAAGGCTGCCAGGCGCTTAGCGCCGGGCTGCCCGGCGGTTAAGCGGCTTTCTCAAGGGCGCGCTCATTGACCCCGCCTTCGCCCAAGCCTGTAAGCGCTTCATCGGTTGCCATTTCCTCTTTGAGCGTCTCGTTGAGGAGTTTGACCGCATCGCTCTTGCCAAGCTGTTCAGCCCACGCGATCAACGTGCCGTAGCGCGCGATTTCATAGTGCTCGACCGCCTGTGCCGCTCCGACCAGTCCTGCATCCAATGCTGGGTCGCCCTTATAGTCGTCGAGAATCTCCGACCCCTCTTCGAGAATGCCGTCGATCGCCGGACAGGTCTTGCCGCGGGCCGGCTTGTCCATCAGCTCGAACACCTGTTCGAGGCGGTCGACCTGGCCTTCGGTTTCCACGCGATGTTTCTCGAAAGCCGCCGCGACCTCCTCGGACTCGGCGCCCTTGGCCATTTTGGGCAGCGCCTTGAGTATTTTCTTTTCGGCGTAATAGATGTCCTTCAGCCCGTCGAGGAACAGGGCCTCCAGCCCTTTCGTCGCCGCCTTCTTCGCAGTCGCCATGTTTTCGTCTCCCTAAGGTTGTCGTGAAAGCTCCACCACCGGTGCAGCTTTTCCATAACCTTGAACACGGGCCGTTGTTCCCGCCGGATCGAGACAAAGACAAGGACGGCCGTATCTCACACGATCGCATTGTGCCCAGCCGCCATAGTGCGCATCGCTGGAGGCTGGCTGCGGTCCAACTACCTGTCACCAGCCGGCTGGAGAGAGTGCGTGGCGGGTCTTCGACCTTCTAGCTTCGGCCGGCACGCGTGCTGGCGGCCTTCTGCGCTGCTTTCCTTCTTCCGGCAGCACCCTTGGTGCGGACCCCCTTCCGTGCGGCGGCGGACCGGCCGGCAGCGCCTTTCGTCTCCGAGGCTTTCTTGGCTGCGGCCGAGCGCTCCTCGGCCGTCCGGCGCGACGCCCGCCTGTTTGGTCTGTCTCGATGGCACAAATGATCCGGAGGAAAAGAGACTTGCTCCGGCAAGGGTCTACGGACCGGCCGGACGCCACGAGAGCGCCGACATCGTCGTGAGACAGAGCGCTGCGAATACAATCGCGGTGTTTGCCGCATGAGAATATTCCCATTGCCGCCTGAGCGCTTCCCAGTTTGCAGGAACTGTCGTCCAGTTCTGCGTCGCCTGGTTGGCAGGGAGCGTCCAGACACCGAAGATCGCAAGCATGATCGCGAAACAGAGCGCCGCAAGCAGCGCGAGCCAAAACGGCCAAGCCTGTGAGCGCACGGAGATCGCCAGCAATGCGTTCACGATCAGCGCGGAAGGCCAGAGCAACCCGAGGACCGCCCATCCGTAATAGATGCCTTGGACGGTGAAATATTCCGGTTGCGGCAGAGATATCTTGTTGGGAAGAGCGGCGAGATGAGCCCCTGCCGGGATGAGAGCGAGGGCCGAAATGACAATGGCGAGAAATTGCAGAACCCTGACTGTCATGGAACCTTCTCCGCGGAATGATTTTTAACGCGCCGACGCCCCAATCGATCTGGCTCTCTGATGAGGCGATGGCGTTGGCGCCGGCGTCACGCGGGCAGTTGGCGCAGGAACCATTGGATCGCGAGGTCCGCGACTTCTTCCAGCGCGCCGGGCTCCTCGAACAGATGCGTCGCAGCCGGAACGATGGCCAGCTCCTTTTCACACCGCAGCACCGCGAACGCGGAACGGTTGAGCGCGATCACCTGCGTGTCTGCGCCACCGACCACGAGCAGCGTTGGTGCCCGGACGCGGGGCAGGGCAGGCGCCGCAAGATCCGGACGCCCGCCGCGCGAGACGACGGCGGCCGCTCGTTTCGGGCGCTCTGCCGCGGCCATCAGGGCAGCGGCAGCCCCTGTGCTCGCGCCGAAATAACCGACGCGCAGCGCCGACGTTTCCTCGGACATGTGCAGCCAGTCGGTAACCTGAACCAGTCGATCGGCGAGCAAGCGGATGTCGAACCGCAACTCGGCGGTAATCTGGTCGATACGCTCCTCTTCGATCGTTAACAGGTCGACGAGCAACGTGGCGAGTTCCGCCTCGTTCAACCGTCCGGCCACATAGCGGTTGCGCGGGCTGTGCCGGCTACTGCCGCTGCCGTGAGCGAAGAGGACGAGCCCACGGGCTTCCCGCGGCAGCGACAGGTTGCCTGCGAGCATTGCGCCGCCGGCGGGGACCTGCACGGCCTTCTCGTTTGTCTTCAGGACTGAGACCATGGCGATCTCCAACTCGATTGGATCGGTCCCTAAACCCCGAACGGATAGGTCTCCGCGAGCTCGCCGGCGTCCCATTGGGAGCTGCGCTCCAGCGGCTCGACCGCCCGTGTCTCGTCGAAATGCAGCAGCATGTCGAATTGCGCGGCAAGGTCGGCATGGAGGTAGTGGCTGGCCCGTTCGGTCTCAGGCCGGTAGATGACGCCGATCGCGCGCTCCAGGAGCCGTCGCGGCAGGGCTTCGCCGTCGCCGCGCAGATCGAGCTGGAAGCGATCAGCCGGGACCGCATGCAGCAGCGCCTCATAGCTGCGCGCCAAGGCAGGCCGGACAGCCTTGCGCTCCGCCGGGCCGTCCCAGTTCGATGCCGCCGTCACCGTTCCTTGATACGTGGTGAAGCCGACGAGGAAGGCCTCGCGCTGATGCTTTTCGCGAATGAGCTGTCCTAGGTTGATTTCGCCATGCAGGCTCCTGTCCGTTGCCCTGGCGTCGCCGAGATGGGAGTTATGCGCCCAAACCACGATCTTTGGCGATCGCCCGAGCCGACCGAGATGAGCGGTGAGAGCTTCGAACGTCTCGGCCATGTGCCGGTCGCGCAGGTTCCAGGTCGATTCGGGCGCCAGGAACATGGCGCGATAATAGGCCTCCGCATTCTTCACCAGGCGGGCGTTTTGCTGCGCCGCGAAGAGTTCGTCCGCGATGGCGCCTTCGCGCGGCTCGGCTTTCGCCGGGCGCTGCTTCAGCATCTCGACCAACTGTGCGACCACAGCCTCCTGGCAAGATTTGTCGACGTCATTGCCGGCTATGAAGCCATAAGCCTGCGGGTCAGGGCCGAAATGGTCGAAACAGGCATAGCGGCGACGCGCGATCTCCGCCGCGGCCGGGTCGGCCTTTTCGAGATAGCGCAGCACCGCCTTCATCGCGCTATGCAGGGCATAGAGGTCGAGCCCGTAGAACCCGGCTTTCGGATTGGCCCTGCCGGGCGCTTCGTTGTACCGGCGCAGCCATTCGACGAAATCGACGACGACCCTGTTCCGCCACATCCATGTTGGGAAGCGCCGGAAATCGGCGAGCGCCTCTTCGGCGTCGACATCCTCGCCTGCTCCCTGGACATAGCGGTTGACCCGGTATGTGTCGGGCCAGTCGGCTTCAATCGCGACGGCGGCAAAACCCTTCTCCTCGATCAGCCGCCGCGTGATGCGCGCGCGCTCCTCGTAGAATTCGTGCGTGCCATGCGAAGCTTCACCGAGCAGTACAAAGCGCGCCTCGCCGATCGCTGCCAAAAGCTCGTCGTAGTCTCGCGCGTCTCCGGAGAGCCGAACGACGTGCTTGTGCAATCGGCTTGCCGTGTTCCGCGGCGCATCATGGCTGGACGGTGCGGCTGCTCGCCCCGCCTTGGCGAGAAGGGCGCGGACCTCGTCGTCGCTCGTTTGGGAGAAGTCTTCATACCAGCGCCCGACGCCGATGAGCGGCTGCGGCGTCGTCGCACAGACGACCTCGTCGGCCTCGCTCTCCATCGCCTCGCAGGTGTCGGGACTGCCGACCGGAACGGCCGCAACGATACGGGCAGGCCGCTTTTCCCGCAGCGCCCTGACCGCCGCGCGCATGGTCGACCCAGTGGCGAGCCCATCGTCCACGAGAATGGCGATTCGATCCTCAACAAGGAGCGGCACCCGCTCGCCGCGATAGAGGTGCTCGCGGCGTAAAAGCTCCCTCTCCTCGCTGGCAGTGACCGCGTCGATGACGTGGGCCGGCACAGCGAGGCCTTCCACGATCTCGTCGTTCAGGACGCGTACACCGGAGGTCGCGATTGCGCCCATGGCCAACTCTTCGTAACCGGGAACGCCGAGTTTGCGCACGACGAAAACGTCGAGCGGTGCCTTCAATGCCTGTGCGACTTCGTAGGCGACAGGCACGCCGCCGCGTGGCAGCGCCAGCACGGTGACATCATCGCGCGCTGCGAAGTGGCCGAGCTTACCAGCAAGAACGCGTCCGGCCTCGCGACGATCCGCAAAGACAATAGTCATGATCTCAAGCCCATATTGGCGCCGCTTCCGCCTTTTGGGGTCCCGCTGCACGGCTTTGGTTGGCCGAGGCCACACAGGGCGGCAATGCGTGGCGCAGGCACATCATTGGCGTGTTCGTCGCCAAGAGTTCGGGCGGCGGGCATTTCCAAGTCATCCACCACCGCGCCGATGCTCGGAAACGACCTAATCCCCCAAGGGTTCCGTGTCGCTCCGGGGCGGCTGGTCCGGAGCGCTCCAAAGCGTTGCCTTGTTCCCGGAGGGAACAAAGCGGTCTGCCGGAGATTGGGGCACGCAGGAGGAGTTTCCAATGGACAAGGAAGAACTCATAAAGCGACGAGCCTACGAGATCTGGGAGCGCGAAGGTCGCCCGCAGGGCCGAGAGCAGGAGCATTGGGATCAGGCCGTGCAGGAAATAGAGGCGGAAGGAGCGGAAGCCGAGCGCGGTCCGGTAGCGCCCGATCCGACCATCGGCAGCGGGTCGGAGCCTCGAAGCTCCTGAAGCGACGTCAATTGCCGCCAAGGAGGAAAAATGCGTCGACCGACTGTTCATTCCGTCGACGCATTCGAGATAGCGTCTCGGTCAACGTCCGAGCAGCGCCCTGAGCCTGGCGAATATATTGAAACCTTCGCCCATGGCGGCGCGCACGCGAACGGCGACCCACCCGGCTTTCATGGTCGCACCGACGTGGCAATCACAGACGATGTTGTGCAACTGCCAGTTGGACAGTTCGAAAAAGCGCTTTGCCTCGCCATAGGTGTCGCCTTCCAGCCCCTGCGCCCGCAGTATCGGATCTTCGAACGCGACGCTGATGGGGGATTGCACGCAGTAGGCGTTTTCGCGCATGTCGGGGCTCATATATTCGGTGCCCGGAAGCGCTCCGAGGCGCCGTTCAGGATGACGCTCGAGAAGACTTGCCCAGCGCTCCAGGCGTTGGTTCCGCGTCATTGTCGGGCACACCGTATCAACTTCCGCGATTGCGTGTAGTTGTTCGAGTGTATGGGACTTCATGGTCAGCTCCTGTGATCCAGGTTCCTCCCGCTTCAAGGTGAGTCGCGAGATCACGACAGCGCGCTCGCCGTCGCCGCGCTCCGAACTCTTTGTTGTCGCTGAAGTTCCATCATTTTGATAATTTGAAGCCCGGTGCGGGGGCAGCTCGGCAACCCGGGGCCGTTGCGCCACCTCGGTCGGTGTTGGGTCAGCCCCTTCCAACTCCACGCTCCTGGCCCCGGCCGCCTTTCGGCGCAGGAGTGCCGGTCTTCAATGCTGGAGATCGTCGGGCGGCTCCTCCAGGCTCCTGCTGGGGTGAATTTCGTTAGACAGGGGGATATCCATCGTGCAGATCACCTCGGCATCGGTGAAGCGCAGCGAGCCAGCTCCGCCGATCTCGTAGGGCACCACCTTTTCGATCAGCTCGGATCCGAAGCCGCGTCGCGCAGGTATTGCTGCCGGACCATGCAGGTCCTCGATCCAGCGGATCTTCAGCTCCTGTCTGGCGGGCGTGCCATCCACTTTCCAGCTTACGCTGATTGATTTGTCGGCTGCCGACAGCGCGCCATATTTCATCGAGTTGGTAGCGAGTTCGTGGAACGCCAGGCCCAAGGTCTCCGCCGCCTTTCCGGACAAGGAAATATCCGGGCCATCTATAGTGAACTGATCTTCCGTCCGGCCGCCTTGGGACGCAAGCTCGTCAAGGACGAGCATGTCAAGCTGCACGGTGGCCGAGGCCGATCGCATCAGCACATTGTGCGTGCGTGCAAGCGCATTGATGCGGCCCTCGAGGTGAAAGGCATAGTCCTCGACATCGTCGCTGTTTTCAACCGACCGGCGGGCGATCGAACGGACGATGCTCAACGTGTTGCGAACGCGGTGCTGCAATTCGGCGGCTAATGCCTTCGTCTTCTGGAGATCGTCGCGTGTGACCTGGAGTTCGGCTTCGAGCCGGGCGATATGATAGTCACGTCCGTCCATCTGTTCATCGACATGGCTGAGCCGCATCGACCCGGAAGCATCGCGTTCTTCGGCCGGCAGGCCGTGCGGACGGGAGAATTTACCCGTGACGTCTTTCTTGCGAGGTCTTTTTCCAGCCACCTGTCAGTCTTTCAACCGTTCCTCGATGATGCGCGGTGCCAAGCGCATCGTCTCATCGGCCTTTGGCTCGCGCTCACGCGCCCAGGATTGGCTTTCGTGCCGTCGCGCGCGGTTTTCAGCCGGCGGGAATGATACCATCGAGCCGGTAGCAGCATTAACATCGCCGCGTCGGCGGAAATATGGATGACGGTCGCAGCGGCCAACTCCCCAGCGATGTCATCGAGGATCGCCCCCAGCGGATCGATCGTACCTACCGAACCGCCGATCAAATCGCGCTTGGCCATCGCTCAATACCGCTTCCGGTCACGCCGAACCGGCAGAAGCCGGCCAGGTTCCCTATGATGCTTCATTTTGCGCTCCACTCGATGAGCCCGTGCCTGGTCATGCAAAAGGCTCCGTGACGTCTAAAAGATGAAGGTAATCGGGACTGAAAAAGGCCGCCGCCTCCAGTTTCGCCAAGTTCTTGATCGTTACGGTGCCGTTGTTGAACGAAATGAGGCCGTCGCGCCTGAGATCCTGAAGCGTACGGTTGATGTGCACGTTCGAAAGACCGAGCGTATCGCCCAGGGTCGCCTGGGTCACCGGTAGGGGATAGCTCTTGCCGGCCGTTTCACCAATTGCGTGAAGCCTGTGGAACAGCTCGCAAAAAAGGTGAGCCATCCGCTCATAAGCAGTCCGCTGGCCGATGTTGACGACCCATTCGCGGGTGATCGCCTCGTCGAGCAGCGTGGTCCACCAGAGCGCACGCGTAAGATTGGGATAGCTGTTGGTGAAGCCGAGGATGGCGCTCTGCGGGATCGTCGCAACCTTGGAGCGGCTGAGAGCACCGATCGAGTGGTCCATGCGCCGCAGCAGGAACACGTGAAGATCGCAAAGGTCGCCCGGCACCAAATAGGCAAGGATCTGTCGTCGACCGTCCTCGAGGATCTTGTAGCGGCAGGCAAATCCTTCGAGCAGCAGGTTGACCCCGCCTGTCCTGTCACCCCTTTGGATGACGTCATCGCCGGCGGCGAATTCAGCGATCTTTGTCGTCGCGCTTTCTATGGCGTCGCATTCTTCTAGGGACAGGACCGTGAAATTGGACAGTTTGCGGATAAGCGGGTGCCGTAAGGTCTTCGCTTTCAGGCCAACCGCCGGCTCGCTTCTCTCGTTCATCGCGTATCGTGTGCCGTCGCGGCAACGAACTCGACAATGCTACCGAATTCGAGGGGCTTTTCAAATCGCCTGATACCGCCGAGCTCTGCTGGAATGGCCGTCTGATCATAGCCGGTGGCGAAGGCGATCGGAACGCCTTTCGCCAACGATTCTCGGGCAATCTCGAATGTCTGCTCGCCGCGCAAGTTGATATCGAGAATCGCAAAGTCGCATTGACCGCTGTTCAGCAATTCGATTGCGGGCTCGGCCGTGGCGACCGGGCCGAGCACTATCGCCCCTTGTGTGACGAGAGCCTTACGCAGGTCATCGGCGAGAAAATATTCGTCTTCCACGATCAAAACGCGAATCCCGCCCAGAAAGGCTGATTTCGCCGCTTCCCCGTCCATGGTGCAGGCACTCTCCCTTTGCAGCGGCCGTCACTTGGGACACTACACCGCAACCCGCTGCACTCCCAGTTCTATTTCCACCGATGCAACCGGAGGCGAACCCCGGGCCACCGCCTGCCGTATATTATTTTTTCGGAGTCGACAGCTTTTCGCCCGCCATCTTAACAATTGTGATGGCGGCCTTCGGCGTCCGTTAACACAGTGAGAAAACCGGGGGAAAAAACGAGGAGGAGGAACCGATGCCTGTGATCGATATGACCTCGAAGGAACTGATCCGGGCTGTCGATCACTACATCAATTCCCGCAGAAATCTCGAATGGCCGATTTCCACGGCGCAGGCGGTGTCAGCCATCCGTTACGAACTGCCAGAATGCACTCTCTCTGACAAAGAACTGGCGGACATTGTTGCCAGCTCAGCAATTCAAAAGCACCGCAACATCGCATTTGACCTGCTGTCGTAGCCATGCCCATACATGTCGTCCAAAACGCCTTGGTTTTGGAACAAAGACATGCATGAAAAACAGAGCATGAAAACAGAATCCTGACGCACGTCGCCCGCCTCGACGCATGCCGGGGCGGGCGCTTTGGAAGATGCGGTCATTGAAGGACCTGAACGATTTTCCGGGTTTCCGGGTCGACCAGAACTGTTCGATTGTCGACCACGACGTAGCGGTATTTCACATCCGGAACCTCATGAAGTTCGACCGTGTCGGGCACGGTGGATCCGATATTGAGCTCCACGCCGGGCAGCTTGACCGAGGCCAGCGGCTGCTTCTTCACATATTCCTTGATAACGGTTTCTTGCTCCGGCTGGATGACCACATCTTGCGCCGCGGCCACTCCGGCCCCCGCAAGAAACAGGATGCCCACTGCCGTTCCCAGTAGATATTTTTCCACTTCTGTCTCCATCAGATGTTGCGCAGGGCGCCGAGCCGACGACGCCACCGGCATTTCGGCAGGTACGCCCCATGCGCCGAACTTCGCAAAATGCCGGCAGTTCCATCCGCTCCGGAATATATTAGCCTTCGGTGGAACAATCGCGGGGTGGCAAAGTTTTGCCGCGAAGGGACTGCCATCCTAGGAGACCTCCCATGAGAACCACTTTGATCACCAGCATGTTAGCGCTTACCCTCGGATGTGGGGCGGCAATCGCGCAGACCCAGCAGCAGTCGGGCGAGGCGACCCAATCGGGTGGGGCAGACACTTGCGCAGCCGGCTCGGCCGATTGCCAGAAGGGCGGCAGCACCGAGCAGCAGACGCAAGGCAAGGCCGGCATGAAGACCGACGAGCAGGCGCAAGGCAAAGCCGGAGTGAAGACCGATGAGCAGGCGCAAGGCAAGGCGGGTGTGAAGACCGATCAGCAGGCGCAAGGCAAGGCCGGCATGAAGACCGACGAGCAGGCGCAAGGCAAAGCCGGAGCGAAGACCGATGAGCAGGCGCAAGGCAAGGCGGGCGTGAAGACCGATCAGCAAGCCCAGGGCAAGGCGGGCGTGAAGACCGATCAGCAAGCCCAGGGCAAGGCGGGTGTGAAGACCGATGAGCAGGCGCAAGGCAAGCCCGGTATGAAGACCGACGAGCAGGCGCAGGGCAAAACCGGCGCGACTACCGATCAGCAAGCCCAAGGCAAGGCCGGTACGACTACTGATCAGCAAGCGCAGGGCAAGGCTGGCGCGACGACCGACCAGCAGGCGCAAGGCAAGGCCGGTACGACGACCGACCAGAGTTCAACCGCTTCAATCAACAATATATCCGTCGAGCAGAAGACCGAAATCACCAACGTCATCCGGGAGACGAAGGTGGAACCGGTCTCGAACCTCGACGTGGACATTTCGGTCGGCGTGAAAGTGCCGAAGCAGAAGGTGCGGCTGCATCGGCTTCCGCACCGGATCGTCGAAATCGTTCCTGCCTATGAGAGCTATGAATATTTCCTTCTGGCCGATGGCAGGATTGTTATTGTCGATCCGAACTCATATGAGATCGTCGCTATCCTGAGCTAGGAGCTGAAGCCGACTAACAAAAGCCCGCTCTCGATCGAAAGTGGGCTTTTGTGGCGCCTTCGGGCGCGAAATGTCAGTCGTGCGTCCCCTAACTCATTCCGCTGCCATGTCGGGTGCCCGGCTTCGTACCGGGCCTAGCGCGTCGGCGTTCTGCACCAGTGCGCGCATGTAGCCCAATGCGAAAGCCTTACCGGCGTGCCATGGAGCGTCGCAGGCCATCTCAGGCGTGTGGTCGGGTATCATGACGCCTTGATAATTCTCGTCGCGCAGAATGCGCACGATCTCGGCCATGTCGATGTCTCCGTCGTCGACGAAGGTCTCGTGATATTTCGGCACTTTGCCCCGCACATTGCGGAAATGGATATAACCGATGCGGCCACGCCGCGCGAAACGGCGCACATGGCTGTAGATCTGCTCGGTCTGCGGCATCTCCTGCAGCGAGCCGAGGCAGAGCTCCAGCCCGTTGGCGGGCGAGTCGACGATATCCATCAGCCGATCATATTTCTGCGGCCGGTTGACGAGGCGCGCCGTGCCGCGCAGCGCCTCGGCGGGTGGATCGTCCGGATGCGCAGCCATCACGACGCCGGCCTCTTCGGCCACCGGTACGATTTCGCGCAGGAAGACGCCAAGCCGCTCCCACAGTTCTTCTTGCGAGACCCTGATGGGAGCGGCGCCAGCCCGGCCCGGCCGGTAGCGCATATTCCAGACCACGCCGTCGGGCAGCGGCAGGTCGGGATTGATGTTGGACAAATCGAGCCCCACGGATATAGCGTCGCCGCGCGCGAATGGCCCGCGCTGCCAGCCCCACACGCCCGCGATCGAGAAGTTGTAGCCGATGCAGGGAATGCCCGCCCGGCCGGCGTCACGCACCAGGCGCTTGAGGCCTTCGAGCTGCTTCCCCCTGTCGGGGCCGCCGAGCAGTACGTCGGACCAGAAGCGCGGCGACAGGTTTTCAATGCCGGCGATCTCCAGGCCATTGTCGCGTACGGTCTTCACCAGCCCGGTGAAATCCTCGTAGCTCCACAATCGATCCGTCGAACAATCGCCCCAGCCATCCGTGTCGGTGCCGGCTGACAGCGAGGGATCGCGGCCGCGAAAATAGTTGGTCAGATGCGCAACGACATGCGTCGCGCCGGCCTGCCGGGCAAAGCGGAAGTTCTCCGGCGTCAGCGAATCGCGATAGAGGCCAAGTCCGATCTTCATCCTACTTGACGCCGATGCCGGCGGTGAGGCCGCCATCGATCTTGTAGTCAGCGCCGGTGCAGAAGCCGGCTTTCGATGAACACAGGAAAGCAATGAGCTCCGCCACTTCCTCCGGCTCGCCGATACGGCCGAGTGGATGGGCGGCGCCGAAGCGCCTGTAGGCTTCTTCGACATCGGCGTCGCTGCCATTGTCGCCACGCGCCGCCTTCTCGAGGATTGGCGTGCGGATCGAGCCCGGGCTGACCGAATTCACCCGGATACCGGCCGCGGCGTAGTCGAGCGCCAGCGAGCGCGTCAGCGTGTGAATGGCGCCCTTGGTCGTGGCATAGGCGGCGACGTTCTGCTGGCAGGCGAACCCCTGCACCGAGGCGACATTGACGATGGCACCGCCGCCTCGGCGGATCATTTCGGGAATGCCGAAATGCGCGGTCAGGTAGATCGACCCGACATTGACCGTCATCGTCCGGTTCCAGGTTTCCCAGTCGGTCGTGGTCGCCGTGCCGTAGGGGTGGACCGCCGCCGAATTGACGATGATGTCGATGCCGCCGAACCTCGCGACGCCCGCCGCGACCGCGTCGCGCACTTGGTCGGAAACGGAGACGTCCACCGTTTGCACCAGCGCATTCGCTCCAGCCTTGGCGAGGCTTTCCTGCATGGCGGCATTGGCCGCCCGGTCGATGCCGCAGGCGATGATCGCAGCGCCGCCTTGCGCCAGCCGGCGCGCAGTGGCGAGCGCGATGCCGGTCGTGCCGGTGATCAGCGCCACCTTGTTCTCAAAATCAGACATGATGCAGATCCTTGGAAGATGTCGGACCCGGCTGCACCGGGTTTGCCGCCGAGATACGGGCGTGTTCGAGGTCGTCGGGAACGAAGCGCAAGCCGAAATCGAGATGCCGGCTCATCAGATAGCAATAGGCAATGCGGTCGCGCGCGCGCAGCGCCGCGATGATCTCGCCATGTGCGTGGCGTGTTTCGCTCAGCACCGGCCGGATGGATTTGCCGACGGTCATGATGTGCAGGATGACAGGCGACAGGAACTGATAGGTCTGCACCAGCATGCGGTTGCCGGCGAGCTTCATCAGCGCCAGATGGAAATCGAAATCGCGTTGCGCGGCTTCCTGGACATCCTTGCTGGTCTCGATCAGGCCATTGACCTCGTCCAGGGCTTCAAGTTCGGCGGCACTGGCATTGAGGATGATGTGATCGCCGACGCTCACTTCGATGATGCGGCGAAATCCTTGTATGTCGTGAAAGGACGTTTTCGATATGTCCATCTGCGCGGCGAAAAAATTCTGGATCGCGACGTTCTGGCGATCGGCGAGCACCGCGCCGACGCGTGGCTTGGGATCGATCAGCCCATAGGTGCGGATGGTGCGCAGCGCCTCGCGTATCGTGTTGCGGCTGGCGCCGAACAGTTCGCCAAGCTCCCGTTCGGTGGGCAGCACGTCGCCGACGGATAGGGCGCGATTGCGAATGAGGTCGAGAATCTGCCGAACGGTATGGTCGACGGCGGAACTGCTGGTCCCGGCTTCGTCCGCCGCCTCCATCAAATCGTGGCTCGCCTGCTCCACAGCAGAACTCCTTCCTATTGTTGGACCAGACTAGGGCTCGATCGGCAGGAAATCAACTGCATGGCCGTGGAAAGGCTCCGTTGACAGCTCTGTGGTCCGACAATATGGTCACCGCCAAACCTTGAGGAGGCTTCATGGAACAGTGCTGGCGCTGGTATGGTCCCGATGATCCGGTGACGCTTGAACATGTCAGGCAGGCCGGCGCCACCGGCGTGGTTTCAGCACTGCATCAGCTCTATGACGGCCGCGCCTGGCCCGAGGCCGATGTGCTCGAGCGCAAGCGGATCATCGAGGCGGCCGGCCTGAAATGGTCGGTCGTCGAAAGCATTCCGGTGCACAATTCCTTCAAGATCGGCGCGCCCGAGCGTGAGCGCTATGCCGGCTACTACCGCGACAGCATCCGGGCGCTCGCCAAGGCGGGCATCGAGACGATCTGTTATAATTTCATGCCGGTGGTGGACTGGACCCGCACCGACCTGATGTATCGCCTGCCGACAACCGGCTATGCGTTGCGCTTCGATGCTATCGATTTCGCGGCCTACGATCTTTTCGTGCTGCAGCGCAAGAATGGTGCCGCAAGCTACACGCCGGCGCGTATCGCCGAGGCCGAGAAGCGGCTGAAGACGCTGACGCCGGAGCAGATCGACCAGATCGAGCGCAATCTCATCGCCGGCCTGCCGGCGACCGAACGCAGCTATAACAGGGACAGTTTTCGCGAAGCCCTGGCGGAATACGATTCGATCGGGCCCAACGAACTGCGCGACAACCTTGCCTGGTTCCTGCGCGAAATTGTTCCGGCGGCCGAAGAGGAGGGGGTGCGCATGTGCATCCATCCCGACGACCCGCCATTCTCGCTCTACGGCCTGCCGCGCGTGGTTTCGACGGCGCAGGACGCGCGTTTTATCCTCAACGCCGTCGACAGTCCCGCCAATGGACTGACCTTCTGTACCGGCTCCTACGGCACGCGCGCCGACAACGACATCGTCGCCATGGTCAAGGAATTCGCCGACCGCATCCATTTCGTCCACCTGCGCAACATCACCATCGAGGAGGACGGCTCGTTCTATGAAGCCGAGCATCTCGAAGGCGGCACTGACATGGCGCACGTTATCCTGGCTCTGATGCAGGAAGAAAAGCGCCGTCGCGAGCAAGGCCGGGCCGACTGGCAAATCCCGATGCGGCCGGACCATGGGCATCTGCTTGCCGACGACATCGGCAAGAAAAAGATCAACCCCGGCTATTCGCTTATCGGACGGCTCAAGGGTTTGGCTGAACTGCGCGGCATCATGCGCGCCGTGGAGCGTTTCGATCTGGCTTGAAGCATGCACCGGCCAAGCGGGAGGATGTATGCGCTTTTTGCGTAAATGAAAACAAGTTGCGCATATGAAAAATCGTGCTAGTGTCGATGGCGGGCCGGCCGTTGCCGGCGCCGGGAGGTTTTTAGTGGCATGACGAAGCTGCGCGGATTGGCGTGGGATCATAGACGATGCTGGGGTCCGCTGGATGGCAGCATCGAGTCCTATTGCGCCGCGCATCCCGGCCTGGAAATCCAATGGGATCGCCGCAGCCTCTATGAATTCGGTGAGGGCGCCCTCGGCCCGGTGCTCGGCACATACGATCTGGTCGTGTTCGACCATCCCTTCATCGGTGACATCGCGCAGGATGAACTGATGGTCCCGTTCGACGCTTATCTGTCGGCCGAACAGATCCATTTCTTCGAGCGTGATTCAGTCGGTGCGTCCTGGCGCTCCTACCAGAAGAACGGCCGCCAGTGGGCGCTGCCGATCGATGCCGCCTGCCAGGTAGCCTCCTATCGGCCGGATTTGCTGGAGCGCTACGGTCCGGTGCCCGGCACGCACGAAGACGTGCTGGAGCTTGGCCGGCGCGCGCGCAGCGACGGCAAGTGGCTCGGCCTGCCCTTTGTGCCGACCGACGCCATGTGCCTGCTTCTGACGCTCGGCCGCCCCCAGGAAGACGGCGAGCAATTCATGGCGAAGGAAATGGTCGAGCAGGCGATTGCGCAATTGCGCGAGCTTGCGGCGCTTTCGCACCCGGACTCGTCGAAGTGGAATCCGATCCGCTGCTACGACCACATGATCACGCATGACGACGTGGTCTACGTGCCGTTCGCCTTCGGTTATGTGAATTACGCCTCGAAACCCGACAGGCCCCATCTGCGCTTCGCCGACGTGCCCACCCCGCAAGCCGCCGGCGCCTTGCTCGGCGGTGCCGGCATCGGCGTCAGCGCCCAATCGAAGCACAAGCAGGCTGCGATCGACTACGCATTGTTCCTGTGCTCGCCCGAATACCAGCGCGGCGACTATGTGAAATCGGGCGGACAACCGGGTTCTCTGGTGGCCTGGAAGGATGCTGGGGTCAATCGTCTTGCCGGCGATTTCTTCGGCTCGACGTTGCGGACGATCGCCTCGTCCTATCTGCGTCCGACCCATCCGGGCTTCATCGCCTTCTTCCGCGAATGCGCGCCGCATGCCGCCGCCGCCATAGCCGGTGATATGTCGGCGACCGAACTCGCAGGCCACGTCAACAGCCTCTACCGCGAAACCAGGCAAGTCCAGCCGGAACGGAGCGTCGCCTGATGGCCGCCAGCGTTGCCCAGACGCTGGACGAGGGCGAAAGCGGCCGCAACGGCTATCGCGTGCCAGCGGTGGAAAAGGCGCTCGACGTTCTGGAGTTCATGGCCTCCAGCGCCGAAACCCTGACCCAGACGGAGATCGCGACCGGCCTCGGCCGCTCAATACACGAGATCTACCGCATCCTGCTTCTGCTGGAGAAGCGGGGCTATATCTTCCGCACGCAATCGGACCGCTTCCGGCTCTCGCTGAAGCTGTTCGAACTGGCGCACATGCATCCGCCGGTAAACCGGCTGGTGGAATGCGCTCTGCCGGTGATGCGCGAATTGACCGCTAATGCCGACCAGAGCTGCCATCTCGTGGTCCGCGAAGGCCAGAACGCACTGGTGGTTTTGCAGATCGATTCGCCGCTGCCGATGCGCTACTCGGTAGCACTTGGGTCGCATTTCCCGATCCTCGAAACGAGTTCGGGTGCCGTGCTGCTCGCCCATTCGAACCGCGCCGAGCGCGACCGCATCGTCGAGCGCATCGTGGCCGCCGGCGAGGGCCAGGGCACGCGGGCCGAAATCGAGGCTCGGCTGAACGAGGTCGCCAGGCTCGGTTATGAGATGCGCGCTTCCTTGGCCGTTGCTGCCTGCACCAATATCTCCATGCCTGTGCGCGATCACACCGGTGCCGTCATCGCCGCGCTAACCGTGCCGCTGCTGCCGCAGAAGGCGGCGCGGTTCGACAGCGAAACCGTCTTCGAACGCACCCGCGCCGCCGCCGAGAAGATCTCGGCGGCACTCGGCTGGGGCGAAGCCACCAACTCCTTACGTGCCGACCCGGAACGGCGGGACTATCCGTTCAGCGACTAACAAAAGCGATAAATCTGGGAGAAGAAAATGCTCTGGTCCAAGTCAATCCTGTTTGCGTCCGCCGCCGTGTTGGCGCTCGGCGCCGCCGCCGCGCATGCCGAGAACATGCCCAAGCGCATCGGCTACGTCACCAACTACGCCACCCATGAGTGGTATCAGAACGTCATCAAGGGCATGAAGGCTCACGGCAAGGAACTCGGCATCGAGGTCGAGGTGCAGGATGCCAATCTCGACATAGCCAAGCAGGTCGCCGCGGCCGAAGACTTCATCGCTAAGGGCGTCGACGTGCTTATCATCACCCCGGTGAATGAAGAGGGCGTGGTGCCGCTTCTGCGCCAGGCAAAGGCCGCCAATGTCCCGGTCGTGCTGGAAGGCAATCCGGTCAAGGGCATGACGACCATGGTCGCCATCTGCGACTACGACACCGGCTATTTCTCCGGCGTCGAGGCCGGCAAATACGCCAAGGAAAAGCTTGGCGGCGTTGCCAAGGTGATGAATGTCGGCCTGCCGCTGCTTTCCGCCACCGTGCTGCGCTCGCACGGCTTCATGGACGGGCTGAAGACCATCATCCCCGATGCAGTCATGGTCCACGATCTCGACGGCGGCGGCAATCCGGACCGCGCTCTCGAAGTGTCCTCCGCGGCACTGGCCAAGAACGCCGATATCAACATCATCTACGGCATCAACGATTCTTCTTCGTTGGGTGGCCTGCAGGCCTGGAAAGCGGCGGGCAAGTCGCAGGATGGCCTGTTGACGGTCGGCACGGGCGGCGAGGGACTTGCCTTCATCAACGCGATGCAGAACGAGCCTTCCTATCGCATCGAAGCCGCGATGTTCCCCGAGAAGGAAGGCTTTACCGCCATTGATGCCGCGGTGAAGCTTTTCAACAATGAGGAAGTGCCGGAGCACATCGTCAGCCCGACCGCGCCGATGAACGGCGACGACTGGAAGAAGTTCTATGACTATGACGGCACCACCCGCACCATCAAATGGGATGCCGTCAACGCGCTGCAGCCGCCGGCAAAGTGCATGAAGACCTCCGCCGACCTGAAGAAATAAGGCCGGCCGACATCGCCCTTCCCGCGTCGCGGGAAGGGCAGGCGGTCAGGATCTTTCGGTGGCCAAGACAAATGCCGGGTTCGACACGACAGGTTCCAGAGGGACCAGGCAAACGGCCGGGAATGGACTGAAATGAGCGAGCTTACACAGGTCTCCGCGTCGAAGCGTTTCATCGGCGGCAACCTTCTGGGCAGCAGCCAGCTCGTGCTGGGCGCAATCCTGGCCGTGCTGTGCATCGCCATCTCGATGGCGGCGCCGCAATTCTATTCGGAGGCCAACATCATCGCCATCCTGCGCCAATGCGCTCTGGTGCTGATCGTCGCCTCGGGCATGACCATGCTCATCATCACCGCCGAGGTGGACCTGTCGGTCGGCGCGTCGCTCGCCTTCGTTGGCTGCATCGGCATGGCGGTGCTCAATGCAACGCATAGCCTTGCGCTCGCCATGCTGGCGGCGCTCGCCTTTGCCGGCGGGGTCGGCCTGTTCAATGGACTGGTCGTCACCAGGCTCAGGGTGAATTCGCTGATCGCCACCATTGGCACGATGATGATGCTGCAGGGCGGCGTCTATCTGTTCACGCGCGAGGCGGTGCAGAACCACAATCAATTGGCAAGCTTCACCGATCTCGGCGCCGGTTATGTCGGCCCCGTGCCGGTTCCCGTCATCCTGGCGGCCCTGATCTTCGTGGTTGCCTATGTGACGCTGCGCTTCACCACGCTTGGCCGCTATCTCTACGCGGTCGGCGCCAATGAAAAGGCGGTGCGCCTGTCAGGCATTCGCTCGGAACGGCTCAAGCTGTTGGCCTTCGTCGTTACCGGCCTGTGCGTCGGTGTTGCCGGCATGATCCTGTCGTCGCTGATGAACGCCGGCCAGCCTACCGCCGGCCGGGGCTTCGAGCTGACGGTGATTGCCGCCGTCATACTCGGCGGCACCAGCCTGCTTGGCGGCCGCGGTTCGCTGTTCGGTACCTTGCTTGGCGTTCTGGTGCTGAAGGTGATCGACAACGGCATCATCATCCTCGGCTGGAACCAGGATTTGCAAATGGTGGTGCCGGGCATCGTCATCATCCTGGCAACCTATCTCGACATCATCCGGAACAGAGCCAATGTCCGTTGATTTCCTGCATCCCGGCGAAGGCGCGGCCATCGACACCGATGTACCGGCGCTGGAACTGCGCGGCATCGGCAAGCGCTTTCCCGGCGTCGTGGCGCTCGACAATGTCGACTTCACCCTGGAGCCCGGCAAGATCCATGCGCTGATGGGCGAGAACGGCGCCGGCAAGTCGACGCTGATCAAGATCATGGCCGGCGTCTACGGCAAGGATGCCGGCTCCATCCGCATGCGCGGACGCGAGGTGGACATCAAGTCGCCGCGCGACAGCTTGAAAGAAGGCATCAAGGTCGTGTTCCAGGAGATCGCGCTGATCTCCGAATTCACCGTTGCCGAGAACATCTTCCTGGAAGGCTATCCGACCGGCAGGACGGGCTCCATCGACTGGAAGAAGATCCGCGCCGATTCAGCCGCGCTCTTCGACCGCATCGGCTTCAATGTCGATCCGGCGGCGCGCACCGGCTCGCTGCCGGTCAGCCAGCAGCAGATGGTCGAGATCGCCCGCGCGCTCGCCCATGAGGCCCGCGTGGTGGTGATGGACGAGCCGACATCCTCGCTGACGCCGAACGAAGTTTCGCTGCTGTTCACAGTCATCCGCCGGCTGGCCAGCCTCGGCATCGCGGTGGTCTATGTCAGCCACAAGCTCGACGAAGTGTTCGAGATCGCCGACACGGTGACGGTGCTGCGCGACGGGCGCCACATCTCGACCAAGCCGATTGGCGAACACACCAACGACACGCTGATTCAGGACATGATCGGCCGGCGCATCGAAAATCTGTTTCCCCGCAAGCGCGGCGCGCCAGCTAGCAAGATAGCCCTGTCCGTGGACAAGCTCGGCACGGCGAAGAAGCTCAACGATGTGTCGTTCGAGGCGCGCGCCGGCGAGGTGCTCGGCTTCTTCGGGCTGATGGGCGCCGGCCGCACCGAACTCGCCAAGGCGATCGTCGGTTACGATCCGATCACTTCGGGCACGATCACCGTCGACGGTCAACGCCTCTCGCCGCACGATACGCGCACCGGCGTCAGGTTAGGCATCGGCCTGCTCACCGAGGATCGCAAGAGCGAAGGGCTGATGGGCGAGCTGCCTGTCTACCAGAATGCCAGCCTCGCCTCGCTCGGCGCCTTCGCCCGCATGGGTTTCGTCGACAAGACCAGGGAACACAAAGCGGTGCAGGATTATGTCGACCGCTTCCGCATCAAGACGCCCAGCCTGTTCCAAGAGGTGAAGAACCTGTCGGGCGGAAACCAGCAGAAGGTGCTGATCTCACGCTGGCTGATGCGCGGCCTGAAAGTGATCGTCGTCGACGAGCCGACCCGCGGCATCGATGTCGGCGCCAAGTCGGAGATATTCGCCCTGATCGACCGGCTCGCCGGCGAAGGCCTGGCTGTCGTCATGATGACGTCGGAGATGCCGGAGCTGCTCGGTCTTGCCGACCGGGTCGCGGTGATGTGCGAAGGCCGCCTGACCGCGATCATGCCGCGTGACGAAGCCACGCAGGAGAAGATCCTCAATGCGGCGATCGGATAAACCATGAGCCTTGCAAATACAGTCTCCGCGAAAGCCCAGCCGTCCGTGCTGGCGCGGTTCTTTGCCCGGCAGGAACTGGCGCTGCTGGTCTGCCTCGTGCTGGTGCTGGCTTTCTTCTCCGTCACCGTCGAGAATTTCTTCTCCGTGCGCAACATGACCAATGTGCTTGGCCAGGCCTCGCTCGCGCTCACCGCCGGCATTGGCTGCGCCATCGTCTTCATTTCCGGCGAGGTCGATATTTCGATCGGCTCGCTGCTGGCGACCATTGCGCTGCCGTTGATCATCATCATGAACGACACCAATTCGCTGCTGCTCGGCGTCGGCGGCGCGCTGTTGTTCGGGCTGATCATCGGTGTCGTCAACGGCTATCTCACCGCCTATGCCGGCATCAACTCGCTGATCGTGACGCTGGGCACGATGTTCATCATGCGCGGCGGCGTCTATCTCTACACCGGCCAGCGCGCGATCCCGGACGATGCCGCCCTCGACAGCTTCATTGCCCTGTCGGATGGCCGGCTCTTCAACATCATCCCCTATTCGGCTGTCATCGCCATCGTCCTGCTCGCCGCCTTCGCCTACATGATGCAGCACCGGCCGTTCGGACGGCAAATCTATGCCGTCGGCGGCAATCAGGAAGTGGCCCGCCTTGCAGGCTACGACGTGCGGCGGGTCAAGTTCATTTGCTTTATCATCAGCGCGCTGCTGGCCACGGTCGCCGGCATCATCCTGGCCGCGCGCGTCGGCTCGGCGCAGCATACGGCGGGGTTGAATTTCGAATTCCAGGTGGTTGCCGCCACCGTGCTCGGCGGGGTCAGCCTTGCCGGCGGCATCGGCAGCCTGACCGGCATGGCGCTGGGCGTGCTGATCTTGCAATTCCTGTCCAACGGCCTGCGCGGGCTTGGCCTGCCGACCGAATGGCAGCTGGTCATCACCGGCATGATCATCATTGCCGCGGTCGCCCTCGATGAAGCGAAACGCCGGCGTGCGAATGGAGGCTGAAGATGGCTCGTCTTGAAGCAAAAATCGCCGTCATCACTGGTGCGGCTGACGGCATCGGCCACGCGATCGCGCAGGCGATGGCGCGCGAAGGGGCGCATGTCTTCCTGGGCGACATCGCCGACAGCGCGGGCGAGGATTTCGCGGCCGCGCTTCGCGCTGCCGGCCACCGCGCCGACTATCTGCATTGCGACGTCTCGCAGGAGGCCGACATTTCAGGCCTCATCGACAGCGCCGTCAAAAAGACGGGACGCCTCGACATACTGGTCAACAACGCGGCCATCGCCATTGGCGGCATGCCGGTGCACGAGATGACCGACGAGCAGTGGCACCGGCTGATATCAGTCAACCTAACGAGCGTGTTTCGCGGCTGCAAATACGCGCTGCCGCACATGATCGCGCAGAAATCGGGCTCGATCATCAACATGGCCTCCGCCCAGGGCCATATCGGGCTTGATGGCTGGACCGCCTATGCCGGCGCCAAGGGCGCGGTAATGGCGATGACACGCCAGATGGCGGTTGAATTCGGCCCGCTGAACATCCGTGTCAATTCGATCTCGCCGGGCACCATCAACACGCCGATGAACGATAAACTCATCAAGGAGATCGGCGGCAATCTCGCCAAGGCCTGGGTCAAGATGCATCCGCTCGGCCGTATCGGCGAGCCTTCGGAAGTGGCCGAGGCCGCCGTCTATCTTGCCTCCGATGCCGCCGGTTTCACCACCGGCACCGACCTGCGCGTCGATGGCGGGCTGACGGCGGCACCGCGCTACGTTCCCGAACTGCTTTGAAAATTTTGAAACGAGACATGACATGAACAAGGCCCTCGAAGGCGTCCGCATCCTCGATTTCAGCCATCTGCTGCAGGGGCCGTTCGCTACCCAGCTGCTCGGCGACATGGGCGCCGATGTCATCAAGATCGAGCGCGCCGGCGCCGGCGACATGTTCCGTGGCATGACCTTTTTCGCCAAGTGGGTCGGCGGTTCGGAGAGCCCGAACTTCCTCGCCTGGAACCGCAACAAGCGTTCGATCGCACTCAACCTGAAGAGCCGCAAGGTGCATGCCATCATCATGGAGATGGCGAAAAGCGCTGACGTTGTGGTGCAGAATTTCCGCCCAGGCGTGTTGGCCAAGCTCGGCTATGGCTATGAGGACTTCAGGGCCGTCAATCCGCGCATCATCTATTGCTCGGGCTCGGGCTATGGCGAGGAAGGGCCTTATGTCGAGCGCCCCGGCCAGGACATGCTGATCCAGGGGCTCGCAGGGCTGATCGCCAACACCGGCCGCGGCGACCAGGCCCCGGTTCCCGCCGGCGCCGGCCTCGCCGACCAGATCGGCGCCATGAACATGGTCTACGGCATCCTGTCGGCGCTCTATTATCGCGAGAAGACGGGAAAGGGCCAAAAGATCGAGGTCAACTTGCTGGCCGGCCTCTTGGCGCATCTCAACCAGGAATATGTCGCCGTGCTCAACCTCGGTCAGGATTTTGTGCGGCCGAATTCCGGCATCGGCCATCCCGGCATGCAGGCGCCGTTCGGCATCTACGAGACCAGCGACGGCGGCTACGTGTCGATCGCCATGAGCCCGTTCAAGACGCTGTATGGAGTGCTGGAGGCGCCGCAGCTTGCCATCTACGACGATCTCAAGACTTTGTTCGACAAGCGCGATGAGGTCTTCGAGAAGGTGAATGCCGAGACTAGGAAATTCGCCACGCAGGATCTGTTGGCGCGGCTGCTGGCAGCCGACATCTGGTGCGCCGAGGTGAAGGATATCCGCCGCGCCGCGGAGGACCCGCAGGTCAAGCACATGGGCATGATCACCAGCTACGACCATCCGCGCGGCGGCAAGGTGCGGGTGGTCGCACCCGCGGTCAAGATGAGCGAGACGCCCGCGACCATCGAACGGCCGGCGCCGCTGGTCGGCCAGCACGGTCGCGAGATCCTGGCCGAGTTCGGCCTCTCGAAGGACGAGATCGCCGCCCTGGAGGCGTCCGGCGACATGACCGTGGACGCCGCCTGACCATGCGAGCCTACCAGACACTCTCGGTCGAAACCGCGGGCCGCGTCGCCGTCGTCACCTTCCGCCGCGCCGATCAGCTCAACGCCATGAACCGGCTGATGCAAGGCGAGATCACCGAGGTTTTCGAGGCGCTGTCGGGCGATGCGAGCGTCGGCGCAATCGTGGTGACCGGCGAGGGACGTGGCTTCATGGCCGGCGCCGACATCAAGGAATATGCCGCACAGACCGGACCGGAGTTCGACATTTTCCAGGCTGCCGGCACACGCATGTACGGAGCCATCGAGAACAACCGCAAACCGGTGATCGCGGCGGTCAACGGCTTCGCGCTGGGCGGCGGCATGGAGCTGGTGCTGTGTTGCGACCTCGTGATCGCCAATCAGTTCGCCAAGCTCGGCCTGCCGGAGATCAAGCTCGGGCTGATCCCGGGCGGCGGCGGCACGCAACGCAGCGTGACCAAGCTCGGCCGCAACCGCGCCAATTTCCTGTTGATGACCGGCGCCATCGTGCCGGCCTCGGAATTCGTCAATGCGGGTCTGGTTAACGAAATTGTCGATGTCGAGAAGCTGATGCCGCGCGCGTTGGAATTGGCCGCAATGATCGCGGCGGAGCCGGCCGCAGCAATCGAAGGTCTGAAGGTCTTGGCGGCGCATGCCGTGTCAGGCGATCTGGCGGAGGGTCTCGCCATGGAGCGCAACATATTGGGTGAGCTCTACCGAAGCGAGATCGGCCAGCAGCGCGTCAGGGAGTTCGCCGAGCGGAGCACGACAAAGGCAAAGAAGGGCGGGCCGTGAACGCGGGCGACGACTATCGCGGATTGGCCTGGGCGCATGGCGCGCTGACTGTCCAGCGGCTTGGCGCGATGCTGGCGCCGGTTACGTTCATTCTGGAGGACGGTCGGCAGATCTCGCCGATGCACATTGCGCCGTGGTCGAACGAACCGCGGGCGCAAGCACTGCCAGGCATCCTGCGCAAGCTTCGCGGCGAATGGCCCTGCGTGCCCTTCGGCTATTCGGTGCCGGCCGATGGATGGCCCGAGGACTGGGCGCGGGCGATGGGTCCGCCGGAAGCAGGCGAAGAAATCCATGGCCATAGCTCCAATCACGAGTGGACATGGCGTCCCAGTAGTCGCGGATCATTGTCGCTGACGCTTACCTATCCCGAGGGAAGTCCGGTCGAGCGCGTTGAACGGACCGTGCGGCCCGACCCGTTGGCGCCCGCCATCGACATCGTGTTGAAGATCGTCGTTCGCCGTGCCTGCCGCCTGCCGATCGGCCTGCATCCGGTGTTCCGGCTGCCGTTCGAGACGGGTGCAGCCACGTTGCAATTCGGTGGCTTCGACGAGGGCCGCACCTATCCGCATGATGTCGAACCAGGTGCTGCGCTGTTTGCCCGGAACAAGACGTTCTTTGAACTGACAGCCGTGCCGTCGCGCAACGGCAAAGCGGTCGATGCCTCGCGGCTGCCTTTGGCTGCCGCTACGGAGGAGTTGCTGCAGATCGAGGGCACCGACGGTGCGGCGGCGCTTGTCAACCACGAGGAGGGCTACCGGGTGGACCTCTCCTGGCAGAAGGAGCATTTCCCAAGCCTTCTGCTCTGGTACTCCAATCGCGGCCGCAAGGCGGCACCCTGGAGCGAGCGCCATCTCGCCATCGGCATCGAGCCGATCTGCTCGCCCTTCGGGCTCGGCCCGGCGACGGCGTTGGCCGACAATCCGATCGCACAATCCGGCATTGCGACCGCGCTCGAATTCTCGCCGGAAAAGCCGTTCGTCACCCGCTATCGCATCGAGGCATCCGCGCTATGACGAACCGTGCCGCAATGTCCCTGGTCAAGCCGAACCGGCCGCGCTTCACGGATGTCGAGGGACTGGCAGCGATGGTCGGCCATGGCGACTTGCTCGGCGTCGGCGGTCACCATTTCGCCCGGCTGCCGATCGCATTGCTGCGTGCGATAGCCCGGTCGGACGTCAAGGATCTGCATTACATCTGCTGGGCCGGCGGCTTGCCCCTCGAACTGCTGCTCGAGGCGCATGCCGTGGCTGAGATCGACCTCTGTTTCTCCAGCCTCGACATTTTCGGCTTGCCGCCAAAATTCCGCGCAGCCGCCGAGAGCGGCGCGATACCGGTTCGCGATTGGACGGCACTGGCCATGATCCAGGCGCTGCGGGCGGCGCAGCAGAACCTGCCCTCGATGTCGTTCCAGCTTCCGCTGGGATCGGACATGCTGGCGCGCGTGCCGGGAGCGAGCGCCAGACCTGATCCGATTGCCGGTACCGAAAACGGATTCGTCCCGCCGCTGCGGCTCGACACATTCGTCGTCCATGCCCAGCGCGCGGATGAAAGCGGCAATGTGCAGATCATCGGGCCCCGCGCGCTGGACTTCGCCATGGCGGGTGCGGCGCGCCAGGTGCTGGTCACGGTCGAGGAAATCGTTCCGGTCGGGACGCTGCGCCGGGACGGCCGCCAGAGCGTGCTGACCCGCAATCAGGTTTCGGCCATTGCCCTGGCGCCGGGCGGCGCTTATCCGGCCTCCTGTCTGCCGTTTTACGTCACCGATTATCAGCGATTGTCGGAGGCGTTCGCGGCCGGGGAAATGCCCTTGGCGGACAATCTGCAACCGCCGTCCGAAGGGGTGCCGAAGCCGTTGCAAATCGCCGCGAAGGTACGCGCTGAGACAGTGCTCGCCATGCCCGCGCTCGCGCACGCCGAGAAGAAAGCGTCCGTCGACGAGATCATCGCCGCCCGCATCGCTGCCGAACTCGACAATGAGAGCTTCGCCAGCGCGGGTGCGGTCTCGCCGCTGGCCAATGTCGCATACCGCCTGGCCAAGGCGACGCACGCGCCGGACATGATCATCGCGACGATGAGCTGCGGCCATCTCGACATCGCGCCGAGCCCGATGGTCCTGTCGCTGATCGAAAGCCTCGATTGCGAAACGGCGGTGGCGCATGCCGGCGGCGACGACACCTACTCGACCTACTACCAGGCCGGCGCGGTGACGCACGAGATCGTCGGCGCGGCACAGGTCGACCGGCGCGGCCGGGTCAACACGATCGCACTGCGCAAACCAAGCGGCGGCCTCATCCGGTTGCCGGGGCAAGGCGGCATGGCCGATGTTGCCAACATGCACCGCGATTACCTGCTCTACATCCCCCGCCACTCGATCCAGTCGCTGGTAAATGAGGTCGAAATCGTCAGCTCGGCTCGCGGGCTGCTGACTCCGGCCGAGCGCGCGCCGATGGGCTATCGCACCGGCAGGGCGCTGGTCTTCACCGATCTCTGTGTCTTCCGGCTCGATCAGACTTCGAGGGAATTGATCGTTGTCGAAACCATGCCTGGCGTCACGCAGCAGCGGATCCGTGACGCCACCGGATTTGCGGTGTCGTTCGATCCCGACTGCCGCGAGGTCTCGCTGCCTTCCGACGGCACGCTCGCCACCTTGCGAAACCGCATCGACCCGCTCGGCCTGCGCCGTCTGGAGTTCGTCAGCGCCAAGGAGCGCGGCGCGCTGATCGCCGAGATTCTTAAAGCCGACCGCGCGATGGTCGAACGCTGCATCGCCGCGCAGACGACGCTTGTCGAAAGCTGAGACCCCATGGCAAAACCATTGCTCGACATATCAGCCGCGCGCGTTTTCTTCGATGGCATCTTCACCAGCCCGCGCGTCGCGCATCCGGAGGGCGTCGCCGTCCACCTCGATGGCTCGATCTGGTGCGGCACCGAAACCGGAGACCTGCTGCGGCTGGCCACCGATGGCGGCTCGGTCGAGCGCATGGGCGGCACCGACGGTTTTCTGCTCGGCATTGCTTTCGACAGCGCGGGAAACTGCTTTGCCTGCGATCTCAGGCATGCCGCGATTTTCCGCTGGGACGTCGCGACAGCGCGCATGGAGCGCTTCGCGTCGGCCGGCATTCGCGTGCCGAACTATCCGATCGTCGACGAGGCGAGGGGCTGGCTCTTCGTTTCGGACAGCGTTGGCCAGGACAATCGCTCCGGCATCTTTCGCTACGACCTCAAGACGGGCGAGGGCGGTCTTTGGTGCAGCGAGCCCATGTCGTTCGCCAATGGCATGGCGATGGCGCCGGACGGTTGTGGTCTCTACGTGGTGGAAAGCGACGCGCCGTGCGTCAGCTATGTACCGGTCCTCTCTGACGGGACGGCGGGGGCTCGTGAGATCGTCGTCGAAGGCGTGCACAATGTTCCGGACGGAGTTGCCTTTGCGCCCGACGGCTCCTTGTTCATCTCATGTTATGAGCCCAGCCGGATTTATCGCTGGCAAAAGAACAGAGGTCTCGAAGTGCTGATCGAGGATCCCGCCGCAACCACGTTGGCGCACCCCACCAACATCGCCTTCAAGGGCGACAAACTCTATACCGCCAATCTGGGTCGCTGGCATATTACCGAAATCGACTTGAGCCTTCTCCAGCAAGAGAAGTAGCATTTCGCAGAAGGTCAACTGGTCGGGCGGAAGGGTTTTGCCAGCGAGGCCGGGAAGTGCAGGGCCAGCATCTGGCGGTTTCGTGAGATCAGCACCAGCACGATGATGGTCGCGAGATACGGCAGCGCCGACAACAGTTCGGACGGCATGTCCAGCCCCAGCGCCTGACCTTGCAGCTGAAGGATCGTCATGCCGCCGAACAGCCACGCGCCAAGCAGGATGCGTAGCGGCCGCCAGGTGGCGAAGACCACCAGCGCAAGCGCGATCCAGCCCTTGCCGGCGGTCATGTTCTCGACCCAGAGCGGCGTGTAGGCGACCGACAAATATGCGCCTGCCAGGCCTGCCATCAGCCCACCGAACACCACGGCCATGTAGCGGATCCTGATCACGGGGTAGCCGATCGCATGCGATGTCTGCGGCGACTCGCCGATCGTGCGCAGCACCAGGCCAGCCTTGGTCCGGTAGAGAAACCAACTGATGGCGACGAACATCAGCAGGGCCAGATAGACCATTGGATCGAAGCGGAACAGTAGCGGACCGATCAGTGGCAGATCGGACAGAACGGGGATGTCGAGGCGGCGCAGTGCCTCGATAGGCTCGCTGCCGAAGCCGCGCCCGAGGAAGGCCGAGACGCCCGAACCGAAGATCGCCAGCGCCAGGCCGGCTGCATACTGGTTGGTCAGGAACGTCAGCGCCAGAACGCCGAACAGCAGCGAGGCGGCGGCACCCGCCAACGCGCCGGCCAGGATCGCGACAGGCATGGGATAGCCTGCGGTGACGGCCCAGAATGCCAATGCGGCGCCCATCAGCATCATGCCTTCGATGCCGAGATTGAGGACACCCGACTTCTCCACCACGAGTTCGCCGAGCGCCGCGAAGATCAGCGGTGTGGCGGCAATGACGGTGCCGGTGAAGATGGCGATGAACAGGTCCATCAGGCTATCTCCCGCACGATCCGAAATCCGCTCATCGTGCCGTCTCCAGCGCATGCGTGTGCAGGACGGGTCGCACCAGCCGAACGCGATAGAAGATGAAGAAATCGGCGGCGAGCAGGAAGAACAGCAGGATGCCCTGGAAGATCCGCGTCAGGGCCGAAGGCAGGCCGAGCGTCATCTGCACACCTTCGCCGCCGAGGAAAAGCAGCGACATCAACAGCCCGCCAAGCACGATGCCGAAGGCGTTCAGCCGTCCGACGAAGGCAACGATGATGGCCGCGAAGCCGTAGCCTGGCGAAATCTGAGGCGAGAGCTGCCCGAGCGGCCCGGCGGCTTCCGCCATGCCGGCGATGCCGGCCGCGGCACCTCCCGCCAGCAGGCCGATCCAGACCGCAGCCGATTCGCGAAAGCCGGCATAGCGGGCGGCAAGCGGTGCAGCCCCGCTCACCGACATCTTGTAGCCGAGGAAGCTGCGGTCGGTGAACAGCCACATCAGAAGCACGGCAACGACCGTGATGAAGATCGACGGGTTGAGCCGATAGGAGGGGTCAAAAGATTCGAACAGGGCCGCCGTCGGCAGAAGCGCCGTCTGCGGATAGTTGAAGCCGGCCGGATCTCGCCACGGTCCGTGCACCAGATAGGACAGAAACAGCGTCGCGATATAGGTCATCATCAGCGTGACCAGGATCTCGTTGGTGTTCATGCGGGCGCGCAGAAAGGCGGGGATTGCCGCCCAGGCCATGCCGGCGCCCATGCCGGCGATGAACATCAGCGGCAACAGCAGCACGCTTTCGGGGTTCGGCCAGAAAAGCCCCACGCCGCTGGCCGCGATTGCCCCCATGGTGAACTGGCCCTCGGCGCCGATATTCCAGACATTGGCGCGGAAGCCGACCGCCAGCCCGCAAGCGATGAGGATCAGCGGCGAGGCCTTGAGCAGCCATTCGGACACGCCGTTCAGGGAAGAGAGCGGCTCGATGAAGAAGGCATGGAGAGTAGCCAGCGGATCATGTCCGAGGGAGGCGAAGAAAATCGATCCGACGACGACGGTCAACAGGGTCGCCAGTGCCGGCGCGGCGACGCGCATCAGCGAGGAGGGCTCCGGCCTTTGTTCAATCCTGAAGCGCATTGTTGCCACCTCCGTTCGCCAACGCGCCGTTGCCCATGCCGCGGCCCGTCATCAGAAGTCCGATCTCCTCGCGATCGGTCGTCTTGCGCTCCAGCGGCGGGGAAACCTTCCCTTGGCAAATGACCAGCAGCCGGTCGCAGATCTCGAACAACTCGTCGAGTTCCTCGGAGACGACGAGCACCGCCGCGCCGGCGCGGCTGAGATCGACGATGGTCTGCCGGATGAAGGCGCTCGCGCCGACATCGACCCCCCAGGTCGGCTGAGACACCAGGAGGAGCTTCGGCTGGAGCGCGATTTCACGCCCCACGATGAATTTCTGCAGATTGCCGCCGGACAGGCTTTGCGCGATCGCCTGCGCCCCGTTGGCCTTGACCTTGAACCTGTCGATTATGCCGGCGGCGAACGCCTTGGCCCGGCGCCGGTCGACCAGCCCGTTGCGCACCGTGCCGAAGCGGTGCGCGGTCAGCACCGCATTCTCCCACAATGTGTGCGAGGGCACGGCGCCGCGCCCGAGCCGCTCTTCGGGAACGAAGGCAACGCCGAGCTTGCGGCGCTCGTGCGGGCGAAGGCGGGCTGCGCCGGTTCCGCAAATCCGGATCGCGTCGCTGCGCTCATGCATGCGCTCGCCGCTGAGCAAGGCGATCAGCTCGGCCTGGCCATTGCCGGAAACCCCGGCCAGGCCGACGATCTCGCCGCCATGCACCTTGAAGGAAACGTCCTTCAGGTCGACGCCGAAATGATCCCGGGCCTTTACCGTAAGCCTGTTGACCTCGAGCACCGGTCTGTCGCTTGGCGTCGGCGGGCCGACATGCATTTCAGGCAGCTTCGAACCCACCATCATGCGGGCAAGCTCCAGCGATGTCGTCTCCTTCGGGCGCGCGGTACCGGTGACCTTGCCGTTGCGCAGCACGGTGGCGGTATCACAGAGCTCCTGGACCTCGTCGAGCTTGTGGCTGATATAGACGATGCTGCAGCCCTCGGCGGCAAGTTGGCGGAGCGTCTCGAACAGCTTCACCACCGCCTGGGGCGTCAGCACCGAGGTCGGCTCGTCGAGGATCAGCAGTTTCGGCGACTGTAGCAGGCAGCGCACGATCTCGACGCGCTGGCGCTCGCCGACCGACAGGTCGTGCACCTGGCGATGCGGGTCGATGGGCATGCCGTAGCGGCGTGACAGATCGCGGATCTTGTCGGCGAGCAAGGGCAGGTCGTACGCACTGCTGGCCGAGAGCGCTATGTTCTCGACCACCGAAACGGATTCGAACAGCGCGAAATGCTGGTAGACCATTTCGATGCCGAGCGCGCGCGACATCGCCGGGGTGTGCGTGGCGATCGGATTGCCATCGCAAAAGATCTCGCCGGAATCGGCTTGCGTCGCCCCGTAGATGATCTTCATCAGAGTGGATTTGCCGGCGCCGTTTTCGCCCAGCACGGCATGGATCTCGCCGGGTTGAATCGAGAGCGACACATCGTCATTGGCGACGACGCCGGGGTAACGCTTGCAGATGTTGCGCAGTTCTAGTCGCGGATGCATGGCGGGTCCTGCCGTGGCGTGAAGCGAGGTTGGACGGGAACCAGGCAAGGAGACGCCGAAGATATGGACTTGGGCGTCTCCCGGCACTTTTACGGCGATCAGCTCAGCCTGCCGATCATCCCCTTCACGAACCAGTTCATGCCGCGAATGTCGTCATCGGCCAGAACCGAACCGGCGGCAACCTTGACGTTGCCGTCCTGATCCTTCAGCTCCCCGGCGTAGGGATGAAGCTTGCCGCTGCCGATGTCGGCCTCGAGCTGCTTGAGCTTGGCGCGCGCATCGGCGGGGATACCCTCATTGTAGGGGGCCATTTTCACCACGCCGGCCGCCAATCCGTCCCAGCGTACTTCCGGCTTCCAGGTACCAGCGGCCACGGCTTTGGCTGCGCCGACATAGTCGCTGGTCCAATCGAGAACGAAAGAGGTCAGCTGCTTGCCCGAGGCGAATTTCGACATGTCGCTGGCATAGCCGATCGACCAGGCGCCGCCTTCGCCGGCGACCTGTACGCCGGTTGCGGTGTCCGTCATCGAGCAGACCACGTCGCAGCCTTGAGAGATCAGCGTCTTGGCCGCCTCCTTCTCCTTGCCCGGGTCGAACCAGGAATTCAGGAAGATGGTGTTGCAGGTCGCGTTTGGGTTGACGCTCTGCGCGCCAAGCAGCAGCGCATTTGCCGGACCGACGATGTCGGGGATAGGAAAACCGCCGATGAAACCGATCTTGCCCGATTTGGACATGTAGCCGCCCGCCGCGCCGGCGACGAAGGTGCCTTCGTAATATTTCGCTTCGAAGGTTCCCAGATTGGCGAGGTGGACGATGCCCGAGCAGTGTTCGAACGCCACCTTGGGAAAGCGCGGCGCCACCTTCTGCATCGGCGTTCCATGCGAAAAGCTTGTGCCGAAGATAAGCCTGTTACCAGCGCTGGCCAGTTCGCGGAAGACACGCTCGGCGTCCTGCGGCATGAAGATGTTGTCGATGACGGTGAGCTCGACCTTGTCGCCGAATTCGGCCTTGATGGCCTCGACGCCGAGGCTGTGCTGCTTGGTCCAGCCGATCTCGGCGACCGGCGAGACGTAGACGGCGCCGATCTTTAGCACCTCCTGCGCCTGTGCGATGGTGCTTAGCGCTCCCGCGCCAAGAGCCGCGCCGGCCGCGCCGCTGTATTTCAGGAATTCGCGTCTCGTCAATTTGTTCATGATGGTAGCCCTCTGTTGGTCTTTTTTGTTGATGCCCGGCTTGTCGGTGCCCGGTCTGTTCTGGGGAGATGGAGGTGGAGATGCGTTGCCGCGTCGCCGTCGCCGGACGCATTCGACAACCTTCGCAGCGGCACAGTCGCGCCGTCGGCCTTGCCGTCGAGATAGGGCGCCAGCGCTTCGGCAGGCGTCATCTCTGGAAACACTGCGCGATCCATGATGTAGCCGCGCACCACCGCGCGGTGGTGGGTGTCGATCAGGTCCATGGCCGGTTTCAGCCGGCCCTTCTCCAGCAGGTCGACGACCCGCGAGTGGTCGTCCAGCAGATTGCAATAGTCGAAATCGGCTGAAATGAGGGAGCGCAGCAGCGTCGTGCGGCGCACCAGCTGCGCGTGGATTTCCTGCATGACCTTGTTGCGGCTGAGGCGTACGAACACGGTATGGAACTCTTGGCCAAGCACGTCGGCCAGCGCATCGTTGCCGGCGGCAACAGCCTGGCGCTGGCGCTCGACATGCTGGCGCAGCTCGGCCCAGCCGGCCGGCCCGAGGCGATCGCTGAGCTGTGCTGCGACGCCCTGTTCGACGAGCGTCAACGCGTCGTAGATCTCCATCGCCTCCTGCATGCTCGGCTTGGCGACGAAGGCACCGCGGTTGCGTTCGATCTGGGCCAGCCCGTCATCGGCGAGCCGGATCAGGGCTTGGCGCACCACAATGCGGCTCACGTTGAATATTTCGGAGAGTTCGCGTTCGCCGAGCTTGCAGCCGGGCACGAGGCGATGGTCGATGATGGCGCGGGTCAGCGTATCCGCGATGGTCTGGGAACGGCTGCTCAAGGCATGGTTCTCCGCCATTTCGACGACATGATCAGCAGGCTTTCGTGATGGCGACATGCCCCGTCAGGACACGACATATCCCAAGTTCAGCTTTCCCATATCGGAATTCAATCATCATAATCTGTCAACACAAAAAGGGATTTTGGACGACAAAAAAATGTTGATTGGTATCCAATCTTGTGGTTTCGTCATCTCGAAACGTCGGGCTAGGTTCATGGTGAAGGGCTAGCCGAGTTGGGAGGGAAGCCGATGGCAACCCGTTGCGTTGACCGCGAGCTTCTGAACGATTGGCACATCGTCGCGGATCAGGAATCGCTAAGCCAGGATACGCCGTTTGCCACATGCCTGCTTGGAGTCGATCTCTCCGTCCACAAATGTTCAAACAAGATCGAAGTCGTTCGCAGCGACACGGGCGCCACGCTGAAAAGCGCCCAGCGTTATGGCTTCATCTGGACCTGTCTGGACAAGCCTTCGCGCGACATCATCTATATCCCCGAGGCCAATGAGGCAGACCGGCATCTTGTCAGCGGCGGTTCGATCGCGGTCAAGGTGTCGGGCCTCCGCGCGGTCGAGAATTTTCTCGACATGGGGCATTTTCCCTTCATTCATACCGGCTGGCTCGGCGAGGAGCCGCATACCGAGGTCGCGCCCTACAAGGTTGAGATCACAGCGCAGGACGAAGTGCTGGCGACCGAGTGCAAATTCTATCAGCCGGTGGCTTCGCCGACCGCCAAGCAAGGCTTTGTCGTCGATTATATCTACAAGGTGATCCGGCCCTACACGGTGGCTCTCTACAAGAGCAACCCGATCCAGAAGGACCGGCTCGACGTCATTACCCTGTTCGTGCAGCCGGTGGACGAGGAAAACTGCATCGCGCATCCTTACCTCTGCTATCTTAAGGAAGGCATGGAGGCGGCAACGGTGCGCAGCTTCATGCAATTGATCTTCGCCCAGGACAAACCGATCCTGGAGAACCAGGTACCCAAGCGCCTGCCGCTCGATCCGCGTGCCGAGACCCCGATCCGTGCCGATGCCGTGTCGGTTTCCTACCGACGCTGGTTGCGTGATCGGGCCGTCACCTATGGCGCGATACCGGCACAAGCCTGATGACGTCTGAGGGCATCCAGAGGATAAAACGATGACAAAATGCTCGGATCCCGTGATCCTCAATCTCTGGCATCCCGTAGGGGCGATCGCCGAGACCGTTCCCGGCGGTGTCCAGGACACCGTTCTGCTCGAGGAGCGCCTCAGTTTTGCGGTCGATATGGATGGTGAGCCCGTCGTCTGGCGCTCACGTCCCGATGTAGAAGGGGTGGATCGTATTCCAGGCGCCGACAGGCTGCCGGCAAGAAGCGCCTACGGCTATGTCTGGACTTCGCTCGGCTCGCCACCGGCCGAGCTGTTTCCGATCCCGGAATATGAAGAGCCGGACCGCCGCAAGCTCAACGCGGCCACGTTTGGCGTCAACGTCTCGGCACCACGCGCCATCGAGAACTTTCTCGACATGGGCCACTTCCCCTATGTCCATACTGATATATTGGGTGTCGAGCCGCACACCGAGGTCAAGGAATACGACGTCGAGATCTCGGTAGATCGTGACGAGATCCTGGCCACACGCTGCCGCTTCTTCCAGCCGATGGCTTCGACGGCTTCCGGTGGCGGCGCCGACGTGGACTATGTCTATCGCGTGCCGCACCCCTATTGCTCCGTGCTCTATAAATCGAGCCCGGTCGACGAGGCACGGCGCGACGTCATCGCCATCTTCCTGCAGCCGGTCGACCAGGAGCACGTGCGCGCTCACATGCTGCTTTGCGTGCTCGACGAAGACAATGAAGACAAGGTGATCAAGCGCTTTCAGCAGACGATCTTCGGCCAGGACAAGCCGATCCTGGAAAACCAGGTGCCCAAACGCCTGCCGCTCGATCCGCGCGCCGAAACGCCCATCCGGGCCGACAAGTCGGCCATCGCCTACCGGCGCTGGCTCAGCCAGAAGGGCGTGACCTACGGTGTCATTCCGGTTGCGGCCTGACGAGATTCTTGGAGACGATTGATGTTGGAAGAAGCCAGAAGCCAGTGGCATCCGATCGCTGCTTCCCATGATTTGCCGTACCGCCACGTTTTCCATGGTCAATTGCTCGGCCGGGAATTCGCCGTCTGGCGTGCCGATGACGGCTACGTCAACATCTGGGAAAACCGCTGCCTGCATCGCGGCGTCAGGCTGTCGATCGGCATCAATGACGGGCGCGAGCTGAAGTGCCAGTATCACGGCTGGCGTTATTCGAACCGCACCGCCGGCTGCACCTACATTCCCGCGCATCCTGCCGACGCGCCGGCCCGCACCATCACCAACCGCACCTTCCCGGCGGTCGAACGCTACGGTCTTGTCTGGTCGTCCGAGGAGCCTCGCGGCGAGGTGCCGGATGTTGCCGCGCTGACCGAAGGCAAGCTGCTCGTCTTGCGCGGAATTCCGGTCAACGCGCCGGCCGACAAGGTCGTGGAAAGGCTGAAAGCCTATCGCTTTCAGCCCAACGCAGCGATCGAAGGCGAGGGCGCGGAAACCATCATCGAGGCCGCGCGGGATTTTGCGGTGGCGCTGCGCTCGCACGATGGTAGTGCCGAGACGCGCGGCGTGTTCTTCGTGCAGCCGGTCGATTCAAACCGTTCGGTGATCCGTGGCGTGCTCGATCAGGAGGTCGAAGCAGCCGCGCGCATCGCCATCCTGCGCCATCACAATGAGCGGCTTTCCAAGCTGCGCGATGAGGCCGAGCGGGAGGCGGCAAATGCACCTTCGCCGGCGCCGATCGAACCGGTCTACGAAAGGGTGTCGGCCGAACTCTCCGAAATGCCCGCGGTGACCGCGCATGGCCGCAAGGCGGCGCTGCGCGTCAGCGTGGCGAGGAAATGGCAGGCGGCCGACGGCGTTGCCGCATTCGAGCTTCGCCCGGTCAAGGGACTGCTGCCCACCTTCCAGCCTGGCGCCCATATCGACGTCCACATGCCCAATGGCGAGATCAGGCAGTATTCGATCACCAACGGCCCCGGCGAGACCGACAGCTTTGTCATCGGCGTCAAGCTGGAGCGCGATTCCAAGGGCGGTTCGAAATGCATGCACGAGACCGTGCGCGAGGGTGACGTGCTGGCGATTTCCGAGCCGCGCAACAATTTCCCGCTGCGCCGTGATGCGATCAAGACGCTGTTCGTCGCCGGCGGCATTGGCATCACGCCGCTGTTGGCCATGGCCCAGGCATTGAAGAACCAGGAGCTGACGCACGAGCTTCACTATTTCGCGCAAGGCGAAGAGCACCTCGCTTTCGCCGATCGGCTGAAGCATCTCGGCGATGCGCTGAAGCCGCATCTCGGGCTTTCGCCGGACGCGACCGGCGCCGAGCTTCGAGGGATTCTCGCCGGTTACCGGGACGGCATGCACCTCTACATCTGCGGCCCCGGCCCGATGCTGGAAGCCGCGCGCAAGATCGCCGCCGAGCAGGGCTGGCCGGATACCGCCATCCATTTCGAATATTTCAAGAACACCAACAAGATCGACGACAGTTCGAGCTTCGAGGTGGCGCTGGCGCGCTCCTGCGTCACGCTGCAGGTGCCGGCCGGCAAGACGATCATGCAGGTGATGCGCGAGAACGGCATCGACGTTCCGTCATCCTGCGAGCAGGGCGCATGCGGCACCTGCGTCGCCACCGTGATCGAAGGCGAGCCTGACCATCAGGACGTCTACCTCAACGATGCCGAACGCAAGGCCGGAACCAAGATCATGACCTGTGTCTCGCGCGCCAAATCGGCACGCCTCGTGCTGGACATCTAGGAGCAGCCGATGATCACGCTTTACGACTACGAGCTGTCGGGCAATTGCTACAAGCTGCGGCTGCTGATGAGTTTTCTCGGCATCGACTACAAGACCGTGCCGGTCGACTTCTACCCCGGCCGCGAGCACAAGTCGGAATGGTTCCTGAAGCTCAATCCACTCGGCCAACTGCCGGTCATCGATGATGACGGGCTGATCCTGCGCGACGCCCAGGCGATCCTGGTCTACCTCGCATCGAAATACGATCCGTCGGGCACATGGTATCCCCGGAACAGCCCGGCTTTGCTCGGCGAGATCAGCCAGTGGCTGGCCTTCGCCGACGGCATCACTTCGACGGCGTCGGTCGCCCGCCTGCACGACGCGCTGTTCTACGATTTCGACATCGATGCCGCGCGCGCCGGCGCGCACCGGCTGTTCCGTATCCTCGACGAGCATCTGTGGTTCGGCGAGCAGCAGGGCCGCGGCTGGATCTGCTCGGCCGATCATCCGACCATCGCCGATATTGCCTGTTTTCCTTATGTCATGCTGTCGGAGGAAGGCGGCATTGGGCGCCAGGACTATCCCGCCATCCGGCGCTGGTGCGATCGCGTCAAGCGCATCAAAGGCTTTACCGTGATGTCGGGCGTGTTCCCGGCGGGGCCGGCCAAGGCCGCATGATTTTCAATCGCAAGGCGGGGCGATCGTCCCGGCAAGTAAGTTTTGGGAGAGAGAAATGAAAACCCGCGCCGCCGTGGCCGTTGCTGCCGGAAAGCCGCTTGAGATCATGGAGGTCGACCTCGACGGCCCGCGCGAGGGCGAGGTGCTGGTCGAGATCAAGGCGACCGGCATCTGCCACACCGACGAGTTCACGCTGTCGGGCGCCGACCCCGAGGGCCTGTTCCCGGCCATTCTTGGCCATGAGGGCGCCGGCGTGGTGGTCGATGTCGGCAAGGGCGTCACCTCGGTCAAGAAGGGCGACCATGTCATCCCGCTCTACACGCCCGAATGCCGGCAGTGCCCGTCCTGTTTGTCGCGCAAGACCAATCTGTGCACCGCCATCCGCGCCACGCAGGGCCAGGGGCTGATGCCGGACGGCACCTCGCGCTTCTCGATCGGGGGCGAGAAATTGTTTCACTATATGGGCTGCTCGACCTTCTCCAACTTTACCGTGCTGCCGGAGATTGCCGTTGCCAAGGTCAATCCCGACGCGCCCTTCGACAAGATCTGCTACATCGGCTGCGGGGTGACCACCGGCGTCGGTGCCGTCATCAACACGGCAAAGGTCGAGCAAGGCGCGACCGCGGTGGTCTTCGGCCTCGGCGGCATCGGGCTGAATGTCATCCAGGGTCTGAGGCTTGCCGGCGCCGACATGATCATCGGCGTCGATCTCAACAATGACAGGCGAGCCTGGGGCGAAAAATTCGGCATGACGCATTTCGTCAATCCGAAGGAGATCGACGGCGACATCGTGCCTTACCTGGTCAACATGACCAAGCGCGGCGCCGACCAGATCGGCGGCGCCGACTACACGTTCGACTGCACCGGCAACACCAAGGTGATGCGCCAGGCGCTGGAGGCTTCGCATCGCGGCTGGGGCAAGTCGGTGGTCATCGGCGTCGCCGGCGCCGGCCAGGAGATTGCGACCCGGCCGTTCCAGCTGGTCACCGGCCGGACCTGGATGGGCACCGCCTTCGGCGGCGCGCGCGGCCGCACCGACGTGCCCAGATCGTCGACTGGTACATGGACGGCAAGATCGAGATCGACCCGATGATCACCCACACGCTCAAGCTCGAGGACATCAACAAGGGTTTCGACCTCATGCATGAGGGCAAGTCGATCAGGAGTGTCGTGGTTTACTGAGAAAGCCACACGTCGGGGGCAACGTGCCCCCGGCCTCTGTGGTCAAAAATGGGAGGAGAAAAGCATGGCGGAAAAACTGCATCCGAAAATCGACAATGGTCTGCCCAGGGAGAGTGCGAGCTTTACCGGCGGCACGCTGGTCTGCGCCTGTACCAGCAATCCGGTCAAGGTGAAGGTAAAGGGTCAGATCGCCCACAACCACGCCTGCGGCTGCACCAAGTGCTGGAAGCCCGAAGGGGCGATCTTCTCGGTGGTCGCGGTAGCCGGCACCGGCGACGTCACTGTTGTCGAGAATGGCGACAAGCTGAAGGTGGTGGACCCGAGCGCGTTGATCCAGCGCCATGCCTGCACCGGCTGCGGCGTCCACATGCATGGACCGGTCGAACGCGACCATCCGTTCAAGGGCCTGTCCTTCATCCATCCCGAGCGCTTCGAGGAGGATGGCTGGTCGCCGCCGGGCTTTACCGCCTTTGTCTCGTCGATCATCGAATCCGGTGTCGACCCAAGCCGCATGGACGGCATTCGCGGCCAGCTGAAGTCGATCGGGCTCGAACCTTACGACTGCCTCAACCCCGGCCTGATGGACTATATCGCCACCTGGACCGCCAAGAGGTCGGGAGCGCTTCCGGCCTGACGATCATGAGATTTTGAGCATGGGGCCGGACGGGTTACCGGCCCCATGCTCATTTGGAGAGACAATGCCCGCACCCGCCATCCTCGTCGACGCAGACGCTTGCCCGGTCAAAGCCGAAGTGGAAAGGGTTGCCGAGCGCCACGGCGTCGTCGTCACCTACGTTTCCAATGGCGGCCTGCGCCCTTCCCGCGACCCGATGATCCGCAATGTCATCGTCTCCAAGGGCGCCGACGCCGCCGACGACTGGATCGTCGAAAACGCAAAACCCAACGACATCGTGGTGACCGCGGACATTCCACTGGCCGCACGCACGGTGGCGCTCGGCGCCCATGTATTGGGGCCGACCGGACGTCCCTTCACGCCGGAAACGATCGGCATGGCGGTGGCGATGCGCGACTTGAAGCAGCATTTGCGCGAGACCGGCGAAAGCAAGGGCTACAATGCGAGCTTCGCACCGCAAGACCGCTCGCGGTTTCTCGGTGAACTCGACCGCATCTTGCGGCGGGCGCTGAAATCCGCCACACCGCAGTAGAAGCCCAGCGCCATTCGGAACCATCATGGCCGCCGAAATCCCGTCCAGGAAACCCATGCACCGGCACATGCTGTTCGCGGTGTCGGCTTGTGTTGGCGTCTTTGCGCTTCTGATGGCGCTGCTGCTTCATGCGCCGCTCGCCTATTCGATCGGCGCCAACGCCTTTTTTGCCGCCTATGTCACGCTGGTTGTCGCCCAGATGCCCAAATTCACCGGCACTTATCTCAGCAAGAATGCGCGCGCCGCCGATCAGCCCGTGCTGGTCATCTTCGCCGTAACGCTGGTCGTCGTTGGCGTTGCCCTTGTCTCATTGTTCCTGCTGATCAACCAGAAGGATAAGGGCCATCCCATCGAACTCACCTTCGCGCTGCTGTCGATACCCCTCGGCTGGTTCACAATCCACGCCATGGCGGCGTTGCACTATGCGCATGTGTACTGGATGGACGGCGACCTGGTCGATGCCGGAACCAAGAAGAAAATCCCGGTCGGCGGGCTGCTGTTCCCCGGCGACAAGCGGCCGGAAGGCTGGGACTTTCTGTACTTCTCGACGGTCATCGGTATGACGGCGCAGACCGCCGACACCAACATCTCGACGACCCAAATGCGCCGGGTCGTCCTTGTTCATTCGATCCTGTCGTTCTTCTTCAACACGGTCATCGTCGCCGCCGCCGTCAATCTCGCCGTGAGCCTGGGCGGGCCTTGAGCGCCGATCTGATATTTTCGTGATCGATGAAACATCGGCTTGGCTGGCGACGTATCAGGAGGAGAATGATGCGAATAGCGGCCGCGCCGGATTGAACGGCCAGGAAGCGAGACCAGATGGAATCGATTGCCATGAACCAACCCGCCGCCAGCGCGGACAGTGACGCTCCGAAGGCCACGACATTGATCTACCGGCAATCGGCCTGGACGCGGCTGACGCACTGGCTGTGGGCCATCTCGCTGTTCTTCATGCTGCTTTCCGGCCTCCAGATATTCAACGCCCGTCCGCAGCTCTATCTCGGCAAGCAGTCCGGCTTCGACTACAACAACACCGTCTTCGCCATCGGCGCGGAGAACACGAATGCCGGGCCGCGCGGCTATACAGAAATCCTGGGTCACCGCTTCGACACCACCGGCGTGCTCGGCTGGTCCGGGCCGGCGGGACAAGAAACGCCCCGCGCCTTTCCGTCCTGGGCGACCATCCCCTCCTATTACGATCTGGGCACGGCCCGCGTGGTGCATTTCTTCTTCGCCTGGGTGCTGACGACGACGCTGCTTGTTTGGCTGGTCGCCAGCCTGGTCAACGGCCACATCAGACGCGATCTCGCCCCACGCCTGGACGATCTCAGGCGCCTGCCGCAGGATATCGCCAATCACGCCAGGTTGAAGTTCCACCACACTCGCGAATACAACACGCTGCAGAAAATGGCCTATAGCGGCGTGCTGTTCGTGCTGCTGCCGCTGATGATCCTCACCGGGCTCGCAATGTCGCCCAGCATGAACGCGGTGCTGCCGTTCCTCAACGACCTGCTCGGCGGCCGGCAGACTGCGCGCACCATCCATTTCACCGTCATGGTGCTGCTCGTCGGTTTCTTCATCATCCATATTCTGATGATCGTGGCCGCCGGCCCGATCAACGAACTGCGCTCGATCGTCACCGGATGGTATCGGACCGATCCGCCGCATGACGCAAAATCCTCCGAAAGGAGCGCCTGACATGGCAAAATTCGAGATCAACCGCAGGAAATTCCTGACCGCGGCCAGCCTTGGCCTTTCCGGCATCACGCTTTCAGGCTGCGACGCCTTCGACAGCCAGCTCGGCGTGGGCGGCGGGCTGCGCAGCTTCCTCGAAAATGCCAACGATCTCACGCACCGCGCGCAACGCCTGCTCGCGGGCCGCGATTCGCTGGCGCCGGAGTTCACTGAAGCCGATATCCGTCAGCCGATGCGCCCCAACGGGGTGACGTCACCCGACGACGATACCTACAAGACCCTGCTCGCCAACAACTTCGCCGACTGGCGGCTGGAGGTCTCGGGCCTGGTCGAAAAGCCGCTGTCGCTGACCCGCGAGCAGCTCATGAACATGCCGAGCCGAACGCAGGTCACCCGCCATGATTGTGTCGAAGGCTGGAGCTGCATCGCCAAATGGACCGGCACGCCGCTGTCGCTGGTCCTCGACCAGGCGGTGGTGAAACCCGAGGCGCGCTACGTCATGTTCCATTGCCTGGACACGATCGACCGCAGCCTGTCGGGCGACATCAAATATTACGGCAGCATCGACCTCATCGACGCCCGCCACCCGCAGACGATCCTGGCCTACGGCGTCAACGGCAAGCCGCTGCCGGTCGAGAACGGCGCGCCGCTGCGTGTCCGGGTCGAGCGCCAGCTCGGCTACAAGATGCCGAAATATCTCTACAAGATCGAGCTGGTCGACGGCTTCGCCGCCATAGGAGGCGGACGTGGCGGTTATTGGGAAGACAATGGCTACGACTGGTACGGCGGGATCTGATCGCAATCGGCACGATGCCGCCATCTTATTTTGCACGTCGCATGCAGGTGACAATCCGTCGTTGACGGGCTATGGATGACGAGTCGAGGGCTTTTGCGAGCCCTACCTGTTTGCGGGAGAGAGCAGCGAGAGCTGCCGCCGAAGGGGAAATCGCCCGAAATCTCTCAGGCAAAAGAACCGTAGACGGGAAAGACACTCTGGAAAGTCGGGGCCTGCCCCCGCGCCGAAGGTGTAAGCGCTGCCGACAGAGTTACGGGGCGCGAGTCTCTCAGGCTTCAGACAGAGGGGCACGGACTGGTCGCCATTCGCGACCGATTGCGTGCGACTCTGGAGAACACATGACGGGCGACACCAAACACCTTCCTCTCGAAGACGTCCACGCAGCTGCCGGTGCGCGCTTTGGCGCCTTTGCCGGCTGGTCGATGCCGCTGACCTACCCGGCCGGCGTCATGAAGGAGCATCTTCACACCCGCGAACATGCGGGCCTGTTCGACATCTCGCACATGAAACTGTTCAGGGTCAGCGGGCCGGGCGCGATTCCCCTGCTCAACCGTGCCTGTCCGATCGATGGGGGCGCGCTCGAAATTTCACAGTCGAAGCTGACGTTTTTCCTGAACGAGGCCGCGGGCATCCTGGACGATCTGATCGTCACCCGGCTGGGCGATACCAACTTCATGGTCGTCGCCAATGCCGGCAACGCGATCGCCGACGAGAAGCATTTGCGCGAGCTTGCGACCGACTTCGATGTCGAGGTCGAACCGCTCGATCGGGTCTTCCTCGCCGTCCAGGGTCCCGAGGCCTGGGCGGCGCTTTCCCGCGCCGGTATCGAGACCGGGTCGCTGCTGTTCATGCATGGCATTGAACCGCGAGAGAACTGGTTCATGAGCCGGTCCGGCTATACCGGCGAGGACGGCTTCGAGATCGGCCTGCCGGAGGCAGACGCGCGCGGTCTCGTCGCGAAACTGCTCGAAGACGAGCGCGTGCTATGGATCGGCCTTGCCGCCCGTGACAGCCTGCGGCTGGAAGCCGGCCTGTGCCTGCACGGCCAGGACATCACCGCGCAAACCGATCCCGCAAGCGCTGCGCTGATGTGGGCCATCCCGAAGGACATCCGCGCCAACGGCACGTTCATCGGCGCCGGTGCGCTGCGCGCCGCCGTCGAGCGCGGCTCCGCCCAGAAGCGCGTCGGCCTGAGGCCGGATTCCCGCCAGCCGGTGCGCACCGGCGCCACGCTCTTCGATGCCGACGGCAATCCCGCCGGCCACGTCACCTCGGGCGGCTTCGGTCCGTCTGCCGGCCATCCCGTCGCCATGGGTTATGTCCCGACACCGCTGGCAAAACCCGGAACTCGGGTTTTCGCCGACGTGCGCGGAACGAAGATACCTGTCGACGTTTCTTCCCTGCCCTTCGTCCCGCACCGCTATCGCAAAGGATAATTTTCAGATGGCAAAGACCTATTTCACCGCCGATCACGAGTGGCTCAGTGTCGAAGGCGGCATCGCCACCGTCGGCATCACCGACTACGCGCAGGAGCAGCTGGGCGACCTCGTTTTCGTCGAACTGCCCGAAACAGGCAAGAAGCTCGCCAAGGGCGACACCGCCGTCGTGGTCGAATCCGTCAAGGCGGCCTCCGACGTCTACGCGCCGGTCGACGGCGAGATCACCGAAGCCAACGCAACGCTTTCGTCCGACCCGTCGTTGGTCAATTCGGCGGCGACCGGCGCCGGATGGCTGTGGAAAATGAAGCTTGCCGACGAAAGCCAGCTCGCCAGCCTCATGGATGAGGCCGCCTACAAAGCCCATATCGGCTGAAATCAGGACGCATTGACATGACCGCAGCACCCTACCCCTTCTCGGCCCGCCATATCGGACCCGGCATTGCCGATGTGAGAGCCATGCTGGCCGTCATCGGCGTGCCCTCGGTCGAGACGCTGATCAGCCAGGCCGTGCCGAGATCGATCCGCCTCGACCAGCCGCTATCCTTGCCCGCGCCGGCCAGCGAAGCCGAAGCGCTGGCCGAATTGTCGGCGACCATGGCCGGGAATAGGGTGCTGAAGAGCTTCATCGGTGCCGGATATCACGGCGTCCACGTGCCGCCGGTCATCCAGCGCAACCTGTTCGAGAACCCGGCCTGGTACACGGCCTATACGCCCTACCAGGCGGAGATCAGCCAGGGCCGCCTGGAAATGCTGTTCAATTTCCAGACCTTGGTCGCGGAATTGACCGGTCTGCCGGTGGCGTCGGCTTCGTTGCTCGACGAGGCGACAGCGGTCGCCGAAGCGATCGGCATCGCATTGCGCCATCACCGCGACAAGCGCACCAAGGTGGCTCTCGCCGGCACGCCGCATCCGCAGACGCTGGATGTGGCGTGCACCCGCGCCGAGCCGCTCGGCATCGAGATCGACGGCGAGACGATCGACGACAACACAGCCGCCCTGCTCGTCTCCTGGCCGGACACTTTCGGCGTCTATGGTGATCACAAGGCGGCCATCGAAAAGGCGCGCGCGGCCGGCGCGCTGGTCGTCTTCATCGCCGACCCGCTCGGCCTGGCGCTGACCGACGCGCCCGCGAAACTCGGCGCCGACATTGCGGTCGGTCCGATGCAGCGCTTTGGCGTGCCGATGGGCTTTGGCGGCCCGCATGCCGCCTACTGCGCCGTTGCCGACAAGTTGACCCGATTGATGCCCGGCCGCCTGGTCGGCCAGTCGACCGACAGCAAGGGCCGTCCCGGCTACAGGCTTGCTTTGCAGACGCGCGAGCAGCACATCCGCCGCGACAAGGCGACGTCCAACATCTGCACCGCCCAGGCGCTGCTTGCCAATATGGCGACAGCCTACGCCATCTGGCACGGCCCCGCCGGCCTGCAGGCGATCGCCGGGCGCATCCACGCGCTGGCCAACCGCCTGGCGGCCGGTCTCAAGGCGGCCGGCTTGCCGGTCATCGGCACGAGCCGCTTCGACACGGTGACGGTGGAGACGAAGGGCAAGGCCGCACAGATCGCCGCCGCCGCCGAAAAGGGCGGCCGGCTTCTGCGCGTCATCGATGCCGACCGTGTCGGCGTCGCCTTCGACGAGACCTCTGACGAAGCCGACCTGGAGGCCATTGCCGCCCTGTTTGGGGCCAAGCCGAGCGCGGAGGCCGCCGCCACCATGCCAGGCAAGCCGCGCGGCAAGGAGTTTCTCACCCAGCCCGTCTTCCACGAGAACAAGTCGGAAACCGAGATGATGCGCTTCCTGCGCCGGCTGGCCGACAAGGACCTGGCGCTCGACCGCGCCATGATCCCGCTGGGATCCTGCACGATGAAGCTCAATGCCGCGGCCGAGATGATGCCGGTGAGTTGGCCTGAAATCGCCAACATGCATCCATTCGCACCGGCCGCGCACTCGGCAGGCTACCGCGCCATGATCGATGACCTCGAAGGCTGGCTTTCGGAGATTACCGGCTTCGATGCGGTAAGCCTCCAGCCGAATGCCGGCAGCCAGGGTGAATATGCTGGATTGCTGGCCATCCGCGCCTATCACCGCTCGCGCGGCGAGGGCCATCGCACGGTCTGCCTGATCCCGTCCTCAGCGCACGGCACCAATCCGGCAAGCGCGGCGATGGCCGGCATGAGCGTGGTCGTCGTTCGCTGCCTGGAGGACGGCAATATCGACATGGACGACATGAGGGCCAAGGCCAACGAGCACTCCAGGAACCTCGCGGCGCTGATGTTCACCTATCCCTCGACCCATGGCGTCTATGAAGAGGGCGCGCGACATCTCTGCGCCCTCATCCATGAGCATGGCGGCCAGGTCTATTTCGACGGCGCCAACCTGAACGCCCTGGTCGGCCTCGCCCGCCCGGGCGACATCGGCGCCGACGTCTGCCACATGAACCTGCACAAGACCTTCTGCATCCCCCATGGCGGCGGCGGCCCGGGTGTCGGCCCGATCGGCGTCAGGGCGCATCTGAAGCCCTATCTGCCGGGCCATGTCACCGAAGGCTCCGCGCATGCCGTGGCCGCCGCCCCTTTCGGCAGCGCCTCCATCCTGCCCATCACCTGGATGTACATCCGCATGATGGGCGCTTCCGGCCTGAAGCAGGCGACCGAGACGGCGATCGTCTCGGCCAACTATGTCGCGACACGGCTCGCCCCACACTTCCCGCTCCTTTACAAGGGCAGGAGCGACCGCGTTGCCCATGAGTGCATCCTCGACACCCGCGTGCTCAAGGAGAGCGCCGGCATCAGTGTCGAGGACATCGCCAAACGCCTGATCGACTATGGTTTCCATGCGCCGACCATGTCGTTCCCGGTCGCCGGCACGCTGATGGTGGAGCCGACCGAATCCGAGCCCAAGCGCGAGCTCGACCGTTTCTGCGAGGCGATGATCGCCATCGCGGGCGAAGCGGCCAAGGTTGCGAGGGGCGAGTGGCCCCTGGCTGACAATCCGCTGGTCAATGCGCCGCACACCGCCGCGGAGGCGCTGGCCGGCCAGTGGAGCCATCCCTATTCGCGCCTGGAAGCGGCCTACCCCGCCGGAGACATGGCGGCGAAATACTGGCCGCCGGTATCGCGCATCGACAATGTCGCCGGCGACCGCAACCTGGTCTGTTCCTGCCCACCGCTGTCGGACTATTTGGGGGCCGCCGAATAGTCTCGCAAACTATGCTGAGCGCAAGGCCGGCTTGATCGGCTCGGCCTTGCCCATCCTTTTGTGGCTGACGACGCAATTGCGGCCCGCGCGCTTGGCCGCATAGAGCGCTGCGTCCGCCTCGGCCAGCACCTCGCCAAGGCTGTTGCCGTTGGCGCCGCCAAAGCCGATGCCTCCGCTGACGGTGCTGCGCAATGGGCCGTGAGGGGTGGCGACGATCTCGGTGCCGAAGGCGACGCCGATCTTGCTTGCGAGCTCGTAAGCCCTCTCTTCGGTCACCCGGGACATGACGATCGCGAATTCCTCGCCACCGAGGCGAAAAGCGTCGACGCCCGTTCTGGCATATTTTCTGATGACGGCGGCGAAGCGGCACAGAACCTGATCCCCAACCGGGTGACCATAGATGTCGTTCGTCCTCTTGAAATGATCGAGGTCGAACATGACGACCGCCATGAAAGGACCGAAGGTCCGTTCGCCATGGAGCGACATCAATCCTCGGCGGTTCATCAGCCCGGTCAACGGATCGGTCATCGTCTCGGCCTTCAGCTCGATCTGCGCCTGCAAGTGATGCAGGGAAAGCGTCAATGCGCCGAGGCCGGTCATGCAGGCCACGGCCACGACCGAGTTCAGGCGTTCGGCCCAATTATCGGGGGCTGCCCCGAGCGTCCATTGCCCCTTGGCTATCAGGACGACCGCGCAAAGCGCAAACGACACCGCACAGGTGCCGCCCAGGAACGAAATCACTAGCAGGATTTTGCGATCGTGACTGCCGTTGAGCCAGAACATGGTTCCGATCGCCGAGAGCAGCACAGTCACCGTCGCATAGGTAACGATAAAGCCTACCCCGTCGAGACCGAGGGAAGTCACCGCCGCGCAGACCGTCATGGCGGCTAATGTCGGCAAAATGGCACGCCGGTAATCCGGCACGCCGAGATACTGCATGGCCGACAGGCAGATGACCAGGAAACCGAGGCTGAGCAGCGCCAGCGCGATCTGGCAAAGCAGCGGATCAGGCTCCTTCGTGTATCGCCAGAACAGGATGACATGCACAACGAGCACGAGAATGCCGCACCCCACCGTCAGCACGAAGCTGGCCCGGGGCGCGGCGAACCAGATCGCGAACATGGTGATGCTGAGGCAGATGCCCGACAGCGCGGCTGCGAGCAGGAGCGAACTGAAATCCAGCATATTGGGCGGGGGTTCCCTGAGCGTCGGCCTTACCGCTGCATTCTAGGTCAGCGACAGCCATCGGACATGTTTTTCAGCCGACCTTTCGGCCGAGACTTCGGATAGGGTTTATAAAGCGTCGACGCCGGGTGTTCCAAAATCGTCCTCGCGAGGATCATGGCCGCCGGACAGCCGTCAGCCCTTGTTCAGGAGGGCAAGATTGGCATCGACGACCGTGGGGTCGGCCATGCCGGCCTTGGCTTCGAGCAGCAGCGCCCTTGCCTTTTTTCTGTTGCCGCGCAGCAATTGCGAATAGCCCATATTGTTGACGATCTGCGGCTTGCGCCCGGCGACCTTGAGCAACTGGTCGTAGGCACGATCGGCGAAGTCGAAGCGGCCGAGTTCGTCATAGGAAGCGGCGAGCCCCATCCAGGCTTCCGCATTGTCCGCCTTCAACTCGACGGCCTTGCGGAAATGCTGTTCGGCCAGGCCGTAATTCGCATCGCGAAACTGCGCCTTGCCTTCCGCCAGATCGGATGTACTGACGTCCTTAGCGGCCGGTTGAATGGCGGTGGTTTTGGTGGTGTCGACGCCACTCGTCGTACAACCAGACATCATCAAGATGGCCGCCATCGCGGCCATTGCCGTGAAATTACTGTGATGCATGTCCCTGCCCCATCGCCCGATTTTGCCGGGTCGTTCTTCAGGAACACTATACGAGAGCAATTAAACTTGGGTGCCGAAACGCCGCCAAAATTAGGCCTCGGGTACACCAGCTGTTAACCACCAGGCCGCAACGCCTCAATCACGGCCAGCGACGTTCTCACGGTTCCAGGGCCTTGAGCTCCGCCGGAACCGTATACCGGCTGCCGTCATAGCGCAGCCGATAGGTTTGGCTCACGGACTTGCCGGGATGGGAGTGGCACTCGCCATTGCTGTCGGGCAACGGATTGTCGGTATCCATCCGTTCGACCACCGTGATGTCGTGGTAGCCATGATGTTTGGCCGGGCTCATCGCCAGGCTCACCTGACTGGTGTGGAAGGATCCGGCGCAATTGGTATCGCCCTCGCCGCCATTGCCCGCCACGGCCAGGCCATCGAGCACCATCCGCAGGGCATCGCCGTCGACGGCATAGAGCCTCAGGTCGGTTTCACTGAAGGGGTTAGGCAGCGAATTGTTCGCCATTTCGATGCGCAGGCCGAAGGCGGAGACATCGGGCGCCAGCGCATACCGGCCGGTATCGAGTTCGACCTTGCGGATGGCGATGGCATCATCATTCATCAGCCCGGGCTGCAGCAGACGCTGGCGCACCTGCCGGCTCTTCCGCTCGATGACCAGAAGCTCGATATCGCCGGCATGCGCGTAGTCGCTGGGTTGGGAACTGTCCATCAGCGGCACGGCGACCAACAGGAGGTCGTCATAGGCGGGCCAGATCTTGCAGACCAGCCCCGGCGGGTCGCCATATGCAGACGTCAGGGCGATGCTGGTGTGGGGTTCGAGCGTGAACGAGGCACCGTCAGCGTTCTTGCGGGCCCTGGGGTAGGCCTGCTGCACCAGGGCAGCGGCATCGCCGCAATCGTCGGGCGCAGCCCAGGCGGGCGGCAGACTGGCCGCGGCAAGGCCGAGGACGAGGGCGCGCAAGAGCATTCGCATGGGGTTCTCATTCATTTCGCGGACTTTGCAGATCGACTCAGGCCGGCTTCACTGAATATCAGCAAATCCTAATGGGCGGTCATTTTGACGATGATCGGAATGACCGCGATCATCAGCACCACCGGCAGGATGCAAACCACGACCGGCACCGACATCTTGGCCGGCAAGGCATGCGCCTTTTCCTCGGCCAGCGACATACGCTTGTGGCGCATCTCGTCGGAAAAGACGCGCAGCGCCCCCGACAGGCTGGTGCCAAGCTCCTTGGACTGTTGCAGCAGCGTAGCGAAGGAACGCACCTCGTCCAGGCTCAGGCGGTCGGCGAGCGCCTTCAGCGCATCGTCGAGGCTGCGCCCGGCCCGCAGCTCCAGCGACACGAGCTGCAAGTTCTGGCTGAGCGACGGATAGGTCCTGGCGAGTTCCTTCGAAACGCGCTCGACGCCCGCTTCCATGCTCATGCCGGCATCCGAACAGACGATCATCAGGTCCATGAAATCGGGGAAGCCGTTGCGGTATTCGCGCATCTTTTCCCGTATCTTCTGGGTCAGCACCAGCCCAGGCAGGAAATAGCCGGCCACGCCCGACAGCACGACGAAGGCCCAGCGGCTGGCCATCGTGGCGTCGGGGCTGGCCATCCAGCGGTTGAGCACGAAGACGGCGAGCGCGATGCCCACCATCGCCGTGAAACGGATGAGGAAGAACATGCCGACCGCGCGCGGCTCCATGTAGCCCGCCTGGATGAGTTTCAAGCGCAGGCGGGCGACATTTTCGGGATCGCTTTTGGCGTAGAATTCCTGCGCCTTCTTCACCGCCTTCTCGCGAACGACACCGGTATTCTTCTTCTGGGCCGGTTCCGGCCTGGCGGCCACTGGACCGTCGTCGACCTTGAGCCTGCGCCTGACTTCGTTGCGATCGCCCTTGGCCACCACCATCGGCCAGGCAAAAGCGGCAGCGCCCACGGCCAGCAGCAGGACAGCCACCGGCATCAGCGAGGTTGGCGCGAGCGAGGCGAGGAATTCGACGACCTTCTGCATGTCAGAATTTGAAGTTCGACATTTTGAACATGATCAGATTGCCCAGCATCAGCCAGGTTACCGAGCCGCCAACCATGTACCACGTCTTCGGCACGCCCCAGACGTCGCTGTAATATCCAGGCATGAATGCCATGATGGTCGTGAACAGCAGCGCCGGCACGGCCGTCAGGATATAGGCCGACAGGCGGCCTTCGGTTGAAATGGCGCGTACCTTGCGGCGCAGCTTGCCGCGCTCGCGGATCGTCGTCGACAGCCCGTCGAGGATTTCGCGCAGATTGCCGCCAGAACTCGTCTGGATTGACACGGCGGTGACGAACAGCGGCAGATCCTCATGGCCGACCCTGTCGAACAGCGAATTCAGCGCCGAAACCAGATCCGAACCAAAGGTCACCTCATCGGCAATCACGCCGAACTCGGTGCCGATCGGGTCGGGCATTTCGCGCGACACCATGGCGATGGCCACCGGCACCGGATGGCCGGCCTTGAGGCCGCGCGTGATCAGTTCCAACGCTTCCGGCAACTGCATGCCGAACCGTTTCAGCCTGCGCTTGCGCATGGAGCGCATCGCCATCACGGGTAGCACCGGCACCAGCACGACAGACAGAATGGCGCCCATCAGCAGCGGCAAGCCATACCAGATGGCGACAAGTGCCGCCGCCAGCGCCATCGCCGAAGTGATCATCAGGAACTTCGATAGAGGCATGATCATGCCCGATTGGGCGCGCAGCGCGCGAAAACGGTCAGGCGAGAACACCGACGTGCCCGCATCGAGGCCGCGTTCCTTGCGCAATTGGATCAGCACCTGTTCCTGGCTGATCCTGTTTTCCCGCAGCTTCATGCGCCGGTTGATGGCGGTGCGCCTGTCGCTGCGGCCGGCATAGAGCAGGTAAACGGCCTCGGCGATCATGATGCCGGTCAATGCAGCCCCGGCATAGACGACATAGATCGCGCTGAACCCATCCAACACCTGGTTACTCCTGCGGCCGGCCGGGTTCGAAATAGCGCCCGGGAAACTCGATGCCCATGGCGCGCAGGTCTTCCAGGAAGCGCGGCCGGATCCCGGTCGCCTCGAAATGGCCGAGGATCGTGCCATCGGCCTCCATGCCGGTGCGCACGAAGCGGAAGATCTCCTGCATCTGGATGACGTCGCCTTCCATGCCGGTCACCTCGGCAACGCTCGTCACCTTGCGCTTGCCGTCGGAGAGCCGGGTCAACTGGACGATGATGTCGATGGCGCTGGCGATCTGGCTGCGGATCGACTGCACCGTCATCGGCATGCCGGTCATGCCCAGCATCTGCTCAAGCCGCGAAATGGCATCGCGCGGCGTGTTGGCGTGAATGGTGGCCATCGATCCTTCATGGCCGGTGTTCATGGCCTGAAGCATATCGAAGGCCTCTTCGCCGCGGCACTCGCCGAGGATGACGCGATCGGGCCGCATGCGCAGCGCGTTCTTGACGAGATCGCGCTGCTTGAGCTCGCCATGGCCTTCGATGTTGGCCGGCCGGGTTTCCATGCGCGCGACATGCGGCTGCTGCAACTGAAGTTCCGCCGCGTCCTCAATGGTGATCAGCCGCTCGTCTTCGGGAATGAAGGCCGACAGCGCGTTGAGCATGGTCGTCTTGCCGGTGCCGGTGCCGCCCGAAATGATCGTCGTCTTGCGGGCATGTACTGCCGCCGCCAGCACCTCGGCCACGTTCTGGGTGATGGCGCCGAATTCGACCAGCCGGTGCAGGCCGAGCTTGTTCTTGGAGAATTTGCGGATCGACACCAGCGGCCCGTCGACCGCCACCGGACGGATGGCGGCGTTGAAACGCGAGCCATCCAGCATGCGGGCGTCGACCATCGGCTGCGATTCGTCGACGCGGCGGCCGACCGCAGCAACGATTTTGTTTATGATTCTAAGCAGATGCGCCTCATCCTTGAACGGGATGTGGACCTGCTGCAGCTTGCCCTTCTTTTCGACGAAGCAGTTCTGATGGCCGTTGATTAGGATGTCGTTGATATCGGGGTCCTTGAGCAGCGGCTCGAGCGGGCCGAGCCCGACCATCTCGTCGACGATGTCGTCGACCAGGGCATCGAGTTCGACGGTGTTGATCGCCATCCGCTCTTCGCGCGTCTTTTCCGACACGAAATCATGCACCTGCCGGCGCATCTCGTCCCTGGGCAGCCGCTCCAGCGCGACAAGATTGATCTCCTCGAGCAGCAACCGGTGGATGCGCACGCGCGCATCGAGCACCTTGTTGGCGCTCTTGCCCGGCACGGCTTCTGCTTTCGCCGGCACTATCTTCCGGCTCGTCGGGATGACGACCGCGTGATGCGCGACCGCCGTCGGCTCGGCGGAGCGCGGCGGACGCGCATCACGGTTCTGCAAGGTGGAGAAGCGGCTGCTCATCCGGCCTTCCTCTTCAAAAGGCTCTTGCCGAAGCCGAACAGCGACTTCGATTTGCCCGGCGCCGCCGCCACTTCCTCCGGAAGGATGATCTTCTTCAGGTCGTTGACGACGTTGGCATTGGCATCGATCTCGTGCAGCGGCACGCCGCGATCGACGGCCTCGCGCACCAGCCGGTAATTGTTGGCGATGCCGCCGACGAAATGCTCGCCGAGGATTTCCTGGACGTCCGCCTGCTTGATGCCGCTGTCGAACATCTTCTGCTCGAAACGGTTGACGATGACGTTCGGCTTCACTTCCTTGCCGGCGGTCTCGTAGACCGCCTGGATCAGCCGTTGCGTGTGGCGCAGGCACGGCACCGTCATTTCGGCGACGATGTAGAGTTTGTTGGAGCCGAGCAGCACCGTCTCCGTCCACGGAAACCAGGTGCGCGGCATGTCGATGACGACATTGTCGAAATAGGCGGAGACGAGGTCCAGCATCCGCACCACGACATCGGTCTTGAACGAACGCATCTCGGCCGGCTGCGTCGGTGCGGCCAGCACGCACAGCCCGCTGGCATGCTTCGACAGCATCACGTCGAGCAGTTGCCTGTCGAGACGCTCCGGCTGGTTCTCGATTTCGGTGATGTCGAAACGCGGCTCCAGGTCGAGATATTCGGCGCAGGCGCCCTGCTGGAAATTCAGGTCGACCACGCAGGTCGAGGCGCCCCGCGTCACCGAATGATGCAGTTGGAACGCGGTCTGCAAAGCCAGCGTGGTGGTGCCGACGCCGCCTGCCGCGGGCATGAAGGTGTAGATTTGCGACTCGGTGTTTTCCTCGCGCCCCGGCCCTTGCAGCGCACGCACCACCGAACGTACGAGATCGGCCGTGGTGATCGGCTTGACCAGGAAATCCGCGACCTTGAGCTGCACGAGGATGCGCGCGGCGGCGGCGTTGAACTCCTGGGTGACGACCACGACCGGCGCCTTGCCTTCCAGCCGACGCATAACGCGTTGCAGCGCATCGATCTCCTCAAGCTTCGCCGCATCCATATCGACGATGATCGCGCCGAGATCGGCCTCCTGGACCTCCCCGCGCAGTTCGGTGATGTTCTTTTCCACCGTCGAGAGCTGGATGATCTCCGAGGCGGCAAACGCCGTCCGCGTGTCCTGCGCGAAGGTCCTGTCCGTCGATACGAGCAGGATTTTCCTGGTCTTGATGCCGTTTGCCATTTCTTGTCAGCCTGTGATCTCGGATCAATTGTCGGCGCTGGCTTGCGAGGCCTTGGCGCTGGCCGCCTGCTCGGCGGTGACGGGTTCCGTGCTGCCGCGCTCGGCGGGCACGAGGAGCCTGGTGTTCTGGACGCCGTATTTCCAGGGATCGACCATCTGCATCACGGTATTGGCGGCCTGGGCCTCACCGGCGCCGCTCGTCACGCCTTCGCTGCGCATATAGTCGTCACTCGTGCAGCCGGCGGTGAAGCCGGCAAGCAGCAAGGCGACGCTCGAGCTCAAGACCAGACGCATGGCTTCAGTCCTTCGGCAGGTCGAGGAAATGCCCGACTTTGGTGGCGGGAGCGGCACGCACGGCGCCGCCATCAGCCAGCGCCAGCGCGCGATTGGTGTCCGACGCCTTCACCTCCTCGGTATTGTTGAGGAAATAGTCGACATTGCTGGCAGGCTGCGTGCCATCGGTCGGCTCGGCCATTTTCTTCGATGGATCCACCGGCTTGACCAGGTAAGGCGTGACGATGATCACCAGGTCCGTCTCGCGCCGCTGGTAGGATTTCGACGAGAACAGGGCCCCGAGCACAGGCATCTTGCCGAGGCCCGGTATGCGCGAGGTGGTGATGTCGTTCTGCGATTGCAGCAGCCCCGCGATCATGAAGCTCTGGCCATTCTTCAGATCGACCGACGTCCTGGCGCGGCGCACGATGAAGCCGGGCACCGAGATGCTGCCGATATTGTAGGAAGCCGATGCGTCGATCGAGGAGACTTCCGGCGCGATGTCGAGGCTGACCAGCCCGTCCTTCAGAACCGTGGGCGTGAAATCCAGGCTGACGCCGTACTTCTTATAGCTGACGGAAATCTTGCCGTTGTCTTCGGAAACCGGGATCGGAAACTCGCCGCCGGCCAGGAAGCTCGCCGTCTCGCCGGACCGGGCGATCAGGTTCGGCTCGGCCAGCCGACGAGCCAGGCCGCGCTCTTCCAGTGCCTTGATGGCGATGTCGATGGAAACGCCGTTCGACAGCAGCTTGCCGATGATCTCGCCGGTCCCCGCCGGCTCAATGGTGCCGGGAGCAATCGTAACGTCGCGTCCGCCCATGCCATAGGCGAAATTGGCGCTGTATTTGGCGCCGAGGTCCTGTCCGGCCTGACGGTTGATCTCGACGAAGCGGACATTGAGCTGGACCTGCTGCGAGGACGAGATGTTGACCGAATTGATCACCTCCTCATTGCCGGAGAAGCGGGTGGCGATCTTGTTTGCCTTTTCGGCGGCGACCGCGTCATCCGCCTCGCCCGACAGCACGACACGGCCATTGGCGGAGCCGACCTTGATTTTGGCGTCTGGCACGCTGGCACGGATGGTGTCGGCCAACTGGTCGGTATCGAGCGTCACTTCGATGTCTACGGTGCCAACGAGTTGCTTGTTCTCGTCGAACAGGGCGATGCCAGTGGTGCCGAGATTGTTGCCCAGCACATAGAAGGATTTGTCGGTCAACGGGTTGACGTTGGCGATCTCCGGATCGCCGATGACGATCTGGTAGAAGGCAGCACTGGTCATGATCGTCTTGGGCTTGCCCTTGGCGACCTTGATCGAGGCGTTCTTGGTCGCCGAGACATAGACGATGTCATTGTCCGCCCTGGCCGGGGCGGCGAAGATGCCGGCGGCCGCCATCGTCACCGCCATCGCCACGGCCCGCGCGACGTGCAACCGGCCTGCCATTCGATATTGAAGTTGCCTGAACATTGTTCCCGTCCCGTCCGGTCCCCACCGGTCCTGCTCTGGTCCCACTCAGGACCTGATATTCTATTTCTGGTCCCGCGCAGGAACCTGATATTCCTCGGCCGTCGTTCCACGCGTCACGATGACCGTCTTGAATTTCGGCTGCTCCGGCTCCTTTGCCATGGCGTCGAACAGCGAGCCGGCTGCGGCTTGCGCCTTGCCCGCCACCGATCCGCCAAAGGAGGAGATGGTGGTGACACCGTTCTTGCCGTCGCCGCCTTCGCTGGCGGAGCGAAGCGACAGCGACAGCGTGCCGACAGTGCGGGCCAGCGCCACTTTCTGCGCGCCTTCGGTGGTCACCTCGATGGTTATGGAATTGGCCACCTGCGGGGTCGTTTGGCGCTCGTCGGCGCCCTGCCCGACGCTCAGCACCTTCGCGTCGGCAACGACGATCTCTGAGGTAATCGTCGAACCGGCGGCGCCTTGCGCATTCTTTGCCACTTCCTGGATTTCGCCGGCATCGCGCGTCAGCACGACGTCGACCCGATCGCCCGGCGTGACGAAGCCGCCGACGCCCGCGATCTCGTCGGTGCGGATGGTGACCGCCCGCATGCCGGGCGTCAGCATGTTGGAAAGCGTGGCGCGGCCATTCGGGCCGGACAGTTTGGTAAGCAGCACCGGTTCGTTGACCTCGATCGGCGACAGCACCACGCGGCTGCCGCCCCCGAGCAGTCCATCGATGGTGGCGAAGGCGCCTTGAGGCAGCGAATCCTGCGGCCACGGGATTTCGTTGAGTTTCGCGCGGTCGAGATCCATGCCGTACCGCAATGGCGCATTCGCCACCACGATGGTCTTGAATTCGACCGTGGGCGCGGCGGGCGCCGCGATCGATGCGGTTTTCTCCTCGGCATCGGCCCTGGCCTGGCGCTTGACCCAGAAATCCGCGGCAAAGATCGAGATCGCGCCGAAAACGGCGGCGATGCCGATCATCGTTATGGCCTTGCCCCTCACGCCCAAACCCCTGATGCCCGTAGTTTCTTGTTATGTTGGCTCACGCTAGGCGGCATTGTTAAAGAATCAGGAATCTTCTCGCTGGCTATCCGCCCGATTTCCGCCGGCTTGGTTATCGAATGGTTTTAGGATAAGAGGGGGTTAATCCCCGAACGTAACAGGAACCTCCGTCGCTTGGCGCTGAAAAGCGTGGCAGTATCGGCGAGTGATTCGCAGCTTGGGCTCTATAGCAGGCATGGACGACAACAACGATCTTTTCGGCAATCTGGAGAAGCAGCCGCAACCGGTTCGCACACCGGCGCGTCCGGCCGATCCGCTGGTGCAGGCGGCAACCAAGCGTCCGGCGGCCGCGTCTCGTGACGGCTCAGAGGGTTACAGCGCCGCCGATATCGAGGTGCTCGAAGGCCTGGAGCCGGTGCGGCGCCGTCCGGGCATGTATATTGGCGGCACCGACGACAAGGCCATGCACCATCTGTTCGCCGAGGTCATCGACAACTCGATGGACGAGGCGGTAGCCGGCCATGCCACCTTCATCGATGTCGAGCTTTCGGCCGACGGCTTTCTCACCGTCACCGACAATGGCCGCGGCATTCCCGTCGATCCGCATCCGAAGTTCAAGAAGCCGGCGCTCGAAGTGATCATGACGACGCTGCATTCGGGCGGCAAGTTCGATAGCAAGGTCTATGAAACCTCGGGCGGCCTGCACGGCGTCGGCGTCTCCGTGGTCAACGCGCTGTCGGACCATCTTGAAGTCGAAGTCGCGCGGGGTCGTCAACTATACCGCCAGCGCTTCTCGCGCGGCATTCCGGTGAGCGGCCTCGAGCACCTTGGCGAAGTTCACAACCGGCGAGGCACAAGAACCCGCTTCCACCCCGACGAGCAGATCTTCGGCAAGGGCGCGGCGTTCGAGCCGGCGCGGCTCTACCGCATGACGCGCTCGAAGGCCTATCTCTTCGGCGGCGTCGAAATCCGCTGGACCTGCGATCCCTCGCTGATCAAGGAAAAGGACACCACACCGGCCAAGGCCGAATTCCATTTTCCCGGCGGCCTCAAGGATTATCTGAAAGCGTCGCTCGGCGACGAATTCCAGGTGACGCGCGAAATCTTCGCCGGCAAGAGCGACAGGCAAGGAGGCCATGGCTCGCTGGAATGGGCAGTGACCTGGTTCGGCGGCGACGGCTTCATCAACTCCTACTGCAACACCATCCCGACCGGCGAAGGCGGTACCCACGAGGCCGGCTTCCGCAACGTCTTGACGCGCGGCCTGCGCGCCTATGCCGACCTCGTCGGCAACAAGCGTGCCTCGATCGTCACTTCGGAAGATGTCATGATCTCGGCGGCGGGCATGCTGTCGGTGTTCATCCGCGAGCCTGAGTTCGTCGGCCAGACCAAGGACAGGCTGGCGACGATCGAGGCGATCCGCATCGTCGAGACGGCGATCCGCGACCCGTTCGACCATTGGCTGGCCGACAATCCGCAGGAAGCCTCGAAGCTGCTCGATTGGGTGATCGCGCGCGCCGACGAGCGGGTACGACGCCGCCAGGAAAAGGAAGTGTCGCGCAAGAGCGCGGTGCGCAAGCTGCGTCTGCCGGGCAAGCTTGCCGATTGCACCCAGAATGCGGCCGCCGGCGCCGAACTCTTCATCGTCGAAGGCGATTCGGCCGGCGGCTCGGCCAAGCAGGCTCGTGACCGCGCCAGCCAGGCGGTGCTGCCGCTACGCGGCAAGATTCTCAACGTCGCCAGCGCCGGCAACGACAAGCTGGCCGCCAACCAGCAGATTTCCGACCTGATCCAGGCGCTTGGTTGCGGCACGCGGTCGAAATACCGCGACGAGGATTTGCGCTACGACCGCGTCATCATCATGACCGACGCCGACGTCGACGGCGCTCACATCGCCTCACTGCTGATCACCTTCTTCTACCAGGAGATGCCGAACCTGGTTCGCGGCGGACATCTCTATCTGGCGGTGCCGCCGCTCTATTCGATCCGGCAGGGCGGCAAGGTCGCCTATGCGCGTGACGACGCGCACAAGGACGAATTGCTGCGCACCGAGTTCACCGGGCGCGGCAAGGTGGAGATCGGTCGCTTCAAGGGCCTGGGCGAAATGATGGCCGCGCAGCTCAAGGAGACAACCATGGACCCGAGGAAGCGCACGCTGCTCCGCGTCGATGTGATCGATGCCGAGGCCGCCACCAAGGACGCGGTCGATGCGCTGATGGGCACCAAGCCGGAGGCTCGTTTCCGATTCATTCAGGAACGTGCCGAATTCGCGGAAACGGAAGTGCTGGATATCTGAGCGCAGGCCGGTCGATCAAGGCTTGCGGAGACGCGCGTGTGAGCTGGCAACGGCTGAAAGGCTATTTCGAAGCGGGTCTTGCCGGGCTGACGCAGCCGACCCGGTCGGACTGGATCTTCGCCCTGCGTACGGTCTCGGCCGGCCTGATCGCGCTTATGGCCGCCTACGCCCTCAAGCTCGATCACCCGCAATGGGCGATGATGACGGTGTTCATCGTTGCCCAGCCGGTCGCCGGCATGGTGCTGGCGAAAGGCTTTTATCGGTTGCTCGGCACGCTGGCGGGCGGCGTCGCGGCAATTGCCATCACCACTGTCTTCGGCACGAATCCCTGGGTGCTGGTGACGGTGCTTGCCCTCTGGATCGGCATCTGCACCTTCGTCTCGTCGCTGCTGCGCAACCCGGAAGCCTACGGAGCGGCGCTGGCCGGCTACACCGCCATGATCATCGGCCTGCCGGCGTTTGGACAGCCGCATCTCGTCGTCGATCTGGCGGTGGCGCGCTGTGCCGAGATCGTGCTCGGCATTGTCTGCGCCGGCCTGACCAGTCGGCTGATCCTGCCCAAATTGGCTAGCGAGGCCATCACCTCGCGGCTGAAGCGCTGCATTCTCGACCTTGCCACCTATGCCGGCGGCGCCTTTTCCGGCGGGGACACGGCAATGCTTTCCGGCCTGCATCGGAAGTTGGTCGCCGACACCCAGACGCTCGCCGAGATGCGCGCCTATGCCAGGCTGGAGGCCCCGAGCTTCGCGCCGCGCGCCCATCCGGTCCGGCGCACCATTGGACAACTGCTTTCAGCCCTGTCCGCGGCCCGCGCGCTGCACTCACACGCCGCACCGAAGAACGCGGCGCTCATTCCGGTGCGCTCGGAGCTGCAAGCCCTCGTCACTGAAATGGCGGCGACGCCGGGCGCACTCGACGACACGGCGCCCTGGCTGGCACGGCTCGACGCGATCGGCGCCAAAGCGAAGCATATGCCCGACGCCTTGACCGACCAGGAAGGCGACAGGGTCGGCACCGTCACCCGGCTCACGATCGCCGCCGATTTCGCCGAAGCGCTGAAGCAGGCGCTGCGCGGTCTCGATGCCTTGCGTGCGCCCGTCACGCAGCCTTCACGCGAACGCAGGCCCCCGGCGCTGGTGGTGCATCGCGACTATCACGGCGCGAGCCGCAACGCGGTCCGCGCGGCACTTGCAACGCTGCTGGTCGCCGCTTTCTGGCTGACGACGAGATGGTCGGAAGCCGCCGGCACGGTCATTCTGGTTGCCGTCGTGTCGAGCTTGTTTGCCGCCCGCCCCGATCCGGTGCGGGTAGCCTGGGGCTTCTTCGAGGGAACGCTGTTGGCCCTGCCCTTTGCCTTTCTCGTCGGCCAGATCGCGCTTCCCGTTTTTCCTGGTTTCGGCTGGTTCATGTTGTTCGTCGTACCGATCCTGGTGCCGGCGGCGCTCGCCATGGCAAATCCGCGCTATGTCGGCGTGGCGACGGCCTTCGCCATCAATTTTCTTGCTTTCCTCAGTCCGCACCAGGCGATGTCCTACGACCCCGGCCCGTTCTTCGCCGGCTCGGCCTCGATCCTGGTCGGCATCCTTTTGGCAATCGGCGTCTTCATCGTCGTGCTGCCCGCCGACCCATGGCTCGCGGCGCACCGCATCGTGCGGGCCATGCGCGAGGACCTGGCGCGGCTTTGCCTGCACGAGCGCGTGCCGCGGCGTTCAGCCTTCGAGAGCCTCGCCTATGACCGCATCAACCAGTTGATGCCGCTGGTGCAGACCAGCGGCAGGAAGGGTGAAGCGGTTCTGGGCGGCAGTGTCGCCGCCGTCACCGTCGGTCTGGAGATCCTGCGGCTGCGCGCTGCCCAGCAAGGTTCCGCGATCCCATCCGAAACCGCGCTTTCCATTACCAATTTCCTCAAGGGGTTGGCGCGCGAACTGCTTTTTCGCCAGCCCGGCGATCCGCAGACATCGACCGTCGCCGTCGCCCGGCAATATGCGGCGGGCATCGCTCAGCGCAACGGCGCCGGCGACATGCTGCAGATCGCAGCGTCACTGCGCATTATCGCCGCGGCAATGGAGGATTTTCCCGAGTTCTTCGCCAGGCAGCGAAGCTAGGCCCGTTCGCCGATCCTATGCGGCGGCGATCGCCAGCGCATGGCCGCGCGCATTTTCACGCAACGCATCGAGATGGATCGACTTGACCAGCGCGGCGAGATCGCCTTCCGCGGACTGTCCGCCCAATTCCTTCAGCATCAGCCAGCTGACTTCCTGCACGCCGGCGACGCGCTTGCCGTTGGCGACCTCCCGCCAGATTTTCAGCGCGCGCAAGATGACCGCGTGCGTGGCGGCAGCCAGGCCGGCACTGCGGAACAGCGCCTGCAAGGCCACGTCGTGTCCGCCGGCCAGCAGCGCCCTCACTCTTTGGGCGGACTGCTGGCTGAGCGCGACCAGCGCCGAGCCGAAAAAATCGACCTTGCCATGCGCGATGGTGCGGATGAGGAAGCTCGCGGTGAGATCGCCGCGCAGCCTGAGATGCTCGATCAGTGCTGCATGTTCTTCCTGGCGCGTGCCCTCGATCAGCGTCACGCAGGCCTTAACGCAGGCGTCGCGCATGACGCGGTCGGCCCGGGAGGCTCCCATCAAGGCCATGACCAGCGGCGAGGTCTTGAGCATCTCACCGAGCTTGACGAGCAGCATGTGCCGGCAGTCGGCAGGCAGGCGTGCATCCGATATAAGCGCTTCGCGCACCAGCGGCAGATGGCCGTGGCGCTCGGCCATGCGGCGGAAACTCAACGAAGCGATATCGGCGCCGCTGTTGGCCAAAAGCACGGCGCAGGCCTCCGCCTCGCCGATCTCTGCGATAGCCGCCGACAGCGCCATCGAGACCAATGGCCGATCGGCGATCAGTTTTTGCGTCGCCTTCGAACCTGAAGCCACGCGATTGATCAGGTCTGCATCGGTAAGCAGTGGCGATCGCGTCAGCACGACGCCGGCGACTTCCGGCTGGTCGCAGGCAAGCGCGCTGATGATCTGTGGCGGTGCGTGATGACTCATGGACAACGCCTCGGCCATCGCCAGCCGCACCTTCGACGATGCATCGTCGAGCAGCAAGGTCAGCGCCGCTTCGGCGGCGCAGCGGTCCTCGAAAGGCAATTCGGCATCGACATAGGCGCGGGCCAGCGCGCTTGCCGCCGCGGCGCGCTCCGACACCCTGGCCGTGTAAATCCATTTCAGGAAATGCGAAACAACAACCATACCGCCTGCTTACGCCCCTTGCCGGAAGGCTTCCGACCCCGTGCCGGACGTTAGGCCGAATTGGTTTATGAAGCGTTCACCATGTTCGTTAACTGGCTTGCGAGCGCTGGATGCAGCGCCTATCAACCGTCCAGCAGCGGAGGAGAATTAAATGGCTGGGCTTTATCTCGAGGAGTTCGTTGTCGGCCATGTCTTCCAGCACACGCTGCGCAAGACCGTCACCGAGAGCGACAACATGCTGTTCTCAGTGATGACGCTGAACCCGCAGCCGCTGCATATCGACTTCGATTTCGCCGCCAGGAGCGAATGGGGCAAGCCGCTGGTCAATTCGCTGTTCACGCTCGGCCTGATGATCGGCATTTCGGTCAACGACATCACCGTCGGCACCACGGTCGCCAATCTCGGCATGAAGGAAACGGCGTTTCCGCATCCGGTCTTCCATGGCGACACCATCCGCGTCGAGACCACCGTCGTCTCGGTGCGCGAATCCAGGTCGAAGCCCGATCGCGGCATCGTCGAGTTCGAACATCGGGCCTATAACCAGAACGGCGACCTCGTCGCCAAATGCACGAGACAGGCCATGATGCTGAAGAAGGCAGCCTGATGCGTTCGCTGCTGTTCGTTCCAGGCGATTCCGAGAGGAAGCTGGAGAAAGGCTTTGGCGCCGGCGCAGACGTGGTCATTGTCGACCTTGAGGATTCGGTGGCGCCCCACAGCAAGGCATCGGCGCGAAAAATCGCGGCGCGCTTCATCGTCAATCACCGGGCGCAAACAAGATCGGCGATCTACGTCAGGGTCAACGACCTGTCGACCGGACTGACGGACGACGACCTTGCGGCGCTCATCCCGGCAAAGCCGGACGGGGTCATGCTGCCCAAATCGGCCGGCGGCCAGGATGTCCAGCACCTCTCGGCAAAGCTGAGGGTCCGCGAAGCGGAAAGCGGCTTGGCCGACGGCGCGACAAAAATCCTGCCGATCATCACCGAAACACCGGCCGCCGTGCTGGCGGCGGCGAGCTACGCCGGGGCAAGCGCGCGGCTTGCCGGCCTGACCTGGGGCGCAGAAGACCTGTCGGCGGCCATTGGCGCGCGCACCGCCCGCAACGAGCACGGTCGCTATACCGACGTGTTTCGCCACGCTCGCCTGATGACCATCCTCGCAGCGGGCGCGGCGGAAGTCGCGGCGATCGACACCGTCTTCCCGAATTTCCGCGACATGGCGGCCTTCGAGGCCGAATGCAGGGAGGCCGAACGAGACGGCTTCACCGGCAAGATGGCGATCCACCCTGATCAGGTCCCGGTCATAAACGCCGCCTTCACGCCCTCGGTGGAAGCGGTGCAACAGTCGGCGGCAATTGTCGCGGCATTCCAGGCGGCGGGAAATCCCGGCGTCGTCGGCATCGAGGGCAAGATGTATGACCGGCCGCATCTGCGGCTGGCCGAGCGGCTTCTGGCACGCGCCCGGGCAGCCGGAATCTCCGCCTGACCGCTACCAGACCAGCGGGATCAGGCGGTAGCGGACATGGGCCGCATAGTCGTCATAGCCGCGCAGGCCGGTGCGAAGTGTTTTTTCCTCGATGAATGTGCGGATGGCCAGGAGAACGATGAACACGACGACCAGTGCCAGCCCCCACCAGGAGCCGAGCAAAAGAGCCGTGCCGGCAAAGAAGAGGATGGCGCCGGCATACATGGGGTGGCGCACATAGCTATAGGGACCCGTTGTGATCACTTGCTGTCCGCGCTCGGCCTGGATCTTCACGACGGGCGCCGCGAAACTGTTCTCCAACATCGTCAGATAGCTGATCCATAGTCCGACCAGCAGAACCAGCGCACCGATCACCTGTACCCAGACAGGAACGGCGGACCACCCGAAGCGGTGATCGAAACCCATGAAGGCCAGCCAGGCAAAGATGCCGAGCAGGAGTATGCTCAACAGAACCTTGTCGGCCGCGGTCTGGTTCTTCTGGATGGGAGAGCTCAGCCGTTCGTTCATCAGGCCGGGATCGCGCCGGGCCAGCGTCACGCCAAGGGTCAGGCTTAGCCCGATCATCACCGCCAGATATACCCAGGCTCCCGGCCAGGTCAGCGTGCCCGCCGTCAGGAAAAGCAGCGCGCCCATGGCGCCGAACCACACGAACGTCTGGAGGATCAATCTCGAGACCATGACCAACCTTCCACAATATTTGCCGCAGGCATCTACCAGCAACAGACTACCGCCGACGCTCAGCGGACTATCGCCCATCACGCGCCTGGACGAAACCGTCCTGGTGTGCAGAAGGTTTCGTCATGCCGTGTCATCAAGCTCAGGGCGCGTCGTGATGACGGCTCGCCGCCAGGAAAGCACAATGACTGGGCGCCCGTCGCGGGCTAATCCTTGCCCCAACGCGGCCGGCGCATCGAAAACACTTCGTTGACGCTGGCATAGTCCATATAGCCGAGGCGAGCGACATTGCCGGCCTTGCTGATATCGAACAGGCCGTCCTTCAGGTAGGCATCGTCAATATGCACGCCGATCACCTCGCCGGCCACGACGACGGCGCCGGTCGGCGTTCCGTCCAGGGCCTTTGGCCGGAACACTTCGGTCACCTTGCATTCGAGTGCGGCGGGTGCGGCCGCCACGCGCGGCGGCGCGACAAGACGCGACGGCGCCATGGCGAGATTGGCATAGATGAACTCGTTGACGCCGCGCGGCGCGTCGACCGACGTGCGGTTCATTTTCTCGGCGAGATCGCGGCCGACCAGATTGGCGACGAACTCGCCGGTCTCCTGGGCGAAGGAGGCGCTGTCCTTCTCGCCCTCGGAGGAAAACCACACGATAAAGGGCCGTGTCGAAACGGCATTGAAGAAGGAATAGGGCGCGAGGTTGATCTCGCCGGCCCCGTTCAGGGTCGAGATCCAGCCGATCGGGCGCGGCGCCACGATCGCCTTCGACGGATCGTGCGGCAGTCCGTGCCCCTTTGACGGCTCGTAGAACACTTAGCCCGCCCAGGGCCCGGCATAGTCCGCATAAAGCTTTGCCGGATCGGGGCGCGGCCGCTCCGGCGCCGGGCCGCCATAAGAGCCGATATGGACGAAGCCGACGACGCGCTCCTGCGGCGCCAGCCCCAGGATCGCCCTGCCCTCCGGCACGTCCGAATACCAGTTGCTGATCATGTTGGTGCCATAGCCCAGTGCGTTGGCGGCAATCATCAGGTTCATCGCCGCCATGCCGCCGGACAGGAACATCTCCCATTGCGGGATTTTTGGATTTTCCTTCGGCACCGACACGACGCCGATCACCAGCGGCGCGCGCGAGAAGCGCGCCAGCTCCTGGTTGCGGCGGCCATCCGGTAAAGGTCCCTCCCGCTGTTCGGCAAGGGCCGCCAGCTTCCTGCCGATCTCGATGCGGGCATCACCGCGATAAAGAATGAAGCGCCAAGGCGCGAGCCGACCATGGTCGGGCACGCGCGTGGCCGCGGCGATCATCGTGGCGATCTCGGCGTCGCCGGGCGCAGGCTCCTTCAAGTCTGGAATCGGCGCTGAATTGCGGGTCAGCAGGAAGTCGATGATCGGGGACGCCATGGGCGCAAGTCTCCTAAGTTCAATTTTGAGCTGAAGCGCGCCATGGGGATGCGGGGCGGCTCGGGCATCGACGCGGGCGCGCCAGGCTGGAGAGTCGTATCGGTCGGACTCTTAAGCCTTGAAATTGCCACCGCCATGGGCTTCAACGCAAGGCATGTTTGAGGGGACTTTGCGTCTTTTCCTGATCTGGGTCTGCACCCTGCTGCTCATGGCGCCGGTTTCCTTTGCCGTGGCGCAGAACGTGGATGGCGTCAGCGACCTGAAGCTTCCCGGAATTTCGAGCTACGCGACGCCGAAAGGCGAGACATCGTTGGCTCTGGGTGGCGGCGGCGCCATCACCTTGTCCGCGCAATTGACCGACAAGGGAGGCGACATCACCCGCGGCATCGTCTGGCGTGTCTTCAAGCCGGAGGCCGTCAACGGCAAATTGCCGATGGTGGCTTCCGCCCACGGCGGCACGGCGGTCTTCCAGCTCGAACCCGGCAGCTATCTGGTTCACGCTTCCTACGGCCGGGCCGGTGCCACCAAGCGCATCACCGTCGGCAAGGACGCCAAGCGCGAGAGCCTCGTGCTCGATGCCGGCGGCCTGAAGCTCGACGCCGTCCTTTCCGGAGGGGCGCGCATCCCGCCAAAGAAGCTGCGCTTCTCGATCTATGAGGGCAATGCCGAACCCAATGGCGATCGTGCGCTGATCATTCCCGACGTCGAGCCCAACAGCGTCGTGCGCCTCAACGCCGGCGTCTACCACGTGGTCTCGACCTATGGCGCGGTCAATGCCGTCATCCGCTCCGATATCCGCGTCGAGGCCGGCAAGCTGACCGAAGCCACCGTCGAGCATCACGCCGCCGAAATTACGTTGAAGCTGGTGCGTGAGGCAGGCGGCGAAGCGATCGCCGACACGTCATGGTCGCTGCTCAACGAATCCGGCGATCCGATCAAGGAAACCGTCGGCGCCTTCGCCTCCATGGTGCTGGCCGAAGGCGACTACACCATCATCGCCAAGAACCGCGACCGCATCTACCAGAAGGATTTCACGGTCGTCGCCGGACAGAACCAGGAAATCGAGGTTCTCGCGACGGAAGCCGCCGCGATGGATCCGGAAGAAGGCGCGGATTAGTCAAAATCCCGGGTAAGCCTGAATCGGTTCCCTTCGGATCGTCGACGAATGGACCTAGGCCGCCAGCTTGGCCCGTGCCGGCAGGAATGGGATCCGGCGGCGAGGCACCGGCGGCGACAGATCGAAAACGCCTTTATAGAGGCGCTCGAGCAGCGCCTTGCGGTCGCGCACGGGCTCCAGTTCGTTCCAGCTCAGCACATCGCCGACACGCACGTCGATCGACTTGCCGGAAAGCCGGGCGAACTCGTGGATAAGCAACGAAATGCGCAGCGTCAGCGATGCCTTGCCGACGAACTTCGCCACGCGCCCGTCGCGCTCGGCCATGTTCATGGGACCGCTGACCAGATGGAACAGCCTGCCGTTCTGGCCGGAGAAATGCATCGGCACTACGGAAGCCTTGGCATCCTGCACCAAACGGGCCGGAAACATCTTCCATGGCAGGTCGCGTGCCTGGCCAAAACCTTTCGGCGCGGTAGCGACGCCGCCGGCCGGAAATACCACGATGGTGACACCTTCTTTCAGGAGCCGCACAGCCTCGTGACGCACCGCCATGTTGTTCTTCAGAGCGTCCTTGGTCTCGGAAAAGTCGATCGGTAGCGAATAGGGCTCCATCTCGCTGATCTTGAGCAGATCCTTGTGGATCATGACCCGGAACGGCCGCCCAAGCTGCTCGGCCAGCGACAGCGCAGCAATGCCGTCGCCGATGCCGAAGGGATGATTGGCGACGATCACCAGCGGCGTGTCGGGCAGGTTCTTCGGGGGCCATTGATCGGGGGTTCGCACCCGCACGTCTATCAATTCGAGCATGCGACTGAACACGCGCTCGCCGGTCGGGACCACCTGGCGGCGCCAAAAATCATAAAGCGCTGCAAAACGGTCGCGTCCGGACAGGCCCTCGATGGAATGGATGACCCACCGCGTCAGCACCGGCTGTCGCGGATTGGCATAAGAAAGCTCGGGAAACGGTTTTTCCCGCAATTTCAGCTTGAGCATAAGGCTTGTTACAAGACTGCCGTGACAAGGATGTGAAAACGGCGGATATGAAAATGGCGGTGGCCTGGTCCACCGCCATTTCGGCTTCAAATACTGTCTGCTCAGGCGGCGCGCTGGCGCCGGCGATCGGGCGTGATCGCTTCTTCGGTCAGCTGCGCGACCGCTTGGGCGAGACCCAGCGACTCCTGGTCGCGCGATCCGAGCCGGCGCATGTTGACCGTCTGCTCCTCCGCCTCGCGCTTGCCGCAGACAAGAATGACCGGAACCTTGGCCAGCGAGTGCTCGCGGACCTTGTAGTTGATCTTCTCGTTGCGCAGATCCGCCTCGGCGGACAAGCCTGCGGCTTTCAGCTTCGCCACCACTTCGTTCGCATAGCCATCGGCGTCCGAAGTGATCGTCGCCACCACCACCTGCAGCGGCGCGAACCACAGCGGGAAATGGCCGGAATAGTTCTCGATCAGGATGCCGAGGAAGCGCTCCATCGAGCCGCAGATGGCACGGTGCACCATAACAGGCTGTTTCTTCTCGGAATCCGAGCCGATGTAGAAGGCGCCGAAACGCTCCGGCAGGTTGAAGTCGACCTGCGTGGTGCCGCATTGCCATTCGCGGCCGATGGCATCCTTCAGCACATATTCGAACTTCGGCCCGTAGAAGGCGCCCTCGCCAGGATTGATCGAGGTCTTGATGCGGTTGCCCGATCGCGTCCTGATCGTCTCCAGCACGCCGCCCATGATCGCTTCGGCGTGATCCCAGGCCTCGTCGGTGCCGACGCGCTTGTCCGGCCGGGTCGACAGCTTCACGCTGATCTCGTCGAAGCCGAAATCAGCGTAGGTCGACAGGATCAGGTCATTGATACGCAGACACTCCGACGCCAGTTGCTCCTCGGTGCAGAAGATATGCGCGTCATCCTGCGTGAAACCGCGCACGCGCATCAGCCCGTGCAGCGCACCCGACGGCTCGTAGCGATGCACATTGCCGAATTCCGCAAGCTTTACCGGCAGGTCGCGATAGGATTTCAACCCGTGCTTGAATATCTGCACATGGCCAGGACAGTTCATTGGCTTCAGCGCGAAGACGCGGTCGTCATCGGTATCGTCGCCCGCGACCGTCACCTTGAACATGGCGTCGCGATACCAGCCCCAGTGACCGGAGGTTTCCCACAGGCTCTTGTCGAGCACCTGCGGCGCGTTGACCTCCTGGTAGCCCTGCTCGTCTAGGCGGCGGCGCATGTAGTTGACCAGGTTCTGGAACATCTTCCAGCCCTTGGCATGCCAGAAAACGACACCGGGCCCCTCTTCCTGGAAATGGAACAGATCCATCTCGCGGCCGAGTTTTCGGTGGTCGCGCTTTTCGGCTTCCTCCAGCATTGTCTGGTAGGCGTCGAGCTGCGCCTGATCGGCCCATGCCGTGCCGTAGATGCGCGTCAGCATCGGGTTGTTCGAATCTCCGCGCCAATAGGCGCCCGCCACCTTCATCAGCTTGAAGGCATTGCCGATCTGCCCGGTCGAGGCCATGTGCGGACCGCGGCAAAGGTCGAACCAGTCGCCTTGCGCATAGATCTTGAGATCCTGATCGTCAGGAATGGCATCGATCAGTTCCAGCTTGTAGCGCTCGCCCTTGTCGGCGAAGACCTTTTTGGCCTTGTCGCGCGACCAGACCTCTTTGGTGAACGGCTTGTTGCGCGCAATGATCTCGCGCATCTTCTTCTCGATCACGGGGAAGTCGTCCGGAGTGAACGGCTCGTTGCGGGCGAAGTCGTAGTAGAATCCGTTCTCGATCACCGGCCCGATGGTCACCTGCGTTCCCGGCCATATCTCCTGCACGGCCTCCGCCAGCACGTGTGCCGCATCATGGCGGATGAGTTCCAGCGCGCGCGGATCGTCGCGGGTGATGATCTCGATCTTGCCGGACTTGCCGAGCGGATCGGAGAGATCGCGCACGGTGCCGTCGATGGCATAGGCAACGGCCTTCTTGGCCAGCGACTTGGAGATCGATTCGGCAAGCCCGGCACCGGTCATCGCCGCGTCGTAGTCGCGCACGGAGCCATCGGGAAATGTCAGGGAAACGGAATTCAGCATCAGGTATCTCCTATCCAGTCCCGCAAACGAGCGCGGGTGGTGAAATGCAGGTCGTCAGCGGTTCGAGGCTGTGACCTGCCAGGTAGCCGGAGGCGTCCGGCGGCGGCAGTCTTTTATGGGCAGATGCCGCCGCCGTAAAGCCTCGGCTATTTAATCAGCAGCGGCAGGTCCTTCAGGAAGGCCGCCCGCGTCGCGAGCCCCTTCGGCATGTCGCTCCGCTTCGTATCGACGACGAGCCGGGCAAACACGATCTGGCGGCCGTCTTTCTGCGCCCAGCCGACAAACCAACCAAGCGAGCGCCTGTCCTTGCCACCCTCGCCGAGCCTGGTGCTGCCGGTCTTGCCCTGGACGGTCCAGTCGCCGGTCTTGAAGCTCGGTATGATGGCTTTCGTCATGTCGTGAGCCTTGGCCGAGACCGGGATCTTGCCGGCGAGCAGCTTACGCAGGAAATCGACCTGTTCGACCGGCGTGATCTTGAGCGAGGAGTTCACCCAGGAATGGGTCAGGCCGTCATTCTTGCCGGGATCGCCGGAAACATCCGCATTGCCATAGCCGAACTTCGAGACGTAGCCGGCAAAGCTTTCCGGTCCAAGCCGGCGGGTGATCTCGCGTGAATACCAGAGCACCGAGTCCCCCTCCCAGATCGTCGGATCGACGGTCTTGTGGTCCCGCTTGACCGCCTTGAATTCAGGCTTGTAGTCCCAGCTCGGCGTGTGCTCGTCGCTCAGTATGCCGGCATCGTAGCCGATCAGCGACAGCGCCACCTTGAATGTCGAGGCCGGGCTGAACCGCTGGTCGCAGGCGCCGTCCTGGTAAAGCGTCTTGCCGCTCTGCGCGTCGGCGATCAGCGTGCATTGCACATCCCCGAGCGGCGCCGATTGCGCGCGCATCGGAAATCCCAGAAGCCAGGCAAGCAGGAACAGGACTCCGGCAAGGATGAAGGGAAGACGGTCGACGTTGCGCATTGGATGCTCGCTCCAGAGAGGGTTCGGCGAGCGGCTTAGCGGGGTCTCTTGTCTCGATTTTGTCTCAAATTCGCAGTTGTTGTGCAGGCTGCCATTAACCCTACCGGATCGTAAACGGTCGGCTTGAAAACTGATCGGGAGTCAGCTTCGCGCATCGTCGCGATTGCCGCCGATCCGCCAATATCGCCACGGCGTAAACCAGACATACCGATCCGCCAGAACCTCCGGAACAAGGTCGACGCCGTGGGTGCCGAATGGCCCGCAGCGCAGAACCCTGAAAAACCCCATCCAGCCGCCGGCCCAAAGCCCATGGCGGGCGATCGCCTCATGCGCATATTCCGAACAGGTCGGCAGGTGACGGCAGGAACTGCCGATGAAGCCGGACAGCGTCAGTTGATAGAGGCGCACCAGCGACGTGCCCAACACCCGGCCGGGGGTCTTGCGCCACGGGCCGGACCAGTTGCGGCCGTGCCGCGGCGGCCCGGCTGTATGTGCATGCCCATGCTGGTCGCCCACTGCGATCTCCGTCTTTCCACACGATAGATGTGGGCTTCATCGGGAGAACGCAATCCCGCCCCTGCTTGCTGAGCTTTCACGGGCGGAAGCGGCGGAGTGGCTGCCGATCAACCGGCGGTGCCCACCGGCAGGAGCTAGACTGCTCCTCGTAATGCTTTCGACAGGTTCTTTCGTCACGCCACTGAAAGGTTGCAATCCGCATCACATCGCCAAAAATCTCCAGCAACTGGATCATGGCCGCATCTCCTTGGCGACGAGTAGACCGTCGCTGGCCTTCGCCTTCAAACGAGTATAATTTCCGCTTCGGATAATCCTGGGTTATGTGAATGAAGCGCGGGCGACTGCCGCTGACGGCCTTGAGGAGCTTTGAAGCAGCCGGGCGGCACCTGAGCTTCAGCAGGGCGGCCGAGGAGCTTTTCGTCTCGCAGGCGGCGATCAGCCGGCAGATCCGCGAGCTCGAGATCTTTCTGCGCCGGCCCCTGTTCGAACGTCGCCATCGCCGTGTCGAACTGACCGACGCGGGCCGCCGGCTGCTCAGCCAACTGGTCAGGAGTTTCGACGCCATCGACGCCCTGCTTTCCGAGTTGGTGGCGGCCCCCGCGCAGACAGTGGTTCGTGTCAGCGTCGAGCCGTCGCTGGCATCGGTATGGCTGGTGCCGCGGCTCAACCGTTTTCGCCAATTGCGGCCCGATATCGACGTCGCGCTCGAAGTCGATCCAAGGCTGATTGAGTTTCGCGGCGACCAGCCAGAACTCGCCTTGCGCTTCAGTGCGCATGCTGTCTCATGGCCGCGCAGCGAGGCCGAGCGGCTTGCCTCGACAGTCGATTCACCGGTTCTGTCGCCGGCGCTGCTTGCCGCGGGACCTCCCCTCGACAAGCCGGCCGACCTTGGCCGCTACACGCTGTTGCATGAGGAAAACCGACAGGGTTGGGCGCGCTGGTTCGAGGCGGCCGGCGTGCCTGCCGACGCGGTGCCCGCGCGCGGTCCCATGCTGGCGGATGCCTCGCTTTCGAAGCAGGCCGCCCTGCTCGGACACGGCGTGGCGCTGGGCGATCTCCTGCAGATCGGCGAAGAGCTCGCCTCCGGCACGCTGGTCAAGCCGTTCGACATCGACGTCGCGTCCGGCGCCTATTGGCTGGTGGCTAGAAGCCTGCGTGATCTCCCCGAGCCAGCCGCCGCTTTCGCCGACTGGGTGAGAAGCGAATTCGCCGAAAGCAGGCGGCCCCGATAGGCCGCCAAGTGGGCTATCAGGCGGCTTCTTCGGCGCGCTTCTTCTCGATCTGGCCGATCGCGTCGACCACGGCGTCGAAGGTAAGCATGGTCGAGGCATGGCGCGCCTTGTAGTCGCGCACGGGTTCCAGATATTTGAGATCGGCGAAGCGGCCTTCCGGCGGCGCGCCGTTCTCTTTCAGCATTTTCAGCATCGTCTCGCGCACCGCGCGCAATTCGTCGGCCGTAGAGCCAACCACATGTTGCGCCATGATCGACGACGAGGCCTGGCCGAGCGCGCAAGCCTTCACGTCATGGGCGAAATCGGTAACCACGCCGTCCGCCATGTTGAGATCGACGGTAACGGTAGAGCCGCACAATTTGGAATGTGCCCTCGCGCTGGCGTCGGGATGATCGAGCCGGCCGATCCGCGTGATGTTTCCGGCAAAACCGAGAATTTTCGCATTGTAGACGTCGTTGATCATTATTTTCCAGTCCGTCGCCGCCAAGCGAACAGCGTTTGCCGCTGACGCGTCTTCCTTTCGCTCGTCATGACCATATATAATGGTGGCAGTCCGGTATCGACAAGGCGACGAAAGCCCGCGTCTTTGCCGCAGTTTGCTCACGCCGCTTACGGGGCTGGAAACGGGGCGAGTTTCCGACGCCGAAAGGTCGTGGTCCGTTCAACTCGTTCCTCCTGAGAGAGGGACTACGGGAGACGCCTTTATGGATGCCGTTATCAAGAAGTTCATGCCCCAGTCGGCCTACATGGAAAAGCCTGTCACCGACAGGCCGAGCGAGGCCGAGGTCGAGGCCGCGGTGCGCACGCTTTTGCGCTGGACCGGCGACAACCCCGATCGCGAAGGCCTGGTCGACACCCCCAAGCGCGTGGCCAAGGCCTATCGGGAAATGTTCGGCGGCTATGACATGTGCCCGGCCGAAGAGCTTGGCCGCACCTTCGAGGAAGTGGCCGGCTACGACGATCTTGTCATCGTCAAGGACATCCAGTTCCATTCGCATTGCGAGCATCACATGGTGCCGATCATCGGCAAGGCCCATGTCGGCTATCTGCCGGACGGCAAGGTCGTCGGCCTGTCCAAGATCGCACGCGTGGTCGACATCTTCGCCCATCGCCTGCAGACCCAGGAAGCCATGACCGCGCAGATCGCGGGCGTCATCCAGGACGTGCTCAATCCGCGCGGCGTCGCCGTGATGATCGAGGCCGAGCATATGTGCATGGCCATGCGCGGCATCCGCAAGCAGGGCTCCACCACGCTGACCTCGACCTTCACCGGCGTGTTCAAGGATACTCCAGAAGAACAGGTTCGTTTCGTCACCATGGTGCGCGGCGGTGGGGTGTAAGCCCCCTCGCCCGGCATCGCCGGGCCATGATTCCGAAAGGTGGATACCGGTTTTCGGATAGATCATGGTCAAACAGGAAGATAGCCCGGCGATGTCGGCACTGGAATTTCCGAAGGCTCCCTCAGACAAGAAAGCGCTGGAAGAAGGCGCGGTGTTTTCACCGCGCTTCGATGCCGCCGGACTGGTCACCGTCGTCGTCACCGATGCGGCGGACGGTATGCTTTTGATGGTAGCGCACATGAATGCACAGGCTCTGGCGTTGACGCTTGAAACAGGTGTCGCCCATTACTGGTCGCGTTCGCGCAATGCGCTGTGGAAGAAGGGCGAAACGTCAGGCAATCTCCAGCATGTCGTCGAGGTGCTCACGGATTGTGACCAGGACGCCATATGGTTGCGCGTCAAAGTGCTAGGCCACGACGCAACTTGTCACACGGGACGGCGTTCCTGCTTCTATCGGACGGTGGGGCTGATCGACGGCAAGGCGATGCTTGCCGGCGATGGCAGCGAGCCCTTGTTCGATGCGGAAAAAACGTATCGGAAGCTCCCGTGAATCACCAGTTTGAACCTTCTGCCCGCAGCCAATCACACAGATTCACCATTTCGATACGGCCCGCCTATATGTTAGCCGTGGGACAAGGGAGATCATGATGCTCGAGTGGGCGTCATTGCGTAACAGAGCGGACGTACGAGAGGCGAATGGTCCCGCTTCGTCCGGCGGCGCGTCCGAAACAACATCACCAAAGAAAACTGGCATTTCGCTTGCCTTGGGCGGCGGTTGCGCAAGAGGCTGGGCGCACATTGGCGTGCTGCGCGCGCTCGATGAAGCCGGCATCGAGGTTTCGATGATTGCCGGCACCTCGATCGGCGCGCTGGTCGGCGGCTGTTACCTCGCCGGAAAACTGGACGAGTTGGAAGAGTTCGCCCGCAGCCTGACCAGGCGGCGCATCTTCGGCCTGCTCGATCTCAACCTGCGCGGCAGCGGTCTGTTCGGCGGCATGAAGCTGGATGCTCGCCTGCGTGAGCATGTGGCCGGCATTCGCTTTGAGGATTTGTCCAAGCCTTTCGTCGCGGTCGCTTCCGAAATCCGCACCGGCCATGAGATCTGGCTGTCGAACGGCTCGCTGATAACAGCCATGCGCGCCTCCTATGCCTTGCCCGGCGTGTTCGAGCCGGTGACTTGCAATGGCCGCGTGCTGGTCGACGGAGCTTTGGTCAATCCGGTGCCGGTGTCGGTCTGCCGCGCCTATGAGCAGCCGCTGGTTGTCGCGGTCAACCTTCATTACGACCTGTTCGGCCGTGCCGCCGTCATCAAGCATAGCGCCGGCGAACTGGTCGTCGAGAACGATGCGCCGCGCAGTGGCCAATTCGACCCGGAGCACCGGGCGCATCAGACGCGGCTTGGCATCACCGGCGTCATGGTCGAAGCTTTCAACATCATCCAGGATCGAATCTCGCGCGCCAGGCTTGCCGGCGATCCGCCCGACATGTCGCTGCAGCCCAAGCTCAGCCATATCGGTCTGACCGAATTCCACCGCGCCGATGAGGCGATCCAGATCGGCTATCGGGCAACGATGGCACAGATAGGCGAACTGACCCGGCTTCAGACGGTTCTCGCCTGATCAAAGACGCATCAGGCCCGTGCCGCGTCGACGATGCGGAACTGCACGCTGCGATTTCCATTCCAGTAATTGCCCGACAAAGAGCCGGCGACATGGATCGTCTTGCCGCGGTTTTTGAACAGGAAGTCGCCGAGCACGGTGTCGACGGCACGAAAGGCGATTGCCTGGATGCGGCCGCCGCTGCCCGACTGCAGGTCGGCGCGGATGTGGCTGGTGCCGACCAGCCGGGCGTCGGCCAGCCGATGGCGCGGCAGCGCGAAAACAGGCGCGACATGCCCCGCACCGAAAGGGCCGGCCTTTTCCAGCGCATCCAGCAAAGCCAGCGTCGCCCCCTCGGCGGCAAGTGCGCCGTCGATCGCAAGGCTTTCCTCGTCCTGCAATCGGAACACGTCGGCCGCCGCGCGCTCCTCGAAAAATGCCCTGAGCTCGCCGAGCCGCGTGCGCTCAACGGTAATGCCGGCCGCCATGCCGTGGCCGCCGCCCTTGACGATCAGCCCGGCATTTGCGGCTTCGCGCACCAGCCGGCCGAGATCGAAGCCCGACACCGAACGGCCTGAACCGGTGCCGGTGCCGGTGGCGTTGAAGGCGATGGCGAAAGCCGGCCGGCGCGCATGATCCTTGAGCCTGGAGGCGAGCAGGCCGACGATGCCGGGATGCCAGTTGGTGCTGGCGGTGACGACGATGGCCGGCCCGCTGCCGCCGGCAAGCTCGGCATCGGCCTCCGCGCGGGCCGCGGCCAGCATTTCCTGCTCCATCAACTGCCGCTCCTGGTTGAGCCGGTCGAGCGTCTCGGCGATGGTGCGAGCCTCGACCGGATCGTCGGTCGCAAGCAGCCGGCTGCCGAGGGCGGCGTCGCCGATGCGCCCGCCGGCGTTGATGCGCGGGCCGATCAGGTAGGCCAGATGGAAGGTGCTGAGCGGCTCGCCGACGCGTGAGACCCGCGCCAGCGCAGCCATTCCCTCGTTCTTCTGCTGGCGCGCCACTTGCAAGCCCTTGACGACGAAGGCGCGGTTGACGCCGGTAAGCGGCACCACATCGCAGACCGTGGCCAGCGCCACGAGATCAAGCAGCGAGAGCAGGTCCGGCGGCGTGGCGTCGGCCAGCCGGCCGCGCAGGACCTTGGCGGTCTGCACCAGCGCGAGAAAAACCACGCCGGCGGCGCAGAGATGGCCCTGCCCGGAAAGGTCGTCGTCGCGGTTGGGGTTGACCACCGCGTGTGCCGCCGGCAGGGGGCCGCCGACCTGGTGATGGTCGAGCACCACGACATCGGCACCGGCGGCATTGGCCGCGTCGATGGAAGCCGCGCTGTTGGTGCCGCAATCGACGGTGACGATCAGCGTCGCGCCGCGCGAGACGAGCTCGCGCATGGCTTCCGGATTGGGACCGTAGCCCTCGAAGATTCGATCGGGAATGTAGATTTCCGACGACATCGAGAAATGCGCGAGGAAGCGTTTGAGCAAGGCCGACGAGGCGGCCCCATCGACGTCGTAGTCGCCGAAGATCGCCACCTTCTCCCCGGCCATCACCGCGGCGGCTATGCGAATGGCCGCCTTGTCCATGTCGGTCAGCGATGCCGGGTCCGGCAGCAGGTCGCGGATCGTCGGGTCGAGAAAGCGCTCCGCCTGTTCCGCTGTCACGCCACGTCCGGCAAGCACGCGCGCGACGATATCGGGCACGCCGTGCCCCTGTGCGATGGCAAGCGCGACCATGTCCTGCCGCTCGGTCAACCGATGTTCCCAGGAAACACCGGTGGCCGACTGCCGGACATCGAGAAAAAGGCGTCTTTCGCCCGTCATGCGAGGCGGCGTTTGCGGATGGTCATTGCCCACAATATGCGACGGCCAGTCAGGAATGCATCAAAACTTTTCCAGGTCCTGATGCCGGGCCTTGATCTCGCGCACGGTGCGCGACGACGAGCGCAGCACGATTGTATGCGTTGTGATGTAGTTGCGGCCGAACTTGACCCCTGCCAGCATGTTGCCATCGGTGACGCCGGTGGCCGCGAACAGCACGTCGCCCCGCGCCATGTCCTCGGCACGATAAACCCGCTTCGGGTCGGCAATACCCATCTTGCCGGCGCGGGCGACCTTTTCGGGCGTGTCGAGGATCAAGCGGCCCTGCATCTGGCCACCCGTGCAGCGCAGCGCCGCCGCGGCCAGCACGCCCTCCGGCGCGCCGCCAGTGCCGAGATAGATGTCGATGCCGGTTTCCTCGGGATCGGTGGTGTGGATGACACCGGCGACGTCGCCATCGCCGATCAGCCGGATCGCTGCCCCGGTGGCGCGCACCGCGTCGATCAGCTTGCCATGGCGCGGGCGGTCGAGGATGCAGGCGGTGACGTCGGACACCGCGACGCCCTTGGCCCTGGCCAGGCTGGCGATGTTTTCGGCCGGCGAGGCATCGATGTCGATGACGCCCTCGGCATAGCCCGGACCGATGGCGATCTTGTCCATGTAGACGTCGGGCGCGAACAGCAGGCTGCCCTTCTCGGCGATGGCGATGACGGCCAGCGCGTTGGGCAGGTTCTTGGCGCAGATCGTGGTGCCTTCCAGCGGGTCGAGCGCGATGTCGACCGCCGGGCCTTTGCCGGTGCCGACCTCCTCGCCGATATAGAGCATCGGCGCCTCGTCCCGCTCGCCCTCGCCGATCACCACTGTGCCTTTGATGGCGAGGCGATTGAGCTCCTGGCGCATGGCGTCCACCGCGACCTGGTCGGCGGCCTTTTCGTCACCGCGTCCGCGCAGCCTGGCGGCCGCGACGGCGGCGCGTTCGGTGACGCGCACCAGTTCCATGGTGAGTATCCGGTCAAGTCCGGCGACAATGTTGGGGGCCACGTTCATCTGGTCGATCCTCGTTCGCATGCCGCCTCCCGCCGGAGGCGCGCCTCTTGTGTCAAACGAGCATGACAACGGCAAGACCTCTCGAAGGTTTTCTCGAAAAGCCTGCAATATCAATCGATTAAACTATGGACAACGCGATTTGCAGCGAACCGGGGCCTTCCCCTACAAGGAACGGGATCTAGAACACGGCCAGATATTTGAGCAGCGAAACGATGCCGATAATGATGACGACGATCTGCGCGATCTGCCGCATCCTGCCGTCCAGCGGCAGACGCTGGATCAGATAGAGCACGAGAATGATCACCAGGAACGTGATCAGGATGCCGATCAGGACGGAAGAAGCCATGGTGCTCCCCTGGAAATTGCGGGACGGATGGGTAAGCCGGCCAACGGCTCCGTGGTTACCGGATCAGTACCAGCGGCGCTGGGTGTCATTCATCGACTGGCCAACGACGAGGCCGGCCAGAAAACCCAAAAGGCCGATGACGCTGACCACTGCCGTCGTGGTGCCCGGATTTTCGCGCGCGACCTCCGAGACCGCCTGGGCCTGGCTGCGCAACTGCTGAGCTGTCCGCGATGCGCGGCTCGTCGCGCTGTCGTACACATCCGATGCCCGCGCGGAGGCGTCGTCAACCAGTTCCGCGGCTCGTTCCGAAAGGCTCTTGTTGATCTTGGTGATTTCCTTGCGCAGGTCGGCGATCTGCTTTTCGAGCGCCTTCTGGATATCGTCGATCTGGGGAGTATCCCGGGGAGTCTCGGATTTCGATGTTTCGGCCATTGGCATTCCCTCGGTTTGCACCTCGGGAGAACGGCGCTAGCCGGGATTGGTTCCGGCGAGCCAGGCAGCGGCATCTCCCGGAGCACTATCGGTCGCGGCAATGCAGTGGCACGTGACGGAAGGAAATATCTATCCTGCCCGTTCGATCCGGATGACCTGCGGCTTGTCGGTCAGGTGACCATCCTTGGTGATGCCGTCAACAGCCTTGCGCACGGCAGCCTCGGTGGTCTCGTGGGTGACCAGGATCACCGTCTTTTGCGCCGCCGCTTCGCCGCTGATCGCGTGCTGGACGATCGATTCCAGCGAGATATCGTTGTCGGCCATGCGCTTGGCGATGGCCGCGAACACGCCGATTCGGTCATGCACGGTCAGCCGGATGAAATAGCCGCCGGCATGGCTGCGCATCTGTGCCTTCTTGTAAGGCTTCAACTCCTTCGCCGGCCTTCCGAAGACCGGGCCGTGCTGGAAGCCGGGCCGGCTCTTGGCGATATCGGCGATGTCGCCGATCACGGCGGAGGCAGTAGCGTTGCCGCCGGCGCCGGGGCCGGAGAGCAGGAGTTCGCCCAATATGTCGGTCTCGATGGCCACCGCATTGACGACGCCGTGGACCTGCGCGATCACCGAGGCCGTCGGCACCATGGTCGGATGCACGCGCTGCTCGATGCCGCTCTCGGTGCGCTGGGCAACGCCAAGCAGCTTGATCCGGTAGCCGAGATCGCCGGCCGCACGGATATCGGCCTGGGTGATGTTCGAGATGCCTTCCATATAGATGTCGTTGGCGGCGATCTTGGTGCCGAAGGCCAGGCTGGTCAGGATCGACAGCTTGTGCGCGGTGTCATGGCCCTCGATGTCGAAGGTCGGGTCGGCCTCGGCATAACCCAGCCGCTGCGCGTCCTTGAGGCAGGCGTCGAACGAGATGCCTTCGGCCTCCATACGGGTCAGGATATAGTTGCAGGTGCCGTTGAGAATGCCGAAGACGCGGGTGACCGAGTTGCCGGCCATCGCCTCGCGCATCGTCTTGATAACGGGAATGCCGCCCGCCACCGCGGCCTCGTAGTTGAGCAGCACGCCCTTCTTCTCGGCGATCTCGGCCAGTGCGACGCCATGTTTGGCCAGCAGCGCCTTGTTCGCGGTAACGACATGACGGCCGGCCTCGAGTGCCGTCTTCACAGCCGCGAACGCCGGCCCCTCGTCGCCGCCGATCAGTTCGACGAAAACGTCGATCTCGGCGGCCTGCGCCATCTTGACCGGATCGTCGAACCATTTCGCGGCATTGAGATCGACGCCTCGGTCGCGCTTGGGATCACGCGCCGAAACCGCCGCCACGACGATGTCGCGCCCGCACTGCCGTGTCAGCTCCACCGCCTTGTCGCGCAGCACGCGCGCCACCGACGCGCCGACCGTGCCGAGGCCGGCAATCCCAACACGCAGAGCTTCAGCCATGGCCGGCGATGTCCCCCGAAAGATCAAACGAAATTGTGTGCGGAAAGCTTACCGATGGGCGGAAAGCGGCACGACATTGTTGGGTTGCTTGGCGCTGGTCGCCAGGAAGCGCTTGATGTTGCGCGCCGCCTGCCGGATCCGGTGCTCGTTCTCGACCAGCGCGACACGCACGAAATCATCGCCATGTTCACCGAAGCCGACGCCTGGCGCCACCGCAACGTCGGCATGTTCGATGAGCAGCTTGGAGAATTCGAGCGAGCCGAGATGGTGGAACGGCTCGGGAATCGGCGCCCAGGCGAACATGGACGCAGCCGGAGCAGGAATGGTCCAGCCCGCGCGGCCGAAGGCGTCGACCATCACATCGCGCCGCTTGTGGTAGATGTCGCGCACTTCGGCGATGTCGGCGCCGTCGCCGTTGAGCGCGTGCGCGGCCGCCACCTGAATCGGCGTGAAGGCGCCGTAATCGAGATAGGATTTCACCCGGGTCAGCGCCGAGATCAGCCGCTCGTTGCCGACGGCAAAGCCCATGCGCCAGCCGGGCATGGAGAAGGTCTTCGACATGGAGGTGAACTCGACGCAGACGTCGATCGCGCCCGGCACCTGCAGCACAGAGGGGGGCGGGTTGCCGTCGAAATAGATCTCCGAATAGGCAAGGTCCGACAGGATGATGATGTCGTTCTTCTTGGCGAACGCCACCACGTCCTTGTAGAAATCGAGCGAGGCGACCAGCGCCGTCGGGTTCGACGGATAGTTGAGGATCAGCGCCAGCGGCTTCGGGATCGAATGGCGGATGCCGCGCTCGACCGCCGGGATGAAATGGTCATCGGGCTCCACCTGCAGCGAGCGGATGACCCCGCCCGACATGATGAAGCCGAAAGCATGGATCGGGTAGGTTGGATTCGGGCACAGGATCACGTCGCCCGGCGCGGTGATCGCCTGCGCCATGTTGGCGAAGCCCTCTTTCGAACCCAGAGTTGCCACCACTTGCGTATCGGGATTGAGCTTCACGCCGAAGCGGCGCTGATAGTAAGCGGCCTGGGCGCGGCGCAGGCCCGGAATGCCGCGCGAGGAGGAATAGCGATGGGTGCGCGGATCGCGCACCACTTCGCACAATTTGTCGACGATTGCCTTCGGCGTCGGCAGGTCCGGATTGCCCATGCCGAGGTCGATGATGTCGGCCCCGCGCGAGCGGGCGCTGGCCTTCAGCCTGTTGACCTGCTCGAAAACATAGGGCGGAAGCCGGCGGACCTTGTGAAACTCTTCCATGGCAGTTCCAGACATCACTTGGCGTTTGGCAAGGCGCGCCGTGTCGGCAAGTGCCTTGGGCGCGCGCTATATACTTATTTGCAGGTGGGGTCGAGGGCAGGGTCGCATTTGCCTTCGATCTGCTTCAGCGTCTGCGCGCCGTGCTTGCTGGCCAGGTCCGTCAGCGCCGCCTGGTTGGTGACTTTGGGGGCGCCGCCATTGGCTGCCTGCGCGCTCTCGTCTCCCTTCAATTCCGCGAGCTTGGCGTTCCTCTCGGCATCGGTGAACTGTTTGGCCGCCACTTTCGGCGGGATGTTCAGGTTCGGAAAGGTTCCGGTATCCTTCGGCCCCGCTGATGTGGCGATGGGCACCGGGCCGCTGGTATCGGTGCTCGAGCAGGCCCCCAGGCATAACAGGGCCATTGCCGCACCGATGCGGCAAAAGCGACCGGCGCCGAAAAAAACAGTCTCGCCAATGTTAATCGTCATATTGTTTCCTTGGCAGCCGGGGTAGAGCGAGGTTGGACCCGTTCGGATGTCCCATGGTAATATGTCAAGAAAACGCTTCGGGAGGAACCCCGCGCACCATGTCCAAAACACCCGATTCGGGCAAAGCGGAAGATGGCGGACCTTCGACGGTCGAGCAATATCTGGTGAAGGACCCGGAGCGCTTCGCCCTGAACATGGCGCGCATGATCGAGCAGGCCGGCAAGGCGGCTTCCGCCTGGGCCGAGCCGCGCGAGAAGGGCGAAGTGCGCGACCATGTCGCCGAACCGGTCGTCGACATGGTGAAGACCTTCTCCAAGCTCAGCGAATACTGGCTTGCCGACCCGCAACGTGCGCTCGAAGCTCAGACGCGGCTGTTCGCCGGCTATATGACGGTATGGGCGAACGCCATCCAGCGCGTCAGCCCCGATGCCGAGCGAACCGAGGACGCGGTCAAGCCTGAGCGCGGCGACAAGCGTTTCCAGGATCCGGAATGGGGCCGCAACGCCTTCTTCGATTTCTTGAAACAGGCCTATCTCGTCACCTCGCGCTGGGCGGCTGAGCTTGTCGAGCACGCCGAAGGTCTGGACGAGCACACCCGCCACAAGGCAAGCTTCTACGTCAAGCAGGTGTCCAACGCCATCTCACCGTCGAATTTCATCCTGACCAATCCGGAACTGTTTCGCGAAACCATCGCCTCGAACGGCGAAAACCTTGTGCGCGGCATGAAGATGCTGGCCGAGGACATCGCCGCCGGCAAGGGTGACCTGAAGCTGCGTCAGGCCGACTACTCGCCCTTCGAGATCGGCCGCAACATCGCCACCACCCCCGGCAAGGTGGTCGGCCGCAGCGACGTCGCCGAGATCATCCAATACGATCCCGCCACCGAGACGGTGCTGAAACGGCCGCTGCTGATCTGCCCGCCCTGGATCAACAAGTTCTACATACTCGACCTCAACCCGCAGAAATCCTTCATCCGCTGGGCGATCGAACAGGGCCACACCGTGTTCGTCATCTCCTGGATCAACCCTGATGAACGCCACGGCATGAAGAACTGGGAAGCTTATACAAGGGAGGGGCTGCAATACGGCCTCGACACTATCGAGAAGGCCACAGGCGAGAAGGAGGTCAACGCTATCGGCTACTGCGTCGGCGGCACGTTGCTGGCCGCGGCACTTGCCCTGCTGGCGCAGGAGGGTGACGATCGCATCAAGTCGGCGACCTTCTTCACCACCCAGGTCGATTTCACCCATGCCGGCGACCTCAAGGTGTTCGTCGACGAGGAACAGGTCGCGGCGGTGGAAAAGGCCATGAACGAAAAGGGCTATCTCGACGGCACCAAGATGGCGACCGCCTTCAACATGCTGCGCTCGGGCGACCTGATCTGGCCCTATGTCGTCAACAACTACATGCGCGGCAAGGATCCCCTGCCCTTCGACCTGCTCTACTGGAATGCCGATTCCACGCGCATGGCGGCCGCCAACCATTCCTTCTACTTGCGCAACTGCTATCTCGAGAACAACCTCTCGCGCGGCAGGATGGAACTTGCCGGCCGCACCGTTTCGCTCGCCGACATCAAGATCCCCGTCTACAACCTCGCCTCCAGGGAAGACCACATCGCTCCCGCGCTGTCCGTCTTCCTCGGCTCGAAATATTTCGGCGGCGAGGTCGAATACGTGATGGCGGGCTCCGGTCATATCGCCGGCGTCGTCAACCCGCCCGCATCGGGCAAGTACCAGTACTGGACCGGCGGCAAACCGGAGGGCGACTTCGGCGAGTGGATCGCCAAGGCGACCGACCATCCTGGTTCCTGGTGGCCGCACTGGCAGAGCTGGATAGAGGCCAAGGACAACAATCGCGTGCCTGCCCGCAAAGCAGGCAAGCATATGAAAACCTTTGGTGATGCCCCCGGCACCTATGTCAAGGTGCGTGTGTAACCGACTGTAATGTCTGGTGAGTTGACGGACCCGTAAAAGCGGGCGAAATGGTGTCGTCAACCATCTTGCCGCCTAAATTCGGCAATTGCCGCAAAAATACTTCCAGGCTTGCTGATTTGACACAGGTCTCGTTTCCGGATCGGAGACAAGGGGCACCTCGACGCAGCCGTTCGGACGCTGCGCCAAGGATATACCGATCGGATATCGAGGGGGAATTTGACTTTGAAATCAGCAGGGTGGAGCCTCGCGAAGGGAGAACGCCGCACCATTGCGGCGGCGCTCTGTTCCGTGCTCCTGGCCTCCTGCACCTCGGCTGGCGACCCCACAATGTCGGTTGGCATGCCCGGCTACAATGCCTCCGCATCGGACATTAACGCAGCCTCGACAAACAAGCCGATCGTGGCCGGCGATTCGTCGTCGCAGACGGCGGCCACGCAGACCACCGTGATGGCGGAAGGCGACACAGCGCTGCCCGAGACGGTCGCCTACGTGCCGATAGCAAACCCGCAAGCGGCCTTCCCGCTCACCGCGCCGGCTGGAGCTGAAACGATTGCCGGGAACACGCCGCAATCGCTGCAGCAACCGGCGCAGACGGCTCAACAGACTGAGGCGGCGGCGCAGAAGATTGCTGCCGCCGACGCCGTGACGGCACCGAAGCCGGCCTCGGCACAGGCGTTGAACAATCCCGTCTATGTGACCGCTGGCGAGGCACCGCCAGCGGAGGCGCCGAAGAAAAGAGGGTTCCTGGCCTCGATGTTCGGCGCGACGCCGGCTTCGGCGAAGCCTGCTCCACTGGTCAACACGCGCGCAGGCGAACCGCCGGCCGTGCAGGCCAAGCCCGCCCCGGCGGCGGCAAAGCCGATCATTACACTGGCCTCGGCCGATTCCACGGCGAAACCGGTGCAACTGGCTTCGCTCGGCGACGACTCAGGTCACATCACCGGTGGCGATGCCCTGCCGGGCGTGCGCCAGACGGCCCTGTTCGAGATCAAGCGCAAATCCGGCCTCGACGACGAAAGCGACGTCGACCTCAACGAGGATGAAGGTTCGGGCGGCCTCTACCAGGTGGCCTCCGCCGCGGGCATGGCGCGCCTCGCGCCCAACGGGCTCTTGAAGCAGAACGAGAGCGTCGACGTGGCGTGCCTCAAGCCCTCGCTGGTGCGCGTGCTCAAGACGATCGAAGGCCATTACGGCCGCAAGATGGTCGTCACCTCCGGCTATCGCGACCCCGCCCGCAACCGCCGTGCCAACGGCGCCAAGAATTCGCTGCACATGTATTGCGCCGCCGCCGACATCCAGGTGCCGGGCGTCTCGAAATGGGAGCTGGCGAGCTACGTCAGGACGATGCCCGGCCGCGGCGGCGTCGGCACCTACTGCCACACCGAATCGGTCCACGTCGACGTCGGCCCCGAGCGCGACTGGAACTGGCGCTGCCGCCGGCGCAGCGGTGGCGAAGGCTGACCAGCGCCGGTTCGGCTGGGACCTCCTGACCTCAAGTCACTTCCCGCAATCGTCTGAAAAGTGCCCGGAAATCCACGCAGCGGCTGGTGACGGCCGCCAGAAAAATTACCGCCGGCGCTGCGTGAATCAATCGCTTTGGCAGGCAGGAAAAAAGTTGTCCAAGCCGGCACCTGACGGGTTGCCGGTTGCGCACAACGCCAGTATAAGCCGCTTTCATCTGAGCGCGCCCATCGTCTAGCGGTCAGGACACCGCCCTTTCACGGCGGTAACAGGGGTTCGATTCCCCTTGGGCGTACCAGCTTCACTCGATGTCCCCTACGCTCCCTTTCGGCGTCAAGAGCTATCGCGCCGGACAGGGTAACACCCCCTTCCGAAACGTCATTTTACGTGTTGACCATTCCGTCGCCTCGACCTTGTCGAGGGCAAGGCTCGATGGTTAAATCGGCTTTCCCAAGGGGGATGCTAGATGGCAGTTCACCTTTCGGCGGAGGATCGAGCGCCGGCGGCGACGCCGCCACAAAGATATCTCTTTGGCCCGCTGGCGGACTTCCTCATGCTTGGCGGCAGCGCATTCCTGATTTTGCCAGCCCTGTTCTTCGTGCCGCTCAAATACGAAGGCGCCGTGGCTGCGGTGATGCTTTTCCTGGCGTATCTGATCAACTATCCGCACTTCGCCCACTCCTACCAACTCTTCTATCGCAATTTTGGAAGCAAGGTGCGCGGCGACGGATACGATAAGGGCCTCCAGGTCCGCTATATCTTCGCCGGCATTGCCGTTCCCCTGCTCATGGGCGGGTTTTTTGCTTACGGCTCGATAACGGCGAACGCCCGGCTGCTCGGAAACGCAGCCAACGCGATGTTCTTTTTCGTGGGCTGGCACTACGTCAAGCAAGGCTACGGCATGTTGATGGTGGACGCCGTGTTGAAGCGCAGGTTCTTCACCAATCCGGATAAGAAAATCCTGCTGGTCAACAGCTATGCCGTATGGCTGTTTGCATGGCTCCAGACGAACACGGCGGTCAGCCAAGCAAAATACTACGGTCTGGAATATTACACGTTTGCCACCCCTGCGTGGCTCAATGCGATCGCGCTGTCGGCCGCGGCCGCTTCCACTGCCGCCACCGTTGTGATGCTGATCAATCGCTGGAGCAAAAATGGCGGCAGCCTGCCGTATAACGGCGTCCTCGCTTACAGCGCGTCCCTGTACCTGTGGATCCTGGTCGTGAGAATAAATCCGCTCTGGCTGCTCGTGGTGCCGGCACTCCATTCGCTGCAGTACCTGGCCGTGGTCTGGCGCTATCAAAGCAATGTCGAGCGTGACGGGCCCGATGCAGAAAGGGTTCCAGACTCCAGAATCCTGTCCATTCTTGGTCCGATCTACAGGATGCGTGTCCTGGGGTTCGTCATCGCCGGCGGGGTCCTCGGCGGTCTCGGTTTCTGGCTGGTCCCGGCGGCACTGACTGCCTTGATCCCTTACGACAAGGAAGTCCTGGGTTCGTCGCTGTTCTTCTTCATAGTGTTGATCTTCAGCAACGTGCACCACTACTTCCTTGACAACGTCATGTGGCGACGCGGCAACCCCGAAGTATCAAAATATCTGTTCCGCTAGCGGTTGGCATGGACCGGATGTGGGGACGCCTTGCGGAGCACTTTCAGGCGGAAAGAATTGGCATCGGCTCAGTTGCCGCGCCGGTCGATATCTCTTTTTGCACGGCGAAGAAGAACCTGCGCACCTCGTCGCTCGCCGCTGCTCTGTCCCTGCCTGACCTGACGACGAGATCGAACAACTCCGTTGCCTTGGCCCTCCAGAACGAGGTGGCGCTGTCGCCATGCAAACTGTCGAGCCTGGCAGCCACCTCCCGAACCAGGAATGCCTGACGGTCGATTGGGAATGCACGGATTTTTTCTGGGGACATCTTCCGAACCACGAGACTGACGCAACGAATCAACCATTGCCGAACAAGCATGGCGTAGCCGCGAAAGTGGAAACGGAAGCTTAATGGCATCGGCATCGATGCGCCGTTCGGCCACGGGAACGAAAGAGCGCAGCGCGCCCTCAGGCTTGCAGCCCTCTCGCCTGGCCACCGCGCTTGCGCGGTGCCATCATGTCCCGGGCCATCAGCCCGGTCACCCGGCAGAACGCCATGAACGCCCGGCAGGCATCCTCGGTCTTGACGACGTCCACGGTAGCGCCGAAGCAGGCGTTGAAGGCCTTCTGGTAAATCGGGCCTTGCCGGCGCAGCGGCCAGTCCTGGAGGAAATCAAGGGCCTGTTCGACGCTGTAGATCTCCTCGACAGGCAGGCCGGGTCCGGGCGCGATACGCACCGGCACCTCGAATTGCAGTCTGTCCATCCGCCATCTCCCGAACTGTCGTCACCAGCGGCAACGCCATCCGTCGTAAAAAGTTGCTTTGACCGGCCGCTACCGCAGGAATGTGGCGTCTCCACGGTCATGGACGTTTTGCCGCAGCCGCCGCAAGCAAGCGCCAAGGCGCTCGACCGTGTCGAACGCGGGCGCCTTGGCGATCCGACTACTGGTTGGCGGGATCGGTCTCCGCATCGAAGGCCATGCGCACCGCTGTAAGCAGCACGAAAGCCGACGGCACAGAGAAAATCCCGCCAAGGACAAGTGCCCCTGTCGCCGAAAGGCCGAGCGTCTCCGTCAGCGCCCAGTACACGGTTCCGATACAGATGAGCGCCTGGACGGAAAGGAAAATGGCGGCGCAGGCCGCGCGTGAAAGGCTCTTGAGTGTCTTGATACGTTGCATGGAAACAATCCGGAAATGACGCGCCACACACCGCTGCGCGACCGAGGCCGCCGCACGGATCGCGACGCGAACAGGAAGTGATTTGAGTGAAGGAGCGGTTGGAACCGCTCAGGCCGGAAGCCACGGCGGCGCGCGCGGCTGATTGGCATTCGCCCAAGATGTACGGGCCAACTCGCCAGCAGCGACGATCTCTGCCGGCGGAACCGAAACCAACCAGGAAAAGACGGTGTCCCGGGCCGGCAGGGCCGGATGCCCGCCGGCGAACTTGACCAGAGCCGGCCGGCTGGAACGAACTTCCAGCGCCTGCGCCTTGCCGGTGATGCGCAGCAGCGCCGCCGCTTCGCCGGACCGCTCCACGCCGGCGGTGGCGACACCGGAGGCTGCTCCGGCAAGGACGGGCACCTCCGGCCGGCCAAGGGACAGCATCGCCAGCAGCACCAGGCTCATCAGCAATGAGCAGGCCAACTTCAACGGCGCTTCCGGCAGTCTTGCGTGTTTGACCCTCATGAAATCTCCAAAAACCTCCCTCGCCCTACCGTACGGTCGATCGAAAGGGAAGGAACGAGGGAGTCAAAGACACCGGGCGCGCCGAATATCCCTGCCGCATGGTAGCGTCCGGGCAGTTCTTCCTTGAACCTTTTGTCCTCAAGTGCCAAATCTGGGGAGATTTTCACGCCGGCTCCCTTGCGGAGCCACACCGGCAAGACGGACACCAATGGTCACCTATCTCGACGCCGCCACGGCACCGCTCAGAAACACGGGCCAGATTCGCCTCTATGGCGAGGAAGGTTTTGCCGGCATGCGCAAGGCGTGCGACCTCACGGCGCGCTGCCTCGACGAACTGGTGCCGATGATTGCGCCCGGCGTCACCACCGACACCATCGATCGCTTCGTTTTCGAGTTCGGCATGGATCATGGCGCGCTGCCGGCGACGCTCAACTACCGCGGCTACACCAAGTCTTCCTGCACCTCGATCAACCATGTCGTCTGCCATGGCATCCCCGACAACAAGCCGCTGAAGGATGGCGATATCGTCAACATCGACGTCACCTACATCCTCGACGGCTGGCACGGCGATTCCTCGCGCATGTACCCCGTCGGCACCATAAAACGCGCGGCTGAACGCCTGCTCGAAGTCACCCACGAATGCCTGATGCGCGGCATTGCCGCGATCAGGCCCGGCGCCCGCACCGGCGCCATTGGCGCCGCCATCCAGACCTATGCCGAGGGCGAGCGCTGTTCGGTGGTGCGCGACTTCTGCGGCCACGGCGTCGGCCAGTTGTTCCACGACGCGCCCAACATCCTGCATTACGGCAGCGCCAATGAGGGCATCGAAATGCGGCCCGGCATGATCTTCACCGTCGAGCCGATGATCAACCTCGGACGGCCGCATGTGAAAGTCCTGTCGGACGGCTGGACAGCGGTGACGCGCGACCGCTCGCTGTCGGCGCAGTACGAGCACACGATCGGCGTGACCGACACCGGCTGCGAGATCTTCACGCTATCCCCCAAAAAGCTCGACCGCCCCGGCCTGCCGGCCTAATGTCTCGTCCTGCCGGACCTCGCGGTCGGGAGAGTTGGGGGCAGACGATATGTCAGGTGACGACGACGAGCGCAGTTTCTTTGCAGAAAAGCCTGCGCAGCTTCTCGCGACCATGCACTCTCCTGCGAAAGCCGGGCCTCCCGCGAAGGCCAGGGGGATCGAGGAGAAGCCGCATTATCTCGGCCATCGCGACCGTTTGCGCGAACGCTTCGCCTCGGCAGGTCCGGACGCCCTGCCCGATTATGAGCTTCTGGAACTCCTGCTCTTCCGCCTGATCCCGCGTGCCGACACCAAGCCGGTCGCCAAGGCGCTGCTGGCACGCTTCGGTACGTTGGCCGAGGTGCTTGGCGCGCCCGTCGGCCTCCTCCAGGAGGTCAAGGGCGTGGGCCCGGCGGTAGCGCTCGACCTGAAGGTTATTGCGGCGACGGCCCAGCGCATGGCGCGCAGCGAGGTCCATGGCCGCGAAATCCTCTCCTCCTGGCAGCAGCTTCTCGACTATTGCCGGTCAGCCATGGCCTTCGAGGCGCGCGAGCAGTTCCGCATCCTGTTCCTCGACAAGAAGAACACGCTGATTGCCGACGAGGTGCAGCAGACCGGCACCGTTGATCATACGCCCGTCTATCCGCGTGAGGTGGTAAAGCGCGCGCTCGAACTGTCGGCGACGGCAATCATCCTGGTGCACAACCACCCGTCGGGCGACCCTACCCCATCGCGTGCCGATATCGAGATAACCAAGGAGATCATCGACGCGGCCAAGCGGCTGGGCATTTCCGTGCATGACCACATCATCATCGGTCGCAAGGGCTATTCCAGCATGAAGGGCTTGCTGCTGATCTAGATGATGAGCTCGCCGACATTGCCGGCGTCAGGCCAGACCGGTCGATCGAATGAAAGCAGCGAATTCGCCGGCACGATCTTTCGGCTCAAGAATTTGAAAATCGTTCAATTCTGGAATGATGGCCCGAAATTTGCGACCATGTCGCCATCCTTTTCCAAATCCATCTCTAAATTCCCGGACTTTTAGAAGATAATTCCGTTGAGGGGCGGCATTTCCGTTGGTACCGTTTGAAACGCTTCAATTGGAACCTGCCATTGCAACGCAAGCGCCCAACCATAGCGGATGTCGCACGCGCCGCCGGTGTCTCCATCGGAACGGTGTCGAACTTCATCAATGGGACTGCTGGCCTGAAGGAGGCCACGCGCGAACGCATCGAAAAGGCGATCGCCACGCTGATGTACCGGCCGAGTTCGTTTGCGCGTTCGCTGCCGGGCCGCGCGCCCCACAGGCCGAAGAATCTCGATCACCTGCCGAGGCTCCTGGTCGCGGGCCGGGTCAGCGTCGACTTTCTCTGCCGCGTGGACGTCCTGCCGCATCGCGACGACCGCATCACAGCCAGCCATATCGAGAAGGCGCTGGGCGGGCCTGCGGCCAATCTCGCGGTTGCCGCCGCCGGTGTCGGGGCGCCCTACGCTCTCGACGTGGAACTGGCGACGGCGGTCGGCGAAGACCCGGAGAGTGACTGGGCGCTCGGCGCGCTTTCCAAACTGGGCGTCCACGCACTGCCGATCCGCAACACGCCCAACAACCGCCTTTCGCAGGCCATCGTGATCATCGAGCGCAATGGCAGCCGCACGATCATCAGTGAACCGTTCGAACTCGGCGAGATCGATCTGACCGCCAATCTGGACATCCAGCCCGAGCCGCGCCCGGCCTGTCTTCACATCGAAGGCTTCCACTACGAAACGATGACCGCTTCCATCGCACGCTTTCATCAGGCCGGCTGGAGGGTGAGCCTGCATTCGGCCGGCCTGCCCAAGAGTGCGCGCACGCCGGAAACCTTCACGCAGATGGTCAGGCATATCGATCTGACCTTCATCAACGATGTGATGATGCGGGAGATTTTCGACTTTCGCTCCAGGATGGCGACGATGATCGAAGAGGTGCGGCTGATGCTGGCACGCATCAAGCCGCGCGGAACGGTCGTGCTCACTCTCGGCGAGTTTGGCGCGGTGGTCTTTCCGGCGAATGGCGGACCGCAGATCGAGGTGCCGGCACTGCCTGTCGACCGCGTCGATGCGACGGGCGCCGGCGACAGCTTCGCCGGCATATTCCTAAGCCTCTGGCTGCATGGTGCGTCGCTGGACGACGCCGCCCGCCATGCGGCGATCGGCGCGAGCCTGACGACCACGGTCGAAGGCGCGCAGGGCTACATCGCGGATTTCACGACTTTGAAGGCTGCCGCCTTGGCGAACAACGCCATGTTGGCAAGCTGAACCAACAACTTACGGGAACCCAGGAGAGTATTGATCATGGCGAAAACAAGAGTGCTTCTGGTCGGCGAGAGCTGGATGAGTTCGGCGACCCACTACAAGGGGTTCGATCAGTTCGGCAGCGTCACCTTTCACCTGGGCGCGACGCCGCTGGTCGATGCTTTGAAAAGCAGCGAATTCGACCTCGAATACATGCCGGCCCATGAAGCTGTCGAGAAGCTGCCCTTCACCATGGAGGGCCTGTCGCAATACAAGGCCATCATCCTCTCCGACATCGGCGCGAACTCGCTGCTGCTTCACCCCGATGTCTGGCTGCACGGCAAGACAGTGCCCAACCGGCTCAAGCTTCTGCGCGACTGGACCCAGGCCGGCGGCGGCCTGGTCATGATCGGTGGTTATTTCTCCTTCCAGGGCATCGACGGCAAGGCGCGCTGGCACCGCACGGCCGTCGAGGAGGCGCTGCCGGTGACCTGCCTTCCCTATGACGACAGGCTTGAGATTCCCGAAGGGTTCCGGCCTGAAATCACCGGCCCCAAGGATCACCCGATCTTTGCCGGCATCGAAGGCGAATGGCCGCTGCTGCTCGGCGCCAACGAGGTCATCGCTCGCGATCGCGATGACGTCGAAATCCTCGCACGGTTGCCGCAGGATCAGGGCGGCCATCCGCTGCTGGTCACCGGCCGCCATGGCCAGGGCCGCACGCTGGCCTGGACGTCGGATATCGGCCCGCATTGGCTGCCCAACAGCTTCGTGGAATGGCCGGGCTATACGCGTCTTTGGACCAACGTGCTGCGCTGGGTCAGCAAGGCCGTCTAGCCGACCAGCAACCGCCGGGGAACCGCCATGACAGAACCGTTTCTTGTCGCCAGAAATATCGCCAAGCGCTTCGGCGCTCTGACTGCGCTTGCCGATGTCGACCTGGAAATCCGCTCCGGCGAGGTGCTGGCGCTTCTCGGCGACAATGGCGCCGGCAAATCCACCTTCATCAAGATCCTGGCGGGCGCCCATCCACCCAGCGATGGAAAGCTTCTCATCGAGGGCAATCCGGTGGCTTTCTCCTCGCCCAAGGATGCGGCGTCGTCGGGGATCGCGACGATCTTTCAGGAACTGGCGCTCTCGGAAAACCTGTCGATTGCCGAAAACGTCTTTCTCGGCCGCGAATTGAAACGCTCCATTTTGGGTATTCCCTTCCTGAAGCGCAAGGAGATGCGCCAGCGCGTCGATGGTCTGTTGAAAGAGCTCGACGCGCATATTTCCGATCCGGAAGCACCCGTCGGCAGCCTGTCCGGCGGCCAGCGCCAAGCCGTGGCCATCTGCCGGGCGCTCAATCTGAATGCCAAGCTGGTCATCATGGACGAGCCGACGGCGGCCCTTGCCGTCGCCGAGACCCGCAAGGTCCTGGCACTGACGCGGCGGCTTGCCGCGCGCGGCTGCGCCGTCGTCCTCATCAGCCACAACATTTCCGAAGTGTTCGAGGTTGCTGATCGCATCGTGGTGTTCCGGCGCGGCCGCAAGGTGGCGGAGCGGCTGGCGGCCGAGACCAGTCACGAGGAAGTCGTTTCGCTCATAACAGGCGCCCATCCCGACGTGCGGGCGCTTGAAAAATCAAACTGAAATGCACGTCCATTCCAGAGAGGATAAACCAATGCTTTCTCAACTCAAAAAAGCGCTCGCCGTTTCCGCGCTGTCGTTCGTGGTCGCCACGGCAGCGCATGCCGCCGACAAACACAAGGTCGCCTTCGTCCCGCAATTGATCGGCATCCCCTACTTCAATGCCATGGAAGCCGGCGGCAATCGCGCCGCCAAGGACCTGGGCGTCGATTTCATTTATTCCGGCCCCGTCGACACCAACCCGGTCGATCAGCTGCAGATCGTGCAGAACCTGATCGACCAGGGGGTCCAGGCGATCTCGGTCAGCGTGCTGGATGCGTCCAGCATCGCGCCTGTCGTCGAGAGCGCCAAGGCCAAGGGCATCAAGCTTTTTACCAGCGACAGCGATGCACCCGACAGCGGCCGTGCCGTCTATGTGGCGCAGGCGACCGACGAAGGGCTCGGCACGACGATCATCGATGAACTGGTCAAGCGCGTCGGCGAGGACGCCACGATCGGCATCGTCTCCGGCGAGGCGACGGCGTCCAATCTCAATGCCTGGATCGGCTACATGCAGAAAGAGGCCGCCGCCAAATATCCGAAGCTGAAACTGCTCGATCCGCAATTTGCCGGCGGCACGGCCGAGCGCGCCGCGCAGATATCAGGCGATCTCATGGCCGCCAATCCCGACATCAAGGCCATCATCGCCGTCGCATCCTCGACCTGTCCGGGCGTCGCCCAGGCCATCGAGACCGCCGGCAAGATCGGCTCCGTCATCGGCACGGGCTACTGCAGCCCGAACACGGCGCGATCCTACCTGAAGAGCGGCGCCTTCGGCTTCACCGTGCTGTGGGATCCCGAGCAGCTCGGCTATCTCACGGTCTGGGCCGGCAAGCAGCTGATCGACGGCAAGGCCTTCGAAGCGGAAAACAAGATCGCCGGCCTCGAAAAGCCAGCCACCTATGATGCCGCCAAGGGCATCCTGCTGCTCGGACCGCCGGCGGTCTTCACCAAGGACAATGTCGACAAGTTCAACTTCTGAAGCCTTGGGATGAACACGGTGCGACAGTTTGGAAACGGCGTTTTGGCCATGAATGGGCGGGAGTGGTCCTTGCTTGCCGCCTGTCTCCTGGCGATCGTCATCTTTTCTGTCGCATCGCCCCACTACGCCACGTCAGGCAATGCGGCGACCGTCCTACGCAACAGCGTCGAACTGCTGCTGATCGGCCATGGCATGACCTTGCTGCTGGCCATGGGCGGCATCGATGTGTCGATCGGCATCGTCATGGGGCTGGCGGCCATCGCCATCGGCCGCGTGCTCGGTGCCGATGGCAGTCCGGCGCTGGCGATCATTGTCGGACCGCTGGTCGGTGCGCTGCTCGGCTGCGTGACGGCCACCGTCGTCGTCCTCGGCCGCGTTCCGGCAATCGTGGGAACGCTGGGCCTGCTTGGCGTCTACCGCACTGCCGTCTTTGTCCTTCTCGGCGGGCAGTGGCTCTCAGGCCTGTCCTCGAGCCTCACCAATCTTCTGGCAACCACCGTGCTCGGCGTTCCGGTTCCCGCCATCGTCATTGCCGTGGCCTATCTGGTCGTCTGGCTGGCGTTGCGGCGAACCCCCTACGGGCCGCACCTGCTGGCGATCGGCAATTCCGAGGAAAAGGCGCGGCTGTCTGGAATCCCCGTGGTCAAGGTACGCTTCATGACCTTCGTCATCAGCGGCGTCCTGACCGGCATTGCCGCCACGTTCTACGTCGCCACCTACCGCAATGTGGAGATGACGATCGGCAGCACGCTGGCGCTCGATGCCATCGCCGCGGTCATTCTCGGCGGCACGAGCATATTGGGCGGCAGATGCAGCCTGATCGGCACGGTCTTCGGCGTACTGCTTCTGAGAATTCTCCAGAATGGATTGCTCTTGATCGGCGTTCCCTCGCTTTGGCAGCCTGTGGTCACAGGCGTTCTCATCATCGGCGTGCTTGGCTTCGAAGCCGTCTCCAACCGCCTGCCGCTTGCCCAATTCCTGCGAGCCCGGGCATGAACAGGATCCGGAACCTGCAGGGCCCCGCCCTCACCTTGGCTCTGCTGTGCGGTCTCTGGCTGCTCGTCATTGCCGGCCTGCTGGCGCTCAAGCCTTCCGTGTTCAGTCTCGGCACCGTCACCACAATCCTGCAATTCTCGACGATCCTGGCCCTGGTCGGTCTTGGACAGGGCCTGGTCGTCCTGGCTGGCGGCGCGGGCATCGACCTGTCCGTCGGCGGCGCCGTTTCGCTCTCGGCGATCGTTGCCATGCTTTCCCTGAAGCTGGGGTTGCCACCCCTTCTGTTGCCGGTCGTCTGCATCCTGGCCGGCGGTATGCTCGGCGCCTTGAATGGATGGCTGGTGAACGGGCTTGCCCTTCTCCCCTTCATCGCGACGTTGGGAACATTCTTCGTCTATTCCGGCCTGGCGTTGGCGGTCACCGGCGGCGCGGCGCAGTCCGGCGTGCCGGCCTGGCTGCTCGTTTGGGGGCGCGGTGCGATCATGGGCATCCCCGTGCCTTTCCTTACGCTCGCCATCCCCTGCTTCGCGCTTGCCGGTCTCGTGCTGCTCTCGACGGCTTGGGGACGCTGGATCTACGCCATGGGCTTCAATGAACGTTCGGCCAAACTGGTCGGCATCCCGGTCGATCGCGTACGCTTCATCCTTTATGTGCTGAGCGGCGCGCTTGCCGGTGCGGCCGGCCTCGTCTCCCTCGCCTGGCTCGGCAGCGGCAGGCCCAATATCGGCCAGAACCTCGAACTGGAATCGCTGACCGCGGCCATGCTGGGAGGCATCGTCATCACTGGCGGGCGCGGTGGCGTCGGTGGCGTGTTCGCGGCCGTCCTGCTGCTGGTCACGCTGAAGACCGGCCTTCTGCAATTGAACATCAACACGGTCTGGCAGGTGGGGATTGTCGGCGCCCTTCTGGTTTTCGTGCTCCTCGCCGACCGACTTTCCCAACATTGGAGATAAAAATGCCTTCCATGGAAGAGACCATCGCCGCGCGCGTCGAGGCGGCCGCCGAGCGCATCGTCAGGACACTGAGCGATCTCGTGGCCTTCCCCTCGATCGTGAAATCCGATCCCAAAGAGGCTGGCCCTGGCGAGCGTGATTGCCAGCTCTACCTGCAAAAGCGCATCGAAGCGCTCGGCTTCTCGACCGATCTCTGGGATCCGGACGGTCCGGCGCTCTACGAAAAATACAAGGGTCGTGCCGGCGCCAACAAGGGCAGAACCTTCGAGGGCAGGCCCAATCTCGGCGGTGTTTTGAAGGGCACGGGCGGCGGACGATCCATCATGCTGACCGGCCATATCGACGTCGTCCCGCCGGGTGCCGCCGGCCACTGGACCACCGATCCCTTCCAGCCTGTCCTGAAGGATGGATTCCTGCACGGTCGCGGCACGGTCGACATGAAGGGCGGCGTCGCCTGCATGCTGATGGCCGTCGAGATCCTGAAGGAGCTCGATGTTCCCCTGTCCGGAGACGTCGTCTTCACCACCGTCGTCGACGAGGAAATCGGCGGCATGGGGTCGCTCGCCATGGTCGATCGCGGCTTTCGCGCCGACGCCGGGATCATGACCGAACCAACGGCGAACAGGATCGCACCGCTTTGTCACGGCATCCTGTGGGGGAAGATCATCATCGACGGCATAGGCGGGCACGCGGAACTGACGCCGAACGCCTGGTATTCGAGCGGCCCGGTCGACGCCGTCCAGCTTTGCCGGCAGATCCTCGACGGCATCGACATCCTCAACCGGCGCTGGATGTTCGATCCCAGGAAGAACCACCCGCTGATGGACCTGCCCAACCAGATCATCGTCACCCAGATCAATGCCGGCGAACACCCGTCCTCCATGGCGGGACGCGGCGAGATCATCATCGACGCACAGTACCTGCCGAGCGAGCATGACGAGTTCAGGCTTGGCGGCAACGTCAAACGCGAAATCGAAGAGCACATTGCCAATGTCTGCCAGGCGGATCCTTATCTGCGAAAGCACCCTGCCCGTGTCGAATGGATCCTCGATGCCGATTGCGCCGAGATCCCGTCGGACAATCCCTTTGTCGGCCTGTTCCAGGAGGCCGTCAAAGCAGCCGACCTGTCGCCGGCCCTGAGCGGCTTCGGCGCACACAGCGACATCGGCTTGCCGACCGGCCTCGGCAACACCCCGACCGTCAACTTCGGTCCTGGCGATCCGGCGCAGGCGCATCAGCCGAACGAGCGCGTTTCGGTGCGCGATCTCGTCGATTGCACGAAGGCGATTGCGATTGCGGTCGAGAAATGGTGCCGCTAGCAGGCCACAGGCCCAAGCGGCAGATCACCCGCCAAAGCGCGGTTCGGGAACGCCGGTCACGCCAAGGCCGGTGATGGCGAACAGGCTGCCGCGCAGGACACCGTCGCCGGGAAAGCGTGGCAGCGGCGGCTTGGCCATCGAGGTGACGTAGAGCGTGTCGAGCTTCGGCCCGCCGAACATGACGCTGGTTATCTTTTTCACCGGCATGTCGATGATGCGGTCGACGCTGCCGTCCGGCGCATAACGCACCAGCTTTCCGTCATAGACCAGCGCGTTCCACAGATAGCCCTGGGCATCGACGGTCGAGCCGTCGGCGGCGCCACCGCGGCTGGTGTCGACGCGCACGAAGGTGCGGCGGTTGGTGGCCGCACCGGTCTCGATGTCGTAATCATAGGCCCAGATCTCGCCGGTCCAGGTGTCGGCGAAATAGAAGGCGCGGTCGTCGGGACTCCAGCATGGACCGTTGGAGCAGATGATGCCGGAATCAATCCTGGTGACGGAAAAATCCGGGTCGAGCCGAAAGAGACCGCCGGACGGCCCCTCCTCCATCGTGTCCATTGAGCCAGCGAAGAAGCGGCCGCGCCGGTCGACCTTGCCGTCGTTGAGACGGTTCATCGGCTTGTCCGGCTCCGGATCATGGATCAGCGTCACCTCGCCGGTGGCGAAATCGAGCAGATGGAAACCGCGCTGCAACGAGACGACAGCGCCGCCGCCATCCTTGCGCAGCGCCATCGAGCCGATCTTCATCGGCACGTCCCAGCAGCGGATCTCGCGCCCGTCGGCGGTCGCGCGGAAGACGCGCCCGTCGAAACTGTCGATCCAGTAGAGACGCTCCTGTTCGACGTCCCAGAGCGGTCCCTCGCCCAGCGTGGTCTTCACGTCCACCACGACTTCGATCTTCATGCCGTCCTCCTCTTTGTTGGCTCGCGCGGCGATTGGCTGTGTCAGAAAGCGACCTTGTCGCCGCCCTTCAGCGACAGGATCTCGCGCGCTTCGTCCGGCGTTGCCACCTCCATGCCGAGCCCCTCGATGATCTTGCGCGCCAGCACGACCTGCTCGGCATTCGATTTGGCAAGCTTGCCCCTGCCGGCCCACAGGCTGTCCTCCAGCCCGACCCGGATGTTGCCGCCAAGCGCCGCCGACTGCGCGGCGATGCGTAACTGGCTGGCGCCGGCTCCGAGCACCGACCAGCGGAACTGATCCCCGAACAGCCGGTCCGCTGTGCGCTTCATATGCGCGACATCCTCCGGATGCGTGCCGATGCCGCCCAGCAGCCCGAAAACCGACTGAACGAAGAAAGGCGGCTTCACCAGCCCGCGGTCGGCGAAATGGGCGAGGTTGTAGAGATGGGCGATGTCGTAGCACTCGAACTCGAACCGCGTGCCATTGTCGTAGCAGGTGGCAAGGATGTACTCGATATCCTTGAACGAGTTGCGGAAGACGAGATCGCGCGTCGCTTCCAGATGCGGCTTTTCCCAGTCGAACTTGAAGGTCTCGTATTTGTCGGCCAGGTGATAGAGCCCGAAATTGATCGAGCCCATATTGAGCGAGGCCACCTCCGGCTTGAACTGGGCGGCCGGGCGCACCCGCTCCTCGACCTTCATATAGGGGCTGCCGCCGGTGGTGATGTTGATGGCGGCATTGGTGCCTTGCTTGACGCGGGGCAGGAAACGGGCAAAGGCCTCCGGCGTCTGGTCGGGCTTGCCGGTCTCCGGATCGCGGGCATGCAGATGCAGGACCGCGGCGCCGGCTTCCGCGGCGGCGATCGCCTCCGAGGCGATCTGGTCCGGCGTGATCGGCAAATAGGGCGACATGGTCGGCGTGTGGATCGCCCCTGTCACCGCGCAGGTGATGATGACCTTGCCCCTGGCCGCCGTGGCGCCGGGCTTGCGGCTGGTTTCTTTCATTGTCCGAACTCCTGATCCGATTTCTTCTTGTGCGCCGCCAGCGCCATCAGCCGGCGATCCCGCCATACCTGCCGGTCGCCCAGCTTCTCCCTGGGCAAGCGCCTGCTACGCTCGGCCTCGACGGTTTCCATCACCTCGCCCGCCCAGTCGACGCGGCGCAGCATCTGCGGAAAAATGTTGGAATAGATGCCCTGGTAGCGCTCGGCATAGTCGCGCACGCCGCCCGGCGCGTTCAGGTCGATGGTCTCGAACGGCCCCATGAACGACCAGCGCAGCGCCAGCCCGTCGCGGATGCCGATATCGACATCCTCGACGCTGGCATAGCCGTCGGCGACAAGCCGGAAAGCTTCTTCGAGCAGCGCCCCTTGCAGCCGGTTCATGATGAAGCCGTCGAGCTCGCGCTTCATCACCAGCGGCGCGTGGCCGGCATCGATGAGGAAGGCGCGCGTCCTTTCGAGCGTCTCGGCGGACGTCCACGGCGCCGGCACCACCTCCGCCGCCGGAATGAGATAGGGCGGGTTGATCGGATGCACGACCAGGCAGCGGTGCCGCCCTGGGAGATGATCGGTGAATTTCGACGGCAGCAGCGCCGAGGTGGAGCTGGCGATCACCGCGTGCGGGTCAGCGAGGAGGTCGATCCGCGAGAACACCTCGCGTTTCACATCGAGGTTTTCCGGCGTGTTCTCCTGGATATGCACGGCACCGGCCAGCGCCGTTTCCATATCTCCCACGACGGCGATACGCTCGAGCACCGCGTGCGGGGACTGGCCGCGCAGCAGGTCGTTCGAAGCGAGATCGCCGAGCACGCCTTCTATGTAGTCGCGGGCACCACCGCTCGCGGCAGGCGATTGATCCCACATCCGCACGTCATGGCCGGCGCGCGCGAAACTGATCGCCCAGGCCCGTCCGATGAACCCGCTTCCGACGATTGCAACCTTGGTCATGGTTTGCTCCTCAAAGCGTTTCGACGTTGCCGTCGACGCCGAGCGACTGGCCTGAAATGTTGATGCCCGCGTCGGACAGCAGGAAGGCGACCATCGAAGCCACATCATACGGGCTGGTCATGCGACGCAACGAGATGTTCTGCAGATAGCGTTCGGTCATTTCCTGGTGGCTGACGCCGACCTGTTTGGCGCGTGCCGCGATGACGCTCTCGATACGCGGCCCCTCGATGATGCCCGGCAGGATGGCGTTGACCCTGATGCCATGCGGCCCAAGCTCCTTGGCAAGGCTCTGCGTGAAGCCGATGACGCCGAACTTGGCCGCCGAATAGGGCGTGCGGAACGCATAGCCGTGGCGGCCGGCCGCCGACGACATCGAGACGATCGAACCGCCGCCGGCCGCCTTGATGAGCGGCACGGCGCGCCGTGCGCACAGGAACTGGCCGGTCAGGCCGATGTCGAGACAGCGCCGCCAGTCGGCCGGATCGATTTCGTCGACGCCGCCGGTCGGCCCGGCGATGCCGGCATTGTTGATCAGTGCGTCGAGGCCGCCCAGTTTCTCCTTCACCGCCTTGAACAGCCGGTCGACATCGTCGTCGCGCGACACGTCGGCCTTGACCGCTGCAACAAGCGTCATTTTCTGCGGGGCAGCCGCGAGGGCTTCGTCGGAGACATCGCAGACGACGATGCGGGCACCGAGCCGCGACAGGGTTTCGGCAATGGCGAAGCCAATGCCTCCGGCGCCTGCCGTCACCAGGACACGTTGCCCTTTGAGCCCTGCCAGGAATTCGTCGGGCGATTTGGGTGCGCTCGTGCTCATCATTCCATTCCCTTCATTGAATGCGTCTTTCGCGCAGCGCCATGACGGCGCCGAGCACCACCAGCCCGAACAGGATCGCCCGTGTGGCGTAGGGCAGCGTCGTGCCGGCCAGCAGCATCTGCAGCGCCGTCAAGAGCAGCACGCCGCCGAGCATGCCCAGATAATGGCCGCGTCCGCCGGTGATCAGCGCGCCGCCGACTACCACGACGGCGATGGACGGCAGGAGATAGTCGTCGCCCATGCCGAGGCTGGCCTGGCCGGAAAAGCCGGTCAGCATGACGCCGACGAGCGCCGCGCACAGCGCCGACAGAATATAGACGAAGATCAGCGTCCGTCCGACGGCGATGCCCGAAAGCTGGGCCGCGCGCGGGCTGTTGCCGATGCCGTAGACCTTGCGACCGAAGGCGGTGCGGCCGAGCAGCAGCACCGCAAGGACCACGAAGGCGACCATGAACGGCACGACGGGCGTTACTACCCATATCTTGCCGGTCATGAACCAGCGCAGCATCGGCGAGGAGAAGCCGGCTGGAGTGCCTTGCGAATAGAGAAGCGCGAAACCTTGCAGGATGCCGTTGGTGGCGAGCGTCATGACGATCGGCGAAATGCCGAGGAAAACGATGCCGATACCATTCGCCAGTCCGATAAGACAGGCAATGGCGAGCACCACCGGCAGCGCATAGAGGAGTGCCGCGTCCGATCCGTTGACCATGCCGGCAAGGAGGATGCCCGACAGGCCGATCGTCCAGGGCACCGACAAGTCGAGCCCGCCGGTGAGAATGACGCTGCCCTGCCCGAGCGCAAGCACGGCGAGGAAACTCGACAGCACGAACAGCGAGTTCCAGTAGGTGGGATTGAAGATGGCCCGGCCGAGCCAGATCTGGGTGACGATCATGACGACGGCCAGGCAGACATAGGCCGGCAGCGCGTAGCGAAGCGCCTCGGCATTGCGCACGCGAAAGCCGGGCGCTTGTCCCGGAACGGCGGCCTTGTGTCCGAGGCGCAGCCTGCGGTCGGTTGGATCGAGCTGCGACGGCAGCATGCCGGCGCGCCAGGCGGCGAGCCGCGCGCGCAAGGCGCGAGCCTGGTAAGCGAGGACGGAGCCATGCGACAGCGAACCCGCGAGCACGGCAAGGATCAGGATGGTGCCCTCGGCGATAGTCGAATAATAGGCCGAAACGTTGAGCACGAGCAGGACGTTGACGACCATCATCAGGATGTAGGCGCCGAAGACGGTGCCGAACGGACCGCCCTGCCCGCCGCCGAGCCGCGTGCCGCCGACCACGACGGCGGCAAACATCGACAACAGCAGCGGATTGCCGACCAGCGGGTCGCCGCTGCCGGTCTGGGCGCTGATGAACACGCCGGCAAGCCCGTAGCAGCCGCCGGCGATGACATAGACGAAAAAGCGCACGAGAACGACGCGCACGCCGACCGCGGCGGCGGCGTCCGGATCGCTGCCTACCGCGTAGAGCGCCGTGCCGAACCGCGTGCCCTTCAGCCAGAACCATGCCAGCAGGACCACGCCGATGACGACCAGCGGCATGGGCAACCAGCCCGGGATCGCGTCGCCGAGATAGAAAGCGCCGAGATCGGGCGAGACGAAGCCGCCGGGCTTGTCCATGACCAGCAGTGTGATGCCTTGCAAGATGAACATGGTCGACAGCGTGACGACGATGGGCTGCATACGCAGCACCGCGATGAAGAAGCCGTTGAACGCCCCGACGAGCATGCCGACGCCAATGCCGGCCAGCGTCCATAGCCAGACGCTCGTTCCGGTCGCCATCGGATCCATCGACGTGGCCAGCACCACATTGACCAGCGAAACCACGGCGCCCGCCGACAGGTCGAAGCCGCCGGACAGGATGACGATGGTCTGGCCCATCGCGGCCAGCGCCGAGGTGGCGCCGCCGCTCGACAGGAACGAGATGTCGAAATAGGTGAGCCGCCCGGCGCTGATCAGGTCGACGACGACGAGCAGCACTGCAAAGACGATCGCCGCGATAATAGCGCCGCGATGCCGCGCCAGGAGGCGCACCAGAAATCCGGCTTGTCCGGTTGTTAACGAACCGACCGCGCTCACTGTGCCGCCTCCAGCATATTGCCGCCATGTCCCATCGCCGGCCGCATGATCGCGCTCTCGGTGATCTCGTCGCCGGCGAGCTCGGCCACCAGCCGTCCGTCATAGAGAACGAGCACGCGGTCGCATTGGTGGACGAGTTCGGGAATTTCGGTCGAATGCAGCAGGATCGACCCGCCGGCCGCCACATAGTCGCGCATCATCACGTAGAGCTCGTGCTTGGTGCCCACATCGATGCCGCGGGTCGGGTCGAAGAGCAGCAGGATGCGGCTTTCGGCAACCAGCCATTTGGCGATGGCGATCTTCTGCTGGTTGCCGCCGGAAAAGGCGCCTGCCCTTGTCCACAGCGCACGCTTGTCCACCTCGACCGTCGAGAAGGCCGCCTGCACGGCGCGCGCTTCCTCTTCCTCGCGGATCAAGCCGAGTCGGGTGAAGCGGCCGACCACCGGCAGCGATGCGTTCTGCCGACCCGACAATTTCAGGAACAGGCCTTCGGTCTTGCGATCCTCCGGCACCAGCCCGATCGCCATGTTGGGTCTCAGCGCATCGGCCGGCGAGCCGAGCCACACTTTGCGGCCGTCGACCATGACGTGGCCGCGTTCGATCTCGGCCATGCCGAAGCAGGCAAGGAACAGGTCTAGCTGGCCCATGCCCTGAAGTCCGGCGATGCCGAGGATTTCGCCCTTGCGCAAGTCGAAACTGGCGCCGTCGAGTTTTCTGCCCGCCTTGAGATCGCGCACGCCGAGCACCGGCGGACCGAAGACCGCCGCACCCTCGGGCTTTGGCGGAAAGGTCTGCGCGAGGGCGCGGCCGATGATCTTCTCGATCACATCCTCGTCCGAGATGTCGGCCACCGGTGCCGTGACGATGTGGCGGCCATTCCGAAGGATGGTCAACGTATCGCAGAAAGCTCGCACCTCGCGCATGCGGTGGGTGATGAACACGACCGTTGTTCCGGCGGCCTTGAGCCGCGCGATGATCGTTCCCAACCATTCGACGTCGCCGCCCGAAAGCGTCGAGGTCGGCTCGTCCAGCAGCAGGATGCGCGGGTTCCGGTAAACGGCGCGCGCGATCTCGATCTTCTGGCGGACTGCGAGATCGAGCGTCGCAACCTCGGCGTCGAGATCGACCGAAAAACCGAGATCGGCAATGTGCCGGCCAACCGCCTTGCGCGCGGCCGACCGCCTGATCAATCCGGTCGGGCCGGATGGCGCATAGGGCAGCAGCATATTGTCGAGAACGCTGAGGTCGCGGACCAGCGTCATCTCCTGGAACGCCGTCTGCACCCCGCGATCGTGCGCCGCGCGCGGCGAACCGAGCGCGGCCGGCGCGCCAAGGATGCTGATCTGGCCCTGATCGGGCCGCACCAGTCCCGATAGGAGCTTGACCAGCGTCGACTTGCCGGCGCCGTTCTCTCCCAGCAAGGCGTGCACGCTGCCGGGCGCGATCGCGAAGGAGACGTCGTCAAGCGCGACGGTCGCTCCAAACGCCTTGCGTATGCCGTTGACGGCAATAGCCGGCACATGCGTTGTTGAAGTCATCATTCCCGGTTCCGGCATGCCATGCCTGCGTGCGCGTGGAGCCACACAGCGCTCCACGAGCACGGACTGCTGAAGCTTACTCTTCGGGTTGGCCGACGAGCGCCGCGTTGAGGCCGATCTCGGGCGTCTGGTCGGAGAAGATCGACGCGAACCAGCCGGGGTTGGAAACCAGCGACGGCTTGAAGGTGTTGCATCCGGCCTTCATTTCCGCCCAGGTGCCCTCGTTGCAAAGCTTGATCGTCTCGTTGGTGACGACCGGCAGCGGCAGGATCGTCGCTTTAGGTACATCCTTGCCCTCGACCGCCTCGATGGCGAGCTTCAAGGCGAGCGCGCCGGAATAAGGCGGCGAGGCATAGGAAATGCGCGGCGCGCCGAGCGGCGCGTAGGGAGAAGCAGCGCCCTCGACCTCCGTGCCTTCCGGCAGCATCTGGATGCGGCCGCCATTTGAGCCTTCGCCGGCGCAAGGCAGAAGCTCGCTGGCCTTCTTGCCCGCCTCGAGCTGCATCGAATTGGCGGTAAAGCAGCCGACCTGCATCCACAGCCCGTTGATATCGCTCCAGTTGCGCGTGGCGAGAATCTTGGAAAGTTCGGTGCGGGCGACCGCCTGGCTCCACATGCCGACAGCCTCGCCGACGATCTTGATGTCGGGGTACTTGGCGAAAACCTCCTTGGCAGCCTTCGTCCGTTGGTCGTCGACGGATGTTCCGGGAACGCCCGTGACGGCGATGATGTTGCCCTTGCCATTGAGCTTCTTCACGAGCCATTCGGCGGTCACCCGGCCCGCTTCCAACTGGTCAATATGGACGTTGTAGGCGCAGGGTTCCGTGATCTCGGCGTCGTAGGCGAAGACCTTCACCCCCTTGTCGCAGGCATTCTTCACGACCTGATTGAGCGCGGTCGGCGAGATCGGATAGACGACGATCGCCTCGGCGCCGCTTTGCACCATGGCGTTGATCTGCTGGATCTGGCGTTGCGCATTGGGCCCGGCGACCTGGACTTGCAGGTCGACCTTGTCGGCAAGGCTTTTGTGAGCGGCCATGGCCTTGACCATGTTGGCCGCCTCGGCCTGCCAATCGTTGCCGATGTAGCTCATGCTGAGAAAAATCTTGTGTTTTTCGGCGGCCTCGGCCGCGGAGATGCCAAAAGCGCAGACAGCCATGCCGGCCAGCAGCGCAAGCCGCCGGGCTTTCAATCCGATACCCATATGAAACTCCTCCCGATCCGAACGATCGGATGCCTCCCAAGGGCACGAGACGTGACCTTGCCATCCGATATGGCAACCGTACCACCATTTGATCAAAGATCAATGATGAAATATGCTCAAGACAGGCGACGGCCGGGCGCTTGACGCCGCAGCCGGAAGCCTGCATTCCGGATACGGGCTATGGCGCAGCTTGCGCGGGAAGGTTGAGGGGAGATGGCTGGAGCGGCGTTCAGGAAGCCGGGTGTGGAGATCGCGCCCCTGTCCAAGGAGACCTTGCAGGACAGGGTCTATCGCCATGTCACCGAACTGATCCTCGACGGCAGCATCGTGCCGGGCGAGATGGTAACGGTGCAAAGCCTCGCCGACGCTTTCGGCGTCAGTCCGATGCCAGTAAGGGAGGCGCTGCGGCGGCTGACCGCCGCCAACGCGTTGATGGTGGTTTCAGGCCGCTCGATCGGCATTCCCGCACTCAGCCGCGCACGCCTCGTCGATCTGAGAAACGTCCGCTTCGAGATCGAAGCGATCGCCGCCGCATGGGCGGCCGAGCGCATGGACGAACAAGCCATCGCCCGGCTGCGCCAGCATCTGGACGAACTCGAACAGGCCAACGCGGCGGGAGACGTCAAGTCCTATCTGCGCGCCAACTACGCCTTTCATTTTTCCATCTACCGGGCGGCCGGCTCCGAGAATATTCTCAACATCATCGAGAACCTGTGGCTCCAGATCAGCCCTTATTTCAACATGCTGCACGATTCCGGAAACTATTCGACCGCCAATGCGCACCATCAGGAGATGTTCGCCGCGTTGCGTGACCGGGACGCGGAAGCGGTCAAGGCCGCGGTCCGCGCCGACATCGACGCCGCCTTCGACGTTCTGGTCGGCTTGCTGAAATAGCCAAACGGGTTCCGTCGGCGCCCGAAGCGCGCAGCGGACACGTTCAAGGCATAGCGGCGTTGCAACTGCCGGCTAGCTGGCTGACCGCTTCATCGACTCCGGCCAGGTCGAAATCGGCCTGGCCGCGTCCCGACAGCAGCCCGAAGCGCCACGAAAGTTGGAGCCGGTTCGCGGCGGCAAGGCGCTTTATGCCGTCGGCGCCATCGCGCACCAGCATTCGGCCGCGCGGGCCGACCAACCAGCTCTCGTCGAACTTGTTGTCGCCGTCGACGGTGACCGACATGGTGATCTTGCGATTGGCCGAGACGGTGTCGTTCAATTGCAGCCACTCGGTCCAGCGCGGTTGGCTGTCCGGGCGGCAGGCGATGGTCAGGATCGGGCTATAGCTCAGGGCGCCACCGCCGGTGATCAGCTTGTTGGTGGCATGGACCGAAGCCGTGACAAGGCCGTCATCGTCCGTGCCGATGCGCCAGGTGCCGGCATCGGCCTGGGCAAAATCGCAGGCAAAGGCCAGGGCGATCGCCAAGGCGACCACGCGTCGCGTTTCGAAGAATAGGCTCAACCGCCCCTCCAACAACCCTGTGGTTTGCAGCAGAAGCGCAGATAGTGATCAATGCTCGGTATCGACAATGGTCACTGTCCGCGAAACGGATCGGCTGTTGCAGTTTCGCAACGAAAAAGGCCGCCTCGAGGGGCGGCCTTCGTCAGTTCCATCAAGTCGGGATTTATTCGGCGTCCTTCGCGGCCTTTTTCTTCGGCGCTGCCTTCTTCTTCGGCTCTTCCGCGTCGTCGCTCTTCTTGTCTTCAGTCTTCTTCGACGCGGCCTTCTTCGCCGGCTTCGCCTTGGTCGCGGTCTCGGCTTCCTCGTCGTCGGCCATCAGCTCTTCCTTGCTGACCTTGACGTCGGTGACCGAGATCTGCCCGAGCAGGTGATCGACGACCTTCTCCTCGAACATCGGCGCGCGCAGCGCATTCAGCGCCTCGGGATTGTTGCGGTAGAACTCGAAGGCTTCCTGCTGCTGGTTGGCCGGGAAGCGGCGAACCTGCTCGAACAGGCCGCGCTGCAATTCCTCGTCCGACACGGTGACGCCGGCCTTCTCGCCGATCTCGGCCAGCACGAGGCCAAGGCGCACGCGGCGCTCGGCGAGCCGCATATATTCGGCGCGGGCTTCTTCCTCGGTCGTCTCTTCATCGGCGAAGGTGCGGCCGGCCGCTTCCAGATCGCGGTTGACCTGCGCCCAGATGTTGTTGAACTCGGCCTCGACGAGCTTCGACGGCGCCTCGAACGAATAGGCCGCATCGAGTTGGTCGAGCAGCTGGCGCTTGACCTTCTGGCGCGTCATCGAGCCGAACTGGCTCTCTATCTGGCCGCGCACGATCTCGCGCAGGCGTTCCAGCGACTCCAGGCCGAGATTCTTCGCGGTCTCGTCATTGATTTCCAGCTCACCCGGCTTGGACACTTCCTTGACCGTGACGTCGAAGGTCGCTTCCTTGCCGGCCAGATGCGCCGCCTGGTAGTTTTCCGGGAAGGTCACGGTGACCTGCTTCTCGTCGCCCGCCTTGCTGCCGATGAGCTGATCCTCGAAGCCCGGAATGAATTCCTTGGAGCCAAGCACCAGCGGCTGATCGGTGCCGGCGCCGCCGGCAAAGGCCTCGCCGTCGATCTTGCCGACATAGTCGATGTTGACGCGGTCGCCCTCGGCCGCCTTGCCGGTCTTCGGCTCGTAGCTGCGCGCCGATTCAGCGACGCGCTTGACCTGCTCGTCGATCTCGGCCTCAGGCACGTCGAACACCTGGCGTGTCACCTTGATGTCGGAAAAATCCTTGATCTCGATGGCCGGGATGATCTCGTAATTGAGGCGGAATTCGAAGTCGGCGCCGCCGGCCAGGATCTTCTCGGCTTCCTTCTCGTCCTCGGTCATGATGACTTCGGGCTGCATGGCGGCTTTTTCGCCGCGGCCCGAAATGATCGACCGGGTCGAATCGTTGAGGATCTCGTTGACCACCTCGGCCATGAACGACTTGCCATAGACCTTGCGCAGGTGCTGCACCGGCACCTTGCCGGGACGGAAGCCGTTGATGCGAACCTTGTTCCTGGCGTCGGTCAACCGCGCCATCAGCTTGGCTTCCATGTCACCGGCCGGCACGGTGATCTTGATCTCGCGCTTGAGACCGGAATTGAGTGTTTCGGTGACCTGCATCGTAAAACCTTTGTTTCCACCAATGAGGCTGCCAAACGGCTCTCCGCCGTTCACAGCCTGCCGGTATAATCTTGCCGGGAATGGCTTTTGGTACGGAACCTGGCGATTTGACCGGAAATACGGCTCAAACTCTTCCAAACTGCGTTCCAAAATGTGAATAAGTCTTTGTTTTTCCTACTTCTTATCACATTTTGCAGAAGCGGATCGTCGCGTCCCGTCACATTCGACACGCCTTTTGTCACAGGCGAGGCCAATTTTCAACCATCTTCGCGTTTCGGCGAATAACCATCATTTCGGCCCTGACATTGACAGAATGATGGCTATCGCCGGAACCATGCGGACGTGACGAACCGGCAGGGATGGCGGCCGCCGCGATGTTCAGGGACGATGCGGTATCTCACCTCACTCCCAAGACCTCGACAAGTCCGGCGAGGCTCTGCTACAGCCCGCCTGAGGCGCGTGTGGTGGAACTGGTAGACACAGCAGGTTTAGGTCCTGCCGCCGCAAGGCTTGGGGGTTCGAGTCCCTTCACGCGCACCACTGCCGGCATGACAATGTTTCGCGGCTAGTCCGCGGCGCCCGGCAAAAAATCAGGAAACCGTCTTAGGCGAGCTTCTTGATGCGCCCCTTGTCGAGGCGGAAGATGCCGTCATTGCCGCCTTGGCGCTGGAAATCATCCTGCAATTCGTCCCATGTGCCAAGATACTGACCGCAGTCGTCACACCGGATGCTGGTCGAAGGTTCGGCATCGGCAGGAATCCGCAGTCTTATCGTGCCGCAAAAGGGGCACTCCAACTGGTGGTCCAAGTACCCCGTCGCCATCGGCTTCCATCTTTCTGAATGCCACCGCCAGCGTTGAGCGTATACCCATCATGCAACACAATCCAGTGGCGAGACGCGAATGCCGGAAATGGCCCCTGAGATCGATCGACGTTCAGGACGTTCCAGCCATTCCAAGGCGTGAGCTTCGAGGCCGCGCCGCCCTTGGCTCTTCAAGCCATGGATGGCGGCCACCCCGTAGCACACCTTAATATAGCGGCTCCTGAAACAGCGTCTTGTCGCCGTCCACCAGCGCCTTGATCTGGGCGGTGCCGTCGCGGGCCAGCGCAAGACGGATGCCGAACGGGCGCACCCGCATGTCGTTCTGGATTGCCATCCCCTCGCCTTCCGGCAGGTAGAACCGTTCGATGCCGTAATCCGGCGCGATCGTCATTCCCTCGCCGCGAAGATCCCAGCCTTCGGCGACATGACCGCGAATGTCGGCCTCGTCGGCACCGGCCGGTGTCGGCGCCGTGCCGAACCAGGCAGTGCTCGGCGTCCAGTAGCCGTCGGCGTCCTTCTTCAGGCGGACGACGATCGAGGTGTCGTCGCTGGAGAGTTTTCCGGGCGGGATGTTGGCGATCATCTTCACCGGTATGCGCGAGATGTCGTAGCCGAGCACCACATAGTCGCCGCGAAGCAGGTCGCGCGGATCGACCGGCTCGATCTTCAGCAGCACGTCCTTGCCATTGCGCAGGATCGCCGCCCGGCCGGCGATGATCCAGCCCAGGAAGCCGACCTGGACGAGCGCCAGCACCAACGCCGAGATAACAAGCCTCTTTCCGGTGATCATGCCGTGGCTCCTCCGGTGGCCGGACCCTTCATGCGTTTCTCCACGCGGATGATGACGATCGCAAGGATGCCAAGCAGCACCGCCGCGGCAAGGAAGAAGCCGGCCGTGTCGAGCATCGATTGCAGGGTCACGACATAGATCATGGCGAGTTCGAAGGCGAAGCCGAGATAGGCAAGCCAGCGCAGGCCACGGCTGTCGCGCCCTGCGAGCACAATGGCGGCAACGATGCCGGCCAGCGCGACGACCGAGGCAATGGCGAAACCGCTGTTATAGCTGCTTTCGTCGGCCAGTTCGAACTGGATGATGGCCAGCCCGGTGAGGAAGCCAAGCAGGGCATGCAGCGGCAAGCGGCCGCCAAGCTGCACGATCCGGTCGACCGGTTCCGGCGCGAAGACGGCCGCAACGAATAACAATACCGACACGACGACCAGCGGGACCGCCACCGGCAGCGTCCCGTGATCCACGGCGAGCAGCACAAGATAGAAGAGCAGCGACAGGATGATCAGGTGCCGCGCCGCCTGGCTGCGGGTCCAGAACGAGACGGCAAACAGCACGAGCGCCATGACGAGGAAGAGATGCGGAAATTCGCTGCGGTTGAAATAGTCGAACCCTTTCAGGAACAGCCAGGCGTCGGCGATGCCGACCGCGGCGACGGTCAGCGGATTGGACCGCAGCGCAACCGCCGCCAATGCGGTGCCGGCGCCCCAGGTGATCAAGGCCAAGGCCTCGTCGCCCGACAGATGGTACATCTGGCCGATCAGCGCGATCGAACCGCCGAAAGCAGCCGCCGCCACGATCCACAGAGCCTCGCCGATCGCCGCATGGTCGCGCGTCTTCAGCACAGCACCGCCGACATAGCCGCCAAGGATGACGGCAAAGAGCGCGGCCACCCGCGCCAGCCGCGGAATGGCTTCCCAGTTGGCGGCGACGAAGATCAGGATGGCCGCGCCGAACAGCAGCGCCGCCATCATCGCCAGGATCGAACCGAAGCTCAACGACTGGCGCGCGTTGGCCTCGACGTCGCGCCTCAATGCATCGGCCGTCGGGGCGTCGATCAGTCCGGCCTCGAACCATCGCGCAATGTCCGACCTGACCCGTGTCGCGTAGCCCGCCATGTCTCCCCCCGCTGCTTGGTCGGTTTTTCAGCTGGAGCTGCCAAACCGTTGACGTCACGGCACTTTCTGATTCTGGCTTCTTTGTGTCAGGTCCGTGAAGGCTTGTTAATGTTGCATTGCACAATTTGCATTGCTGCCATGCAGCCATAGCGCTTTTAAATCGATATGAGCCTGCCTATTTATGGTTCGTACACAAACGGAATGATCCGCAAGAAAAGACGAAACGAGAACTACCATGAACCTGATCCGCAACTACCGCAACTGGCGCCGCTACCGGGACACCGTTTCCGAGCTGAGCCGCCTGAGCAACCGTGAACTGACCGACCTCGGCATCAGCCGCAGCGACATTCCTTACGTCGCTCGCAAGGCGGTCTAATCCTTCGGACCGCGAATGGTCCGACCCAGTTTTGAGAAGAGCATGACAATGAACCTGATCCGCAACTATCGTAACTGGCGCGTTTATCGCGAGACGGTTACCGAGCTGGGTCGCCTTTCAAACCGCCAGCTGCATGATCTCGGCATCGTCCGCGACGAAATTAAGATCATCGCTCGCCAGGCGATCTAACCAACGGAATTTCGCCAGGGTCGACCTCCTCCCCGACCCTGACGAATACGGTCACCCCTTACCTCCTCCCAAGGGTTGACCACCAAAACGGCGCCCGCCGCACCTCCTCCCGCGGCGGGCGTTGTTTCCCGGAGCAAAATGAGTTTTGCTCCAGAGGGCTTTGCCCCCTTCTAAAATGGCAAAAAGAATTTCGTCAGAGCCGACCTCCTCCCCGGCGATGACGAATAGGCCCAACCTTCACCTCCTCCCGAAGGTTGGCCACCCAAACGGCGCCCGCCGCACCTCCTCCCGCGGCGGGCGTTGTTTCCCCGGAGCAAGATGAATTTTGCTCCAGAGGGCTTTGCCCCCTTCCAAAATGGCAAAACGAATTTCGTCAGAGCCGACCTCCTCCCCGGCGATGACGAATATGGTCGGCCTTCACCTCCTCCCGAGGGTCGACCCCAAAAACGACACCCGCCGGACCTCCTCCCCCGGCGGGTGTTGTTGTTTTCAGGGGCAGCTTTCGCCGTCACGGCCACGTCGCCCCAGGCGCGGCAATTGCAATCGTTCCCCCAAGCGATTATTCCGGCGCTCATGATCAAAAATCCCATCCACATCGTCGGCGGCGGCCTCGCCGGATCGGAAGCCGCATGGCAGGCGGCGCAAGCCGGCGTTCCCGTTGTGCTGCACGAAATGCGGCCCGTTCGCGGCACCGAGGCGCACAAGACCGAGGGCCTGGCCGAACTCGTCTGTTCCAATTCTTTCCGCTCCGACGACGCCGAGAACAACGCCGTCGGTCTTTTGCATGCCGAAATGCGGCTGGCCGGGTCGCTGATCATGAGCGCCGGCGACGCCAACCAGGTGCCGGCCGGCGGCGCGCTGGCCGTGGACCGCGACGGATTTTCCGACGCGGTGACGGCCAGGATCGAGGCACATCCGCTGATCTCCATCCAGCGCGAGGAAGTTCCCGGCTTGCCGCCGGTCGAATGGGACCAGGCCGTCATCGCCACCGGCCCGCTGACCGCACCCTCGCTCGCACAGTCGATTGCCGAAGCGACGGGCGCCGATGCGCTCGCCTTCTTCGATGCGATCGCGCCGATCATCCATTTCGACACGATCGACATGGACACCTGCTGGTTCCAGTCCCGCTACGACAAGGTTGGGCCCGGCGGCACCGGCAAGGACTACATCAACTGCCCCATGGACAAGGACCAGTATCTTGCCTTCGTGCAGGCACTGGTGGACGGCCAGAAAACCGAATTCAAGCAATGGGAAGGCACACCCTATTTCGACGGCTGCCTGCCAATCGAAATCATGGCCGAGCGTGGCGTCGAGACGCTGCGCTACGGGCCGATGAAGCCGATGGGCCTGACCAATGCGCACAATCCGACCGTCAAGGCCTACGCCGTCGTGCAGCTGCGGCAGGATAACGCGCTGGGCACGCTCTACAACATGGTCGGCTTTCAGACCAAATTGAAGCATGCCGAGCAGGTGCGCATTTTCCGCACGATTCCCGGCTTGGAGAACGCCGAATTCGCCCGCCTCGGCGGCCTGCATCGCAACACCTACATCAACTCGCCGACCTTGCTCGACGGCTCGCTGCAGCTGAAGTCGCGCCCCGGCTTGCGTTTCGCCGGCCAGATCACTGGTTGCGAAGGCTATGTCGAAAGCGCCGCCATCGGCCTGCTGGCCGGCCGCTTCGCCGCCGCCGAGCGGCTCGGCCACGCGCCGTCGCTGCCGCCACTCACCACGGCGTTCGGAGCGCTGCTCAACCACATCACCGGCGGTCATATTGTTTCGGATGACGAGCCGGGAAAGCGCTCTTTCCAGCCGATGAACGTCAATTTCGGACTGTTCCCGCCTGTCGAGGTGGTGAAGATCGAAGGCAAACGCCTGCGCGGCAAGGACAAGACAGTTGCCAAAAGGCACGCGATCACGTCGCGTGCTCTGGGTGATTGCCGGCAATGGCTGGGGTTGCCGGCGCAAGCTCAAGCGGCGGAATAACCTTTCAGATTGGCCTGCCGCGGAAAGTAGGATAGTATCCTACTCGCTCGATCATGGGAGTCATCGCATGGAACCAGCCGAGAAACTGTCCGTCACCGTAACGCCCGCCATGGCGCGCATGATCCGCGAAAAAGTCGAGGACGGTTCCTTCGGCTCGGCGAGCGAAGTCATTCGCGCTGCGCTTCGCGCTTTCCAGCGCGAAGAGGACGAGCATGCCGAACGCATGGCGTCGATCCGGGCGCGCGTGAAGGCGTCGCTCGAGGACACGAGGCCGGGTGTTCCATTGGACGAAGCGGTCGAGAGAATAAAAACGCGAATCTCGAAGCTGGCGAGAGAGAGCGATGATCCAGCGTCTCGCCGTCATTCTTAACGAAGAGGCGCTCGCCGATCTGAATTCGATTGCCAGCTATATTCTCGACCAGAGCGGAAGCGAGCACGTGGCCATCCAATTTGTCGACCGAATCAAAGTGCGTTGTCAAAACATCGGCAACGCACCTCGTGGCGGTCGCCTACACGACGACATCGTGCCGGGACTGCGAACCGTTCCGTTCGAGCACTCCGCCGTCATAGCCTATATAATCGAGAGCGACATCATTCGCATCGTCAACATCTTCTACGGCGGCCGCGACTACGAGACATTGATGCGAGATGGCGGATCGGGCCCTTCCTAAGATTGGCCCACGAAACAGCTACTCCGCCGGCCGGGCGCCCGCCATCGGCAGTCCCGGCTTCCCCGCTTCCCCAGGATTTCGCCTGACATAAGCCGCCTTCAGCGTCTCGGAGGTTTCGCGCGAGCCATCATGACTCCAGCCGGGCGGCTTGATCAGGTAATTCAGTCGGTCGCGCGGCTTGAGGCCCGGTGCGAAGGCATCCCTGAACATGCCGATCCATTCGTGGAAAGCCACTTTCAGCGGATTGAAGGTGCCAAGGTTTTTCACGATGCCGTAGCGCGGCCGATCCTCTTCCAACTCCTCGACGAAGGTGCCGAACATCCGGTCCCAGATGATCAGCGTGCCGGCGTAGTTGGCGTCGAGGTAGCGCGGATTGGTGGCGTGGTGGACGCGGTGGTGCGAGGGCGTGTTGAAGACGAATTCGAACCAGCCCCACATCTTGCCGATCGTCTCGGTGTGGATCCAGAACTGCCAGACCAGGTTGAAGCCGAAGGTGAAGGCAATCACCGCCGGATGGAAGCCGAGCAGTACCAGCGGCGCCTGCAGCACGAACATGAAGGTGAACAGGCCCGTCCAGCTCTGCCTGAGTGCCGTCGACAGATTGTAGTGCTGGCTGGAATGGTGGTTGACGTGCTCGGCCCACACCCAACGCACCCGATGCGCGATGCGGTGGTAGACATAATAGCGCAAATCATCGAGCAGGAAGGCCGCCAGGAACACCCAGATCGACAGACCGAGATCGAAGAAACGGAACTGCCAGAGCCACAGCAGCGCCCAGTAGGAGACGACGCCGAGCAGCAGCCCGGCAACGACATTGCCGGTGCCCATCATCAGGCTGGTCAGCGTGTCGCGCGTCTCGAACGAGCCCTTGGCCCGGCCGGTATGCACCAGCCACAGCTCGATCAGGATCGCTGCGACGAAGAACGGGATGGCAAGCTGCGTGACCTGCGGAAAATTGTAGTCGTCCATCACGCCGCCTCCCTCGTCGAACTCGGATGCTGCGGCTGAAGAATTTTGAGCGCAGCGTGCGCGTCGGCAGCGCTGGCGAAGGCGAAGCGGCCGCCTTTCCAGGTGAAATCGGCAAGGCGCAGCGCAATCGTGCCGGCACCATCGTCACTCCGTGCCAATACATCGCGCGGCGTGACGATACGCGTCAGGAAACGGTCTCCGATGCTCTGGACGATGCCGAGGCGCCCGCGCCCGAGTTCCAGGAACGCGGTCCGGCCATCGGATGTGAGGTGGATGGCGGCCGCCGGTTCATCCGGAAAATCCTCGGCAAAACGCTCGCGCGCCTGCTCCGCATCGGCGAGCCTGGCCTTGCGGCTACCGCCGGTGAAATGAACGGCGGCGACCGACAGCGCGATGCCAATCACGACGATCACGACCAGCACGGGCAGGCTCATGGACAGGCGTCTCCTCCATCCGGCCTGTTGTCTTGGCAACAGTTCCCGGTCGAGCGATTCCTTAGCATAATTGACGTTTACGTCAAAGTGCTGGCCAGCCCACCATCGCGCGACGCAGCATGAGCCAGTGGCGGCGCATGGTCGAGAGTCGCACCGTGCCGTCGAGCGGCGAACCGCGTTCCATTTTCGTCAGGTAGGCTCGCGACAGGACCAGCGGCAGAAAGGCCGGACGCAGCGAAGCCGGCAGACCCGATGCGCCTTTCTCGAAGGCCGAGAGATGCTCCCGCGCCAGCGCGATCATGGCGGCGACGGCGCGCTGCGCACCTGGTCCACCATCGTCGGTGACGAATTCCTCCGGAGACGAACCCGCCGCGGCCAGGATGTCGGCCGGAACAAAACACTGCCCGCGCCTGCGATGCAGCGGCAGCAGGAGCAACAGTCCCGTAATCGCCTGCGCGCAACCAGCCCTGCCCGCCAGTTCGGCGAAACGTGGCGCTTCTCCCGGATCCAGCACCATTGCCGCCAGTTGAAGGAGCGCGGCTGCCGTTTCGCCGCAATAGCCTTCGAGATCGGTTCGCGACGGCATCGGGTCGTCATAGAGGTCGAAGATCCGGGCCTCGAGCATATTCTCGAATGCCGGCTTCGGCAGGCTGTACCTGGAAATCGTGGCCTTCAGCGCATCGGCGATAGGATGGCCCGTCTCGGACCCTTCGGCTGCGATGACATCGCGCCACCATTGCAACCGCACCTCGCCCGGCAAGGCCTCGCGGATACGATCGCGAATGCCCGCTAATTCGGCATTGAAGGCGTAGAGCGAAAACAGCGCGTCGCGCTTGTCGGTTGGCGCATAGAGCGCGCTGAGATAGCGGTCATGGTCGGCGGCGCGCACGGCGCCCATGACGATTTCGCCCCTGTGGTCCACGTCAGTCGACGGCGATCAGCGCGGCGGCGACCGCGCGATCCTCGGCGAGCAGGACATTATATGTCCGCACCGCTGCACCGGTCGCCATCGGGTCGGCGGCTATGCCCGCGGCCTTCAAGGCGGCGCGAAGCTGCGCTGGCAAGGGTCGTAAATCCTTGCCCGTGCCGACCAGCAGGATTTCGATCTTATCGGCCTGGGCCAGCAGCCGTTCGAAATCCGCCACCGTCAGCGCAGATGGGTCCGCCGGCTCCCAGCCATGGATGCCCGACGGCAGGCACAGAAGCGAACCGCGATGCGACATGTCGGCGAAGCGGAAGCCGCCATTGCCATACGCCTCGATAGGGGCGCGGCCGGGGAAATGCGCCTCGCGGATGACGATGCCTTTGGCCATCCCTGCCTATCCGCCCTTCGGGCCGCGCGTCAGGTCGCAACCGCCTTGCCGCCGCCGACCGGCTTTTCCTCGTCCGAACTCGTGGCCTGCGGCCGCAGCTTGAACAGGATCAGCAGCGGTGCGGCGATAAAGATCGACGAATAGGTGCCGAACACCACGCCGAACAGCATTGCCATCGTGAACGAGCGGATCACCTCGCCGCCGAACAGCACCAGCGCCAGGAGCGCCAGGATCGTCGTCACCGAGGTCAGCGTCGTTCGCGACAGCGTCTCGTTGATGGCGTTGTTGAGGAGCTGCGGCAGCGGCATCTTCTTGTATTTCCTGAGGTCCTCACGAACGCGGTCATAGACCACGATCGTGTCGTTCAGCGAATAGCCGATGATGGTCAGGATCGCCGCCAGCGACGATTGGTTGAACTCCAGCCCGGTGATGACGAAGAAGCCTATAGTCATGACCACGTCGTGAACGGTCGCCACGATGGCGCCGACCGCGAACTGCCATTCGAAGCGGAACCAGACATAGATCAGGATGCCCACCAGCGCGACCAGCATGGCGATCGTGCCTTGCTTGGCCAGTTCCCCCGACACGGTCGGTCCCACCACCTCGACGCGGCGGAAATCGTAATTGTCCTGCAACTCGCCACGAACCTTGTCGATGACGGTCTGCTCGGCATTCTCGCCGCCGTCCTGCGTGCCGACACGGATCAGCACGTCGTTCGGCTCGCCGAACTGCTGCACCTGCACTTCGCCGATATTCAGTTCCGAGAGCCTGGCTCTGATGTCGGCAAGATCGGCATTGCCGCTCTTGGACTTCACCTCGATCAGCGATCCGCCCTTGAAATCGATGCCATAGTTGATGTCGACGGTCATGAACAGCACCACCGACAGGACCGACAGCAGGCTCGACAGCGCGAAGGTCCAGCGGCGGATACCCATGAACGGGATCTTCGTGCCGGGCGGGATGAAGGTCACCGGCGCCCGCGGCAATTCCTTCGGGCGGGCGCGGCGCAGCCAGATGGACACCAGCAGCCGGGTAAAGGTGAAAGCGGTGAACACCGTGGTCAGGATACCGATGGCGTAGGTGATGGCAAAGCCCTTCACCGGACCGGTTCCGAGATAGAACAGCACCACGGTCGCGATCAGTGAGGTGACGTTGGAATCGACGATCGTCGCCAGCGCCTTGCTGAAACCGGTATCGATTGCCTGGATCACGGAGCGGCCGTTTCGCCGCTCCTCGCGGATACGCTCGTAGATCAGAACGTTTGAATCGACGGCCATGCCGATGGTCAGCACGATACCGGCAATGCCCGGCAAGGTCAGCGTCGCGCCAAGCAGCGACAGCAACCCGACGATCATCGCCACGTGCACCGCCAGCGCGATATTGGCGAGGAAGCCGAGGAAGCCGTAGGCAACAAACATGAAGGCGACGACAAGGATAGAGCCGATGATGCCGGCGACCTTGCCGGCATGGATCGAATCCTGGCCGAGGCCCGGGCCCACCGTGCGCTCTTCGATCACGGTCAGCTTTGCCGGCAGCGCGCCGGCGCGCAGCAGGACCGCGAGGTCGTTGGCGCTCTCGGCCGTGAAATTGCCTGATATCTGGCCGGTGCCGCCCAGGATCGGCTCGCGGATCTGCGGCGCCGAAATCACCTGGTTGTCGAGGATGATGGCGAACAGCTTGCCGACATTCTGCGATGTCGCCTGCCCGAACCGTGTCGCGCCGCGCGAGTTGAAGGTGAAGGAAACCACCGGCTCGTTGGTCTGCGAATTGTAGGTTGCGGTCGCCTTGGAGAGGTCTTCGCCGGAAACGATGACGCGGTTTTCGATCAGGTAGGGAACCGGCGGATCGTCCTGCGAATAGAGGATCGACGAACCGGCCGGCGGACGGCCCTTCAGCGCATCCTGCACCGGCATCGACTCGTCCACCATCTGGAAGGTCAGCTTGGCGGTCTGGCCGATGATTTCCTTCAGCCTTTGCGGGTCCTGCAAACCGGGCACCTGCACCAGGATGCGGTCGTCGCCCTGCCGCTGCACGATCGGTTCGGTGGTGCCGAGTTCGTTGACGCGGCGTTCCACGACCTCGATCGACTGCGCCAACGCAGCCGAGGTGCGATACTTTATGCCGGCGTCGGTCACGCTGAACTTGAGCAGGCCGGGCTCGGAATCGTCCAGCGCCATCTCCTGGACGGAGCCGCCGGTGAACAGGCTGGCGGCAACCGGCTCGGTCAGCGGCTTCAGTGCCGTCTTGGCCGCGTCGAGCTGGTTAGGATCCTGTATGCGGACCTGCACGGTCCTGCCCGTGCCCGCCAGGCCCGTATAGCCTATCTTGGCCTCGCGCAGCAGCGTCCGGATCTCGTCGCGCGTCGTCTCCAGTTGCGCCTTGACCAGGTCGTTCTGATCCATCTGCAGCAGGATGTGCGAGCCGCCCTGCAGGTCGAGGCCAAGCGTCATCTGCCGCTTGGGCACCCAGCTCGGAAGCTGCGCCAGCGTGCTTGCAGGAATGAGATTGGGCGCGGCGAGGACCACTGTGGCGGCCACGGCCAGCCAGATCAGGATCATCTTGAAGCGCGAGAAATAAAGCATATAGCGTCGTCCGTCAGAGCGTGTCCGCGGATCGCTCCGCCTGGAATTTGGTTATTTCTTGGCGTTCTGGTTCGCCACCGGCTCGCCCTTGACGCGCACATCAGCGATCGTCGAGCGCAGCGCCGTCACCTTGGTGCCGCCGCCGAGATCGATCTCGAGCTCATTGTCGTCGATCACCTTGGTCACCTTGCCGACGAAGCCGCCGCCGGTGACGACCGTGTCGCCGCGGCGTACCGCGGCAAGCATCTCGCCGCGCTTCTTCAGCTGCGTGCGCTGCGGCCGGATGATGAGAAAATACATGATCACGAAGATCAGGACAAACGGCAAAATGCTGATGAACATATCGGGTGAAGCCCCAATGCCTTGGGCATATGCCGGTGTCACGAACATCGAGGTACTCCTGAATTTTGAAAACAGCCGCCAAAGGGTTCAGTGGATTTGGCAGCCCCGCGAAATTTGGCCGGAATATAGTCGGTAAAGTTGCCAATGCAACTGCGTGGCCGGGCAAATCGGCTGCTTTTCCGGCTTGTTCGCCCGTGTTAGAGCATGGCCGCGAAAAGCGCGAGCGGGTTTTCGCAAAAGATCACGCTCGAACAAACGGTTGCAGCCGATTTCGAAACCGCCGGGGTCGAACCTGCCCCACGCAAGAACCGAAGCAAAGACCAGAGATGACCGATATCAGCATCGACGCCTTGAACCAGAAACTCGACCGTCTGATCGAGGCGGTCAGCCGCCTCGCCCCGTCGCCTGTGCCCGAAACCGACCTTGGCGGGGCCGATTGTTTCGTCTGGCAGGCGGATCCGGGTTACCTGGAGCCGGTGCGCAAGGTGAACCGCGTCGATATCGGCCTGATCCGCGGCGTCGACCGCGTGCGCGACATCCTCGTCGACAACACAGAGCGCTTCGCCGCCGGCTACGCCGCCAACAACGTGCTTTTGTGGGGCGCGCGCGGCATGGGCAAATCGTCGCTGGTCAAGGCTGTGCATGCCGCAATCAACGCCTCGCCGGAACCCGACCGCCCGCTCAAGCTGATCGAGATCCATCGCGAGGATATCGATACGCTGCCGAAGCTGATGACGCTGCTGAAGGCCGCGCCTTACCGCTTCATCCTGTTTTGCGACGACCTCTCCTTCGACCATGACGATACCTCCTACAAATCATTGAAGGCAGCGCTCGAAGGCGGCGTCGAGGGCCGCCCGGCCAATGTCATCTTCTACGCCACATCGAACCGCCGCCATCTTCTGCCGCGCGACATGATCGACAATGAGCGCTCCACCGCCATCAATCCGTCCGAGGCGGTCGAGGAGAAGGTTTCGCTCTCCGATCGCTTCGGCTTGTGGCTTGGCTTTCACAAATGTTCGCAGGACGAATATCTCGAAATGGTCAACGGCTATGCCAACCATCATGGGCTCGACATCGACCCCGAGCAGTTGCGAGCCGAGGCGCTGGAATGGGCGACGACACGCGGCAGCCGCTCGGGCCGCGTCGCCTGGCAGTTCACGCAGGACCTGGCTGGCCGGCTCGGCAAGCCGTTGAAGGACTAGGCGGGATCGACCGAGTGACGGCAGGAGCCGGCCACAAAAGTTTCGTGGCCGACCCCGTCCGGGGACGCTGGTTTCTATATCGTGTTCATTCCCGCACAGGCTTTATGCTTCCCAGGACCATGGGAATATCGGTTTGTATGCCGAGTGTATCGGTCGCCCAGGCTTGCATTTCCGGTGAAGCATCGCCTGATTTCAGGATGGAAATGGCCAGCTTGGACATGTCCGTGGGCGGCTTGGTATTGATCACCGCATAGGAGAAATAACCGGCCAGAGCGGCACATCCGATCGAAATGACCGGCGCGACAATTAAAGCAGTCGCTCGCACATGCGATTGCCAGCGATGGGTTGGACTGGCAGACGGAAGTTCATCCTCTTCGACAAATTCAGTCATTCCACTCTCCTTGCAGAGCGCCGAAAATGACTTTCCTCTATATTAGTTAAAATGCAGATAACCGCTTTTCTGACGGCGCCCCCGAATTTGGAACCGCGACATGTATGGAAACAACGACGTGGATCCCGCAACCAACTGAAAAAGCCCGCTCCTTGCGGGGCGGGCCGAGCCGGCGGGCCGGACTGGAGGTCAGGCGGCCCGCAAATCGCTTTTTTTATTCTATTCGAAATAACCCCGACTATTCGAGATAGCCGGAGGGATCGACCGGGGCCGAGTTCTTGCGCACTTCGAAGTGCAGCTTCGGCGAGTCCGTCGTGCCGCTCATGCCCGACAGCGCGATCTCCTGGCCGCGCTTGACCTTCTGGCCGCGCTGAACCTCGATCGAGCTGGCATGGCCATAGACGGTGACCAGGCCGTTCTCGTGCCGCACCAGCACCGTATTGCCGAATTCCTTGAGGCCGTCGCCGGCATAGATGACGACCCCATTCTCGGCCGCCTTGACCGGCGTGCCCGTGGGCACGGCGATATCGACGCCGTCCTTGCCGGAACCGAAACCGGAGATGACGCGACCACGCACCGGCCAGCGCATCTTGCCGATGCCCGTGGCGTCGGGTGCCGCAACATCGTCGTCCTCGGCCTGCTGAATGACTTTCGCGTCTTTCTTCGGCGGCGTGTAGGACGCCAACGTTTCCGACGGCGTTGCCTTCACGGGAGGCTGCGTGGTGGCCGTGGTTACCGGATCGACCTTCGCCGGCTTGGCGGCGGCGACGGTCGCTGTTCCACCCGCCGGCACCTTCAGGGTCTGGCCGATCTTCAGCAAGCCGTCCTGCATGCCGTTCGCCTGCTTGATGGCGACAACGCCGACGCCGGTCTTCCTGGCGATCGAGGAAAGCGTATCGCCCGATTGCACCGTATAGGTACCGCCGGCGCCGGCCTTGGGCGCGGCGGCGGCCATTTGCGGGGTGGGCTTGTTGTCCTTCGGCTTGTTCGCCGCGGCCGAAGCATCGACCTGCGCGGCCGACTTGCCCTCCTTGAGCTTCGGCTGCTGCGGCAGCACGGCGACCTTGTCCGGCGCGGTGGCCGGCAAGTCGCGCTTGCCGTTGGCGGGCTTGGCATCGGCCATCTTGGGCTCGGCCTTGCTGGAATAGGCGTAGGCCGGAATGATGATCTTCTGGCCGGTCTTCAGTCCCTTGGTCGTGCTCAGCCCGTTGACCTTCATGATCACGTCGGCCGGCACCTTGTAGTGTTGCGCCAGGCCGGAGATCGTTTCACCGTCCCTGACGACGATTTCGGTAGCGTGCCGCGTGCCGGCCATCTTGGCGTCGGGCTGGGCATCCTTGAACGGCTTGGCCGCGGGAGCAACCGTGCCGGTCGTCGTCCGGTCGACATGCGGTGCCGGGCGCACCACAGCGGGCGCCGATGCAACACGCACCGGATTGGCGGCGGGTGCCAGCGCCGGAGCCGGCTGCGCCTGGGCGACCGGCGGCGGCAACGGCCGCGTCGAAACAGGTTCGAGGCTGGAGCGGCTGACCGACTGCGTGTGGCTGCCATCGAGCGGCGCGGCGGCGACATCCCCCGGATAGGGCTGTTGCACGGCATCCTGCTTGTTGATGATGGCGCGCTGGTTGTTTGTCGAGGAGGTGAAGACGTCGTCGACGCCGTTGAACCGCGATACTTGCGAGCTGCACCCAGCCGCAGCGCCCGCGATCATGAGAACAGCGCACCCCCGCGCCAAATTGCGACTGTTTGCCTTCAAAACACTGAGTTGCATCGCACTAACCCGCACAAACTCTGCACCAACTGGACAGGATTAAAGCGCGTTAATGTTACTGGTCGGTTAACCCATTAGAATCAGACGCAAATTTTCTTAAAATATTTGGGGCCGTTCAGACCGCCCACAGAGAGGCACGCGCAGCCGCGGTTGCAGGCCGGCTGAACATGGACAATCCCTAGATAACGGCCGCCAGGCTGCGCAATACCGGCTGCAGGCGCACGAGGCCGATATCCTCTCGCTCGAAACGGCTGCCGACCTTGGTGAGCTTGGCCAGCACCTGCTCGCCCTCCTCCGGTCCGATCGGCGCGATCACGATGCCGCCGCTCGACAATTGGTCGAGCAGGAAGCGCGGCAGGCTGTCGAAGGCGGCCCAGGCGACGATCCGGTCGAACGGTCCTTCGGCAGCCAAACCGGAGGAACCATCCACCTGGCGCGCGATGACGTTGCCGATGCCGAGCGCCTCGAAACGCTGCCTGGCCTGTTCGACCAGCGTCTTGTAGCGGTCGATGGTGACGACCCGGCCCGCCAGGCGCGACATCACCGCTGCCGTATAACCGGAGCCCGTGCCGATCTCGAGCACGCGGTTGCCGACTTCGATGGCGAGTGCGGCGATCACCGCCGCCTGCATGTCCGCACCCTCGATCGCTTCGCCGCACTCGATCGGCAGCATGCGGTCCGACCAGGCGATGGAATGGAATTGGGCGGCGAGGAAGCCGCGCCGCGGCGTCGCCTCGAAAGCCGCGATCAGCGCCTTCGGCACGGTCCCCCTGCCGCGCAGGCGCAGCAGGAAGGCCGCAAATCCTTCTCGGTCATCGATTGGCAGGTTCATGCAAGGGCCTTGCTCAGTTGGTCACGAATCTCATGCGCGGTGAGGTCGAGCTGCAACGGCGTCACCGATACCAGGCGATTGCGCAGGGCAAAAAGGTCGGTGCCTTGCTTGCCCTCGACCGGCTCGCGGCCGAAGCGCAGCCAGTAGTAAGGCAGGCCGCGCCCGTCGCGGCGTTCGTCGACCCACAGGCTGTGCACGAGCTTGCCCTGCGAAGTGACCACCGTGCCGGCGACCTCTTCAGGCAGGCAGTTCGGAAAATTGACGTTGAGCAGCACGCCATCCGGCAACGGCGTCGCGACGAGTTTCTTGAGCAGCGCCGGCGCCAGCGCCTCGGTGGTTTCGTAAGGGACCACGCGGTCCTCGCCGACAGTGCTGTAACCCTGGCTGAGTGCGATCGAGCGTATGCCGAGCAACGCGCCCTCCATCGCGCCGGCGACAGTCCCCGAATAGGTGACGTCGTCGGCGATGTTGGCGCCGGAATTGATGCCAGACAGGATCAGGTCGGGCGCGCCGGGCAGGACCTTCTTGACGCCCATGATGACGCAGTCGGTCGGCGTGCCGCGGACGGCAAAATGCTTCTCGCCGATTTTCCTCAGCCGCAGCGGCTCCGAGATCGACAGCGAGTGCGCATAGCCGGACTGGTCCTGCTCCGGCGCTACCACCCAGACATCGTCGGACAATGTGCGCGCGACGCGCTCGAGCGACGCCAGGCCCTCGGCATGAATACCGTCGTCATTGGTCAAGAGAATGCGCATGAAGCCGCCTTCGCAGAATTGGATTGATGGCAGCGCTCTATGGCGCCCCCCTCTGGCCTACCGGCCATCTCCCCCACAAGGGGGGAGATCGGCAGTTCCATGACCGCCGACTTCCTTGTTACGCCAATAATTGGCGAAAGCCGGGATGAGAGGGCGATCTCCCCCCTAGTGGGGGAGATGTCCGGCAGGACAGAGGGGGGCGCGAAGGAATGCGACACTGCCAAGCTAGTCACTTCGATGATTCGATCTTTTCCAGCCCGCCCATGTAAGGCCGCAGCACTTCAGGAATGGTTACGCTGCCATCCTCGTTCTGGTAGTTTTCGATGACGGCGATAAGTGCGCGCCCGACAGCGGTGCCCGAACCGTTGAGCGTATGGACGAAGCGATTGCCCTTGCCATCCCTGTCCTTGTAGCGGGCGTCCATGCGCCGCGCCTGGAAATCGCCGCAGACAGAGCAGGACGAGATTTCGCGATAGGCGTTCTGGCCCGGCAGCCACACCTCGATGTCATAGGTCTTGCGCGCGCCAAAGCCCATGTCGCCGGTGCACAGCACCATTGTGCGAAACGGCAGGCCGAGCCGCTTCAGCACCTCCTCGGCGCATTGCGTCATCCGCTCGTGCTCTGCCAGCGAGGACTCCTGGTCCGTGATCGACACCAGCTCGACCTTGTAGAACTGGTGCTGACGCAGCATGCCGCGCGTGTCGCGGCCTGCCGAACCGGCCTCCGACCGGAAGCACGGCGTCAGCGCCGTATAGCGCAGCGGCAATTTCTCATGCGCGGTGATCTCCTCGCGCACGAGGTTGGTGAGCGGCACTTCGGCGGTGGGGATCAGGCCAAGCCTGCCGTCCCCATGCGGCGTGAAGAACAGATCCTCCTCGAATTTCGGCAGCTGGTTGGTGCCGAAAAGAACATCGTCCTTGACCATCAGCGGCGGAATGACTTCCTCGTAGCCATGCTCGGTCGTGTGCAGGTCGAGCATGAACTGGCCGAGCGCGCGTTCCATCCGCGCCAGCCCGCTCTTCAGCACGGTGAAGCGCGAACCGGACAGCTTTGCCGCACGCTCGAAATCCATCATGCCGAGCGCTTCGCCGATCTCGAAATGCTCCTTCACCCAGTTCGGGCGAGTCGGCACCTCGCCGACGATATGCTTGACCACATTGTGGTGCTCGTCCTTGCCGACCGGCACGTCGTCGAGCGGCACGTTGGGCAGCACCGCCAGCGCGTCGTTCAGCGCCTTGTCGAGCTCGCGTTCGCGCGCCTCGCCGTTCTGGATGAAGGCTTTTATCTCGCCGACTTCGGCTTTCAGTTTTTCAGCAAGGGCCGCATCGCCCGAGCGCATGGCGTTGCCGATCTCCTTCGAGGCGGCGTTGCGGCGTTCCTGCTTGGTCTGCAGCTCGGTGACATGTTCGCGCCGCGCCTCGTCTTTGGCGATCAGGTCATCGACGGTGGACTGCGCTTCCACGACCGACCAGGAGCGCTTCGCCAGCGCCTCGACAAGGGCCTTCGGGTTGTCGCGAATCCATTTGATGTCAAGCATGGTCTGAAAGCTCCTGCGGTAGCTTGCCGCCCAAAGCGCACGGCGGTTTGCGCTACGATATGCTCAAGAATATAGCCTCAAACGCATCGCCGGTTCGCGATGCGTTTCAGGCCAGAGGGGGTAAACCGCATCTCTGATCGATGCAAGATCGGGCTTGGGTGACGGCAGGGCCGCGAGCCCGCTTTCGACTGGTGAGGGATAGCGCGACAGTCCAAAAATAAAAAACCCGCCTCGGCGGCGGGTGGTTGGCGCAAATCAGCACCATAGGCAAATATCTACCATAGTGGCGGGCAGGAAGTCAAGAAAAAATTCCTATCGGCGCCGGCCGTGCACCGATTCTGGGCCCGGCAGCCCGCAGGGGCGACGCGGCCTTGCCTATGTGGAGGATGCGTCCGCCGGCTTTTCCGCCACCTCTTCCTCGGACTGCTGCTTCTCTCGCGCCAGGCGCTCGCGCTCCTGGCTGCGCTCGATCAGCCTGGCCGACCAGATGGCGACCTCGTAGAGCAGGATGGTCGGGATGGCGAGCCCGATCTGGCTCATCGGGTCGGGCGGCGTCAGCACCGCCGCGACGACGAAAGCGATGACGATCGCCCATTTGCGCTTCTCGGCCAGCGCCTTGGACGACAGCATGCCGACGCGCGTCATAAGGCTGGTCACCACCGGCAGCTGGAACACCAGGCCGAAGGAGAAGATCAGCGTCATGATCAGGCTGAGATATTCCGACACTTTCGGCAGCAGCGAAATCTGCACCTGGTCGTTGGTGCCCGACTGCTGCATGGCGAGGAAGAACCACATCACCATCGGCGTGAAGAAGAAATAAACCAGCGAGGCGCCCATCAGGAACAGGATGGGCGACGCGATCAGGAACGGCAGGAAGGCGTTGCGCTCGTTCCTGTAGAGGCCGGGCGCGATGAACTTGTAGATCTGCGTGGCGATCAGCGGAAAGGCGATCACCATGCCGCCGAACATGGCAAGCTTGACCTGGGTGAAGAAGAATTCCTGCGGCGCGGTGTAGATCAGCTCGACCTTGTGCGGGTCGAGCCCCGCCCATTGGGTCGCCCATTTGAACGGCACGACCAGCAGGTTGAACAGCTTCTTGGCGAAGAAGAAGCAGACCAGGAAGGCGACGAAGAAACCGCCGAGCGACCAGATCAGCCGCCGGCGCAATTCGATGAGATGCTCCATCAGCGGCGCCGACGATTTCTCGATCTCGTCCTTTTCCTTGTCCGAAACGCTCACTTGGCGGCTCCCGCCGTCTTTTTGGCAACCGGGTTCTTCGCCGGAGCCGGTTTCGCCTCGGCCTTGGTCGTGGCCGCCTTGGCTGTTGCCGGTTTGGCAGCCTTGGAGCTTTCAGCTTTTGAAGCCGCTACGGGCTTCGCCGGCGTTTTCGATGCTGGCGCGGCCTTGGCGGTCGCCGCTTTCCCAGGCGCCGAGGCTTTTGCGCCATTCGCCGAAGCCCTGGCAGGCGCAGGCTTTGCCGCTTTCCCTGCCGCGGGTGCCTTTGGCGTCAGCTCTGTCGGCACTGAAGACGCCACCACCGATTCGTCGGTCATGACCGGGAAGATCGGCGCGGCCGGCGTGGTAGCGGGGTCATTGGGCCCCGCCATGGTGGTCGCGCCGTTCTTCAAAGGTTCGGCCGACTGCGGTACCGAGCCGGCGGGCGCTGCCGTATCGGCGGCCGGCTTCGGCTTCATCGCCGCGTCGACGCCGGAACGCACATCGGCGGCCGCCTGCTCGAACGGATTGAGCTGCTTCCTGATCTCGGCAACCGGGCTGAGCCCCCTTAGCTCGTCGACCGACTTCTTGACGTCGTCGAGCTCCGCTTCCTTCAGTGCCTCGTTGAACTGCTTCTGGAAATCGGCGGCCATGGCACGCAGCTTCGCCGTGGTGCGGCCGAATGTGCGCAGCATGTTGGGCAAATCCTTCGGCCCGACGACCACGATCATGACGATCGCGATCACCAGCATTTCGGTCCAGCCGACTTCAAACATGGCTATCCGTTCCGACTAATGCATGCCGCCCAAAAGTGCGAAGCGGTTTTGGGACAACGACACGCACAAAGCAACAACCCTTGGCTCAGCTCTTGCTGGCCTTTTCCTTCGCTGCCGAAACGGTTTCGTCGGCGCGATGTTCGACGGTCCGCTTGTCATCGGCAACGTCGTCGTCGGCCATGCCCTTCTTGAAGCTCTTGATGCCCTTGGCCATGTCACCCATCAGCTCGGGAATCTTGCCGCGGCCGAACACCAGAAGCACGATGACCAGCACGATCATCCAGTGCCAAATCGAAAATGAACCCATAGCAACTCTCTCTCGAATGGTTTCCCTGGCGATGATCTATGCGTTTTCGCGTTGGGATTCAAACACAACCGCGACAGAGTTTATGAAAGGCTGTCGGATGTCACACATTTTCGGCGATGCGGTCCGCTACCAATCGGCGCATCTAGCCCGGGAAAGCCTCCAGGAACAGAGGCTTGCGGTCAATCTTCCGTGACGCGCGGCGTCAGCAGGCCGAGTTCCTCGAGATCGATATCGGTCAGCGGATCCTCGTCCTCGGTCAGCGCATCCGGATCGGCCGGCGGCTGCGGAATGGAGAAATTCGACGGCATGCGGCCCGAAAGCAGGCCGGCGCCCTTCAACTCCTCCATGCCGGGGAGATCGCGGATTTCCTCGAGCGCGAAATGGTCGAGGAAGGTTTCGGTGGTGCCATAGGTGACGGGACGGCCGGGCGTTTTGCGCCGGCCGCGCATGCGCACCCATTCCGTCTCCAAGAGGGTATCCAGTGTGCCTTTCGAGGTTTCGACGCCTCTGATGTCCTCGATCTCGGCGCGCGTCACCGGCTGGTGATAGGCGATGATCGCCAGAACCTCGAGCGCCGCGCGCGACAGCTTGCGCTGTTGCACGGTGTCACGGCTCATCAGGAAGGCAAGATCGCCGGCGGTGCGAAACGCCCAGGCATCGCCGACCCGCACCAGGTTGACGCCGCGGCGCGCATAGATCTGCTGCAGCTCGGCCATCGCGAGCGCGATGTTGATGCCATCGGGAAGGCGCGCGGCCAACTGCTTTTCGCTGACGGGCTCGGCGCTGGCGAAAATGATCGCCTCGGCCATCCGCACCGCCTCCGCCAAATGCAGCCGCTCTGCCGGATTCTGAACCGAAGCCTGGTCGATCTCGCCCTCCTCCGGTTCGTTGTCCATCTTGAACGGGATAACCGAAGCGTTGGCGCGTTCGCTCATGATGCCACCTCGACTGCCTTGATTGCCTGTGCGCGGTGGTCGCGCAGATAGATCGGCGCGAACACCTCGTCCTGCCGCACATCCATCTTGCCCTCGCGCACCAGTTCCAATGTCGCCGCGAACGAGCTGGCGATCGCGGTGCGCCGCTCTTCGGGGCTGGACAAGTATCGGACGAGAAAACTGTCGAGCGCCGTCCAGTCCCGCAAGCTTCCGATCAGCCTGGTCAGGATGTCGCGCGCGTCCTTGAGTGACCAGACGCCGCGCCGGGCGATCGTGACATTGGTGATTGCCTGCTTCTGCCGCTGCTGGGCATAGGCGGTGAGCAGATCGTAGAGCGACGCCGAATAGGCATTGCGCTTCTCGATGATGACCATTTCCGGCATGCCGCGCGCGAACACGTCGCGGCCGAGGCGGTTTCGGTTGACCAGGCGCGCCGATGCATCGCGCATGGCTTCCAGCCGCTTGAGCCGGAATTGCAGCACTGCCGCCAGTTCCTCGCCGCTTTCGCCTTCCTCTCCCGGCTGCTTTGGAATCAAAAGCTTCGATTTGAGGAAGGCGAGCCACGCCGCCATCACCAGATAATCGGCGGCGAGTTCCAGTCTCAGTGCCCTCGCCGTCTCGACGAAAGCCAGGTACTGCTCTGCGAGCGCCAGGATGGAGATGCGCGCCAGATCGACCTTCTGGTTGCGGGCGAGATGCAGGAGGAGATCGAGCGGACCTTCGAAGCCAGCCACGTCGACGACCAGCGACGGGTCGCCCGTCAGCCGTGAATCGTCGTTCTCGGCCCACAGGCGGTCCATCGGTGTGGCTTTCGCGGCCATGCTTTCCAATGTTTCCGCCACTTGTGCTGTCACGTCCTCTTGCTAGGCCACCGCATCGAAATAGGTGGCGAATTCGGCGCGTATCTCGGTTTCTTCAGCCGCGTCGCGTTTTTCTATATAGGTCATTGCCCGGTTTGCACGCTCCAGCGACTTGCCCTCAAGCCCTTTGGTTCGCGATGCGATGCCCGCCATCTCCTCGAAAACGCCGTTGCAGTGAAGGACCAGATCGCAGCCGGCCGCAAGGATCGAGGCCGCCTTTGTCGGGAAATCCCCAGAAAGTGCCTTCATCGAGGTGTCGTCGCTCATCAAGAGCCCATCGAAGCCGATCTCGCGGCGAATGACCTCGTCGATGACCTTGCCGGAAGTGGTTGCCGGGTTCTTCGGATCGATCGCGCTGTAGACGACATGCGCGGTCATCGCCATCGGCAGGTGGTTGAGTTCCCTGAACGGCGCAAAATCGTGCCGCTGCAGCTCGCTCATCGAAGCGTCGACGACAGGCAATTCGAAATGCGTGTCCGCGAAGGCCCGGCCATGGCCGGGAATGTGCTTCATGACCGGCAGCACGCCGCCCGACATAAGGCCTTCCGCCGCGGCGCGACCGAGCTCGATGACCGGGCGCGGCTCCTTGCCATAGGCGCGCGCGCCGATGACGTCGCTCGCCCCTTCGATCGGCACGTCGAGCACCGGCAGGCAATCCGCCGTGATGCCGTAGCGCAGAAGGTCGAAAGCGTGCAGCCGCGCCATCAGCCAGGCGGCGCGGGCTCCGGCGTCGTGGTCGTCGCGCCACAGCGCACCGAGCGCGCCGCCGGCTGGATAGTTCGGCGCCAGCGGCGGCCGCAGGCGTTGCACCCTGCCGCCTTCCTGGTCGATGAACACCAGCGCATCCGGGCGTCCGATGCAGTCGCGCATCTCGGCGACCAGATCGCGGATCTGCTCGGTCTCGCTGATGTTGCGGGCAAACAGGATGAAGGCCCACGGGCATTCATTGCGATAGAAACTGATTTCTTCGCGGGTGAGCGATTTCCCGGCACAGCCGAGGATCATGGATTTTGATTCGGTCATGCCGACGAGTCTAGAATCTTCCGCGGCCAAAGGGAATCACGTCGAAAAATCAAAAGAAAACCGGCGCGGCGTTGAGGCCGCGCCGGTTTTCGAACTGCTCTCCTCCAGTACGGGAGGTGAATGACTACCTCGACACGAAGCAGTTGCCGCCGGCAGCCTTGTAGCTGGTGCACAGATTGATGGCATCGTTGCGCGACTGCGCAGGCACGCGGACACGGTAGAAAGTCCCCTTGCCGGCGATCTCCGCCTTGACGATGTTGGCGGTGCGGCCGGAAAGCACGCCGCCGTAGCGGCGCTGCAGGTCCTGATAGGTCGACTGCGCGCTTTCGACCGTCGGCTGCGAGGCGATCTGCATCGACCACGAACCGCCGCCGGTCGAGGGCGCCGCCGGACTGATGGAGGCAACCTGATCGGGCTTGACCTCGCCGACCACGTCGACCGGCTGGTCGGACGGACGCTGCGGCGCGACCGGAACCTTGGCCGGCGTGTTGGCCGACTGCGCCTTGGCTTCCGTCTTGGGCTCGGCCACCGGTTTCAGGGCCGGCTCATCGGCCGCCTGTGCGGCGTCCGGCGCCACCGTGCCGGTCTGGTCAGCATCGGCCTGAGCCGACGGCGCGACATGTTGCGGCGCCGGATCGACCGGCTCCACGGCAGCCACTTGCGGTGCGGCGGGCGCCGGATCCTCACGCGGCACCAGCGACCCGTCCGATTTGACCACCATGGTCCTGACCTTGCGCGGCGCCACGGCGACGACGTCGGGATTCGTTCCCTTGTCGGCATCCTGGAGAACCTGCGCGATGCGATCCTCGGACTTGGCTGCGGGCGCGGCGTTGTCGGCTGGCGCCGCAACGGCGGTTGAAGCATTGCCGCTGTCGCCGTCCGTCACGCCGGCTGCGGTCTGGTCGGGCGAGAGATCGACGGCGCGAGCCGGATCCTTCGCCGCCACATCGACCGGCTCCTCGACATTAGTGACGAGCTTCTGCTGGACCGGCTCGGCGGGTCTGGCACCCTTGGCCACCGCGTCGTAGACCTTGTTGTCCTGGTTCGGCACCACCGCACCACCCGGGTTTTCCGGCTTGACCTTGATCGGTGCGTTGTCGGCCTTGACCAGGACCGGGGCGTCACTGCCGCCCTCGCCGCCCAGAGACAGCGCGAACGCGCCGAGACCACCGGCGACAACGACCGCACCGACAATGGCGGCGATGAACAGGCCGCGCCTGCGAGACGGCCCGCCGGCCTCGCGTTCGACGAGACCCGGAACCGACATCGCCTCGTCCAGCTCGGGATCGTAGTCGAGCTCGTCGACGGCAAACTCGTCGGCTTGTGAAACCGGCTGGCTGCCGGGCAAGTCGTCGACGTCGAAGCCATTGGTGGCGTCGGCATAACCTGCCGGCGCTGTCGCGCGGGCAGACATTTCCGCCGGCCGTGCCGCGTAGGTGCGCGCCTCGGGCTGATAGCCCGGCTTGAGCCCCTCATAGCCCGGCTTGAGCCCCTCATAGCCCGGCTTGAGCGTCTCATAGCCCGGTTCAAAGGCATCGTATCCCGATTTGAAGCCGGGATTGTAGGAGTCGTCGGCATAGGACGCGCTGGCGTTTACTGGAGCCGCAGCGACATCCACTGTATTCATCTCGGTCAGCAGATTGGAGAATTCGGCGTCGAGATCGTCGTAGCCGGGCGCGGCCGGCTCGTCCTCTTCGAAGTGCAATTCCGGAATGTCGAGATCATCCTGAAGCGCCACGACGCGCTCCGGCACATCGACGGTCTCGACGTCGGGCATCTCGTCATCGAAAGCGGACTGCTCGCGCTGCGCGGCCGCCGGCGCCGCATAAGCGGCAGGCTCAGCCGCACGATAGGTCGGGACCGCGGCAGCCGGCGCCGCGGCCATGGGGACCGCCGAAGCCATCGGCTGGGCGGTAAAACTCGCCTGTTGCGGCTGCGGGACCGGCGTAACCCGGCTCCACGAGCGGGCCGGCTCGGGCGGCGTGGACTGCGTCGTCAGCCAATCGAGGGGATCGTCGCGGAAAGTTTCCGGCGCGGCGGGATCCGCGGCGACGCCTTCATCCAGGTCGATGCCTTCGGCCAGGTCGATGCTTGCGGCGAGTTCCGCTTCGAAATCATCGTCCTCAGAGGCAGTGGCATGCGCGCCGAGGTCCTGGTCCTGAAGCTCATCGAGCATGAGATCGTCAAGATCGACGTCAGCGGTCGAGACCGCCTGATGCTGCTGCGCCGCCGCGGGTTCGTCCAGGTTCCAGTCGAGGTCGCCGGCTGCCGATTCTTCGTCGGATTTCGCGGTCGCGGCGACAGGCTGCTGAACCGCGACCTCCTCCTTGGCCACCGGCGCCGGGCGTGCGCTCATAGCGCCCAACAGCGCGTTCAACTCGTCTTCAAGGCTACGCTCGTCGGCAGCGGCATGCACCGGTTCGGCCATAGCCGGGGCGGCCGGCTGAACGGTGGCAGCCACAGGCTCGGCAGCCGGCTCGTCCGTCGCTTCGGCAAGCGCGTCGTTGAAGTCCTGCTCGAAAGCATCGTCGAGCGGCTCGTCGGCGGCCAGGTCTGCCGCCTCGCCTTCCGCATCCGTCGCCTTGGCGAACACGTCATCCATTTCGTGCGCATCGGCCGTCTCGGCGGTCACGTCGTGCGCGTCAAGCGCATCCGTCTCCGCAGCCACGGGCGCATCGGTCGCGACCGAGTGATCGGCGGCCAGATCGAAATCGATATCCGCCAAAGCGTCGTCGAAAGCCGTGACGTCATCAAAGCGATCGCCAAGATCCTCTTCGGAAACCGCCTGGTTCGCGTTCAGCGCCGCCTCGACGGGAGGCTCGGCCGGAGCCGCGGCCGCTTCAGGCTGCTGTTCCGCCACGTGACCATCGAGCATCAGTTCGTCTTCGCGCGAAAGAGCAAAGCCATCGTCGAATTCATGGTCGACGGTCGGCTCCGCGACAGGCTCCGCCACTTCGGCGGCCAGGGCGGGCTCGGCCGCATCGATCGCGTCATCAAGCCGGAAGTCCTGATCGAGCGATGCCGCAAGCTCGTCCGCCATGGGCAGATCGTCATCGAGCGGCGAAACGCCATCGAGGGAGCTGGCTACCGCATCGTCGAAATCCGTATCGAAAGCGGGATCGACAACTGGCGCGGCCTCGGCGACGACAGCTGCGTCATCGACGCCATGCTCATCGTCGAGCTGCATGTCGTCGAACGCCATGGCGAGTTCGTCATCCGTGCCGTCGGTAGCGGCGGCATCGAAGGCCGGCTCATCAACATCGGCGACGGTCGCTGCGTCGCCTTCGGCAAAGTCGAAGTCGCCCATCAATTCCTTTTCGAGATCGATGTCGAAATCGTTCTCCTGCGCCTGCTGATCAGCGGCGGCTTTCGGCTGGGCGGGCGCCTGGGGCCTGACCGGCTGGCGCGGGTCGAACCCCATGATCCTGGTCAGTTCCGCGAACGGATCATCGTTGGCGATGTCGTTGTTGTCGGCTATTCTCAGCTGGGTTCTGTCTGCCATTATTGTTCCCGAACTCGCACTCATTCGGACGCCATGGACGTCGCGCAGGGTTGGCCCTTACCAGCGCAATGTGGGCAAAAGGTGACAGGTTTTTTAGTCAAACCTAACGCATTTCGGTGGGCGCGGCGGCGCCGATCAGCGTCAGGCCGGACGTCAAGACATCCGAAACAGCCTGCACCAGCCCTAGTCTGGCATGCGTCAATTGTCGGTCGTTAACCTTAACAAAACGTAAGTCCGGATTATCGGTGCCGCGGTTCCAGTGCCCGTGGAAGCTTGAGGCCAGATCGTAGAGGTAGAATGCCAGCCGATGCGGCTCGAGCGCAAGTGCCGCCGACTCGATCAACCGTGGATATTCAGCGAGTTTCCTGATCAGGCCGATCTCGCCTTCATCGGTCAGCAACGCCACGGCAGCTGCCAGGCTGTTGCGATCGAAATTCGCTTCGCCCAATTGCTCGCTCGCCTGCCGGAACACCGAATGGCAGCGCGCCGAAGCGTACTGCACATAGAACACCGGATTGTCCTTGGACTGCTCGGTCACCTTGGCGAAGTCGAAATCGAGCGGCGCATCGTTCTTGCGATAAAGCATCATGAAGCGGATGGGGTCGCGTCCGACTTCCTCCACCACTTCGCGCAGCGTCACGAAATCGCCGGACCGCTTGGACATGCGCACCGGCTCGCCATCGCGAAACAGCTTTACCAGGTTGCACAGAAGAACCGTGAGCTTCACATCGTCGCCGGCGATCGCCCGCGCCAGCGCTTCCAGCCGCTTGACATAACCGCCATGATCGGCGCCGAGCACATAGATCAGCTCGACGAAGCCGCGATCGACCTTGTCCTTGAGATAGGCGACGTCGGCGGCGAAATAGGTGAACGAACCATCCGACTTGACCAGCGCCCGGTCCATGTCGTCGCCGACCGCCGTCGAACGGAACAGGGTCTGTTCGCGATCTTCCCAGTCGTCCGGCCTCTCGCCCTTGGGCGGCGGCAACTTGCCTTTGTAGATATGGCCCTTCAGCGTCAGGTCGTTGATCGCCGAGCGGATCTTCCTGGCATTGTCGGCGTGCAGCGTGCGCTCGGAGAAGAACACGTCATGATGCACGTTGAGCAGCGCCAGATCCTCGCGGATCATCGCCATCATCGCGTCGATGGTGCGGTCCTTGACGATGGCGAGCGCCTCTTCGTCCGGCATCTGCAGCAAGGACCGGCCGAATTCCTTGGCCAGCGCCTGCCCGACCGGGACCAGATAGTCGCCGGGATAGAGCCCGGCCGGGATCTCGCCGATCTCGTCGCCAAGCGCTTCGCGATAACGCAGCATCACCGAGCGCCCGAGAACGTCGATCTGCGAGCCGGCGTCGTTGATGACATATTCCTTGGTCACGTCGAAGCCGGCAAAGGCCATCAGATTGGCAAGCGCATCGCCAACCACCGCGCCACGGCAATGGCCGACATGCATTGGTCCCGTCGGGTTTGCCGATACATATTCGACATTGGCTTTCCTGCCGCCGCCGATGCTGGAGCGGCCGTAATTGCGGCCCTCCCCTAGAAGCGTCGTGAGATGTGCCTGCCAAAAACCGTCCTTGAGCCGCAAATTGACGAAGCCAGGGCCCGCAACTTCGGCGGCCGCGACATCCTTGTCGTCCCGCAGCGCGAGCGCCAGGCGCTCGGCCAGCGCCCGCGGGTTCTGGCCGGTGGGCTTCGCCAGCACCATCGCCGCATTGGTAGCGAGATCGCCATGGCTGGCATCGCGCGGCGGCTCGACGGCGATGCGCGACAGGTCGGGCGGAACACCGTCATTGTCTTTCAGATCAAGCGTTTCGACGGCTTTTATGATTCGCGCGGTGAAGTCGGCGAAGATGTTCATGGGTATGACTCTGGCGGCTTTGCAGGGAATCCGGCTTGTTGGCCGGCAAAATCGAGCCCGCCCTAGCTCAAATCCGGCGTACGGTCAAACAAACGCCGGTGTTCCTTCAGCGCGTAGGTGTCGGTCATCCCCGCCAGAAAGTCGGCCACGCTGCGCGCCTTGATGCGATCCTCGGCCCGGTCGAGCCCTTCGCGCCAGCCGTCCGGCATCGCGCGCGGGTCGGCGAAATAGACGTCGAACAGGTCCCTGACGATCCGCTCGGCATCGGCGCGCACGCGCATGACTTCCTTGTGCCGGTAGAGGTGCTTGTAGAGAAAGGCCTTCAGCTCTTTCTCGGCGACGGCCATTTCGGCGGAAAAGGTCACCATCGTCTGGCGCGCCGCCCTCACCGCATCGGCGCTCTGTGGCCCGGTGCGTTCCAGATTGGCGGTGGTCGACCTGATCACGTCCTCGACCATGGCAGTGATCTGGCGCCGCATCAGCTCGTGACCGGTGCGCACCTCGTCGAGATTGGGATAGCGCGCGCGCACCCCCTCCAGGATGGTCCCCGGCAGCGAGACGGCCTTCAGCATGTCCAGCGTCAGCAGCCCCGCCCTCAAACCGTCGTCGATGTCGTGGGTGTTGTAGGCGATATCGTCGGCGATGGCAGCACACTGCGCCTCGATGCCGGCGAACCGGTCGAGTTCGAGGTCGTGCAGTTCCGAATAGTCGCGGATCGCCTGCGGCACCGGACCCTTCAGGCCCTTGCCGTTTGCATCGGTCAGCGGACCATTGTGCTTGACCAGGCCTTCCAACGTTTCCCAGGTCAGGTTCAGTCCGTCGAACTCTGCGTAGCGCGCTTCCAGCCTTGTCACGATGCGCAGCGATTGCGCGTTGTGGTCGAAGCCGCCCCAATCAGCCATCTTCTCGTTGAGGGCGTCCTCGCCGGTGTGGCCGAAAGGCGTGTGGCCGAAATCATGGACCAGCGCCACCGCCTCAGCCAGATCCTCGTCGCCGCGCAGCGCCCGCGCCAGGGCGCGTGCGATCTGCGCCACCTCGATCGAATGGGTCAGCCGGGTGCGATAATGATCGCCTTCATGGGCGATGAAGACCTGCGTCTTGTGCTTCAGCCGCCGGAACGCGGTGGAATGGATGATGCGGTCGCGGTCGCGCTGGAAGGGCGTGCGGGTCGGGCTTTCGACCTCTTCGAACAGACGCCCGCGCGAGCGCGCCGGATCGCTGGCGTAGGCCGCGCGGGGCCTATACCCGAATCCGATGTCGCCCAATTCGTTGGTCATGGTCGATGCCGCCTGACTTTGGCCGCCTGACTTTGGCCGCTAGACTTTGGCCGCCAGACTATGGCCGCCAGACTATGGCCGGTTGACTTGGCCCTTCGCGCTTCATACCTATCATGTGAAACCGAAAGCAAGGTGACGCCCATGGGCGCGGATGCCAAGACTGCCATGAAAGTCGAGATGACCGATGCCGCCGCCAGGCGGATCGCCAAGATTGTGTCGGGCGAGGCCGGCAAGACGGCGTTGCGCGTTTCCGTCGAAGGCGGCGGCTGCTCCGGCTTTTCCTACAAGTTCGATCTGGTCGAGGCGCGCAACGACGACGATGTCGCCATCGAGAAGGACGGCGCCACGGTTCTGATCGATGATCTGTCGCTGGTCTATATGGGCGGGTCGGTGATCGATTTCGTCGACGACCTGATGGGCCAGTCGTTCCAGATCCGCAACCCGAATGCGGTCGCCTCCTGCGGCTGCGGCACAAGCTTCTCCATTTAGGAACAACATGCCTGCCATTGGCGCGGTCCGTCAGGTCGCACTCTCGGCCGGGCGAGACCTCGACGCGACTCTGGCCTTCTGGCGCGACGTGCTTGGGATGAGCGTGCATGCGCGTTACGATCCGCCGGGCATCGCCTTCATCATGGCCGGCAGCGTGCGGCTGCTGTTCACCGACGGCATTCCAGCCGGAACCGTCTATCTCGACATATCAGGTCTCGAGGATTTCCACGCCGGCGCGAAAGCTGCGGGCGTTCCCTTCACCGCGCCTCCGACGCTTGTTCATCGCGACACCGAGGGCCAGTTCGGCCGGGCGGGGGAAAGCGAGTGGATGGCCTTTCTAAAGGATCCCGCAGGCAATACGATCGGTCTCGTCGAACGTCTTGCCCCGGAAGAACATTGAGGCCGCCATGAAGATCGTCACCTGGAACATCAACGGCATTCGCGCCCGCATCGGCAACCTCACCCATTGGCTGACCGAAAGCGCCCCCGACATCGTCTGCCTGCAGGAGATCAAGACGGTCGACGAGCAGTTCCCGCGCGCCGAGATCGAGGCGCTTGGCTACAATGTGGAAACCCACGGCCAGAAGGGGTTCAACGGCGTCGCCCTGCTGTCGAAACTGCGCTTCGACGAGGTTATCAGAGGCTTGCCCGGCGATGACGCCGACGAGCATGCGCGCTTCATCGAAGGCGTGTTCTCGACCGACAAGGGCGCGCTGCGTGTCGCCTCGCTCTATCTGCCGAACGGCAATCCGATCGATGACGAGAGGAAATTCTCCTATAAGCTGTCCTGGATGGCGCGGCTGGAGCGCTGGGCCGAGGAGCGGCTGAGGCTGGAGGAAGCCCTGGTGCTGGCCGGTGACTACAATGTCATTCCCGAACCTGTCGACGCGAAATTCCCGGAGAACTGGCTGAATGACGCGCTGTTCCAGCCGCAGACGCGGCAGGCGTTCCGCAGGCTGAAGAATCTCGGCTTCACCGAAGCGGTGCGTTCGGTCACCGATGCGGGTGACACCTTCACCTTCTGGGACTACCAGGCCGGCGCCTGGCAGAAAAACAACGGCATCCGCATCGACCACCTGCTGCTGTCGCCCGAGGCCGCCAACCGGTTTTCATCGGCCTCGATCGAAAAGCATGTGCGCGCCTGGGAAAAACCGTCCGACCACGTGCCGGTGGCCATCGATCTCGATTTGCTGCCGGCCTGACGGAGACCCCGAGCCCGCGCTGGACCTCCTATCGCCACAATCAGGCGCATGATGGAAGATCATCATGGCGGCTGGGGTTCCCATGACCATACGACTTGTCCTTTGTCCGATCGGCCTGGCATTCGCCATGGCCGCTCCCGCGGCGGCTTTCGCCGCTGAGGAATGTCTCGCCAATGAAAAATCCTACCCGGTCGGCCAGGTCGCCTGCCTGACGGTCGCCGACAAGAGCCATCTCGCCCGCTGCGAAATGGTGCTCAACAACACCTCATGGACGAAGGTCGAGGATAGCTGCCCGCAAGACATGTTGGCACCCCACCCGCCGATGACGCCGATCTCGGCGCCCGCTCCCAGCATGGTGCCGACGAAGCCGACCGAGAATTGAGTTTGCGGTGGCTAATCTCCCCCCTTGTAGGGAGATCGGCGGTTCGGCCGTCGCTCCTTACTGCTCAGCGTTGGTACCCTTGGTCAGGATGTCGTCAGCGAGCGAGATCGCGGTGCGGCGGTCGGCTTCGCCGGCGGCGGCAAAAGCCTCTTCCTGCATGCCGCGGATCCAGGGCTGGTCGGCGGGCGCCGCACGTTCGAGTGCTGCCGTCATCATCGCCAGGCCGCGCACGATTTTGCCGCTCTGGAACAGCAGATGGCCGAGCGTCGCCTGCGCGCCGGCATGGCCTTTTTCGGCGGCGAGCTGGAACCAGCGCCCGGCCTGCTTGACGCTGGCCTTCACGCCGCCCTCGCCCTTCAGGAACATCTGCCCCATCTCGAACTGGGCATTCGGGTTGCGGTAGTTGGCGGCGGCGCGCATGTAATATTCCTGGGCCGCCACTTCGTTCTCGGTCACCGGGCTGCCGGGAATGCCTTTGCGCAGGTAGTCGCCCAGCGCCACCAGCGCGTCGGAGACGTAGCTTTCTTCCGGTGAGCCGGGCTCGACGTCCTGATCGACGATCTCCGAGAAGAACTTGAACGCCTCGTAATCGTCGCGCGCCACGCCGTCGCCCTCGGCATACATGCGGGCAAGCTTCCAGGTGGCGCCGATCTGGCCGTTTTCGGCGGCGTATTTATAGGCCTCGGCGGCCTGTTCCTTGTGGCCGTTCTTGTAGGCGGAGAAACCGAACTGGAACACCGCCCAGGGGCTCGACTGCGGCTTCACGCCGGTCTTGTCGTCGAACACCTTGTCGTCGAAGGCCATGGCCTGGCCGACGGCGCCGAAGATCGCCAACGCGACCAGTGCCGGAAGGACAGACGACCTCAACAACTCTGGCGTTGACTTCAACAACTCAGATGTCCGCATAGCAGTGTGTTTCTTTCGCACCGCCCGGATGGGTGACCGCGCCGTCGCGGGCGGAACCTACCGTCTGTGCGTATTTCCATATCGCGCCCGACTGATAATCGGTCGTGCGCGCCTTCCAACTCTTTGCCCTCGCAGCCAGTTCCCTATCGGACAACGCCACATCGATCGTGCCGTTCACGGCGTCTATAGAGATCACATCGCCGTCCCGGATGAGGCCGATCGGACCGCCAACGGCTGCCTCCGGCCCGACATGGCCGATGCAGAAGCCGCGCGTCGCGCCCGAGAAACGGCCGTCTGTGATCAGCGCCACCTTGCCACCCATGCCCTGGCCGTAGAGTGCCGCCGTCGTCGACAGCATCTCGCGCATGCCAGGTCCGCCGCGCGGCCCTTCGTAGCGGATGACGAGAACTTCGCCTTCCCGGTAGTTGCGATGCGTCACCGCTTCGAAACATTCCTCTTCCGAATCGAAACAGCGCGCCGGGCCGGAGAATTTCAACTCCGTCATGCCCGCGACCTTCACGATCGCGCCTTCGGGGGCAAGGTTTCCCTTCAAGCCCACGACACCGCCGGTTTGGGTAATAGGTCTGTCGGCCGGGCGGACCACATCCTGGTGTTCATTCCAGGCAACATGCTCCATATTTTCGGCCAAAGTGCGGCCAGTGACCGTCAGGCAGTCGCCATGCAGGTAGCCGTGGTCAAGCAGCGTCTTCATCAACAGCGGGATGCCGCCGGCCTCGAACATGTCCTTGGCGACATATTTGCCGCCGGGCTTGAGGTCCGCGATGTATGGCGTCCTCTCGAAAATCCGGGCGACATCGAACAGGTCGAACTTGATGCCGGCCTCATGCGCTATGGCCGGCAAATGCAGCGCCGCATTGGTCGAGCCGCCAGTGGCCGAAACCACCGTTGCCGCGTTCTCCAGTGCTTTCAGCGTGACGATGTCGCGCGGCCGGATATTCCTGGCGATCAGTTCCATGATCTTTTCGCCGGAGGCGAAGTTGAAACGATCGCGCATTTCATAGGGCGCCGGCGCGCCGCAGGAATAGGGCAGTGCCAGGCCGATCGCCTCGGCCACGGTCGCCATCGTGTTGGCGGTGAACTGGGCGCCGCAGGAGCCGGCCGACGGACAGGCGGCCTGCTCGATTTCAAGCAGTTCGGCATCGCCGATCGTGCCGACCGAGTGCTGGCCCACCGCCTCGAACACATCCTGCACGGTGATCTGGCGGCCGCGATAGCTGCCGGGCAGGATCGAGCCGCCATAGATGAAGATCGACGGCACGTTGAGCCGCACCATGGCCATCATCATGCCGGGCAGCGACTTGTCGCAGCCGGCGAGCCCGACCAGCGCGTCGTAGCAATGGCCGCGCATGGTGAGCTCGACCGAATCGGCGATGACTTCGCGCGACACCAGCGAAGACTTCATGCCCTGGTGGCCCATGGCGATGCCGTCGGTGACGGTGATGGTGCAGAATTCACGCGGCGTGCCGTTGGCGGCCGCGACGCCCTTCTTGACTACTTGCGCCTGGCGCATCAGCGAAATGTTGCAGGGCGCCGCTTCATTCCAGCAGGAGGCGACGCCGACCAGCGGCTGCGCGATCTCGGCCGCCGACAGGCCCATGGCATAGAGATAGGAACGATGCGGCGCACGCGCCGGACCGACGGTCACATAGCGGCTGGGGAGCTTGGCCTTGGAGATGACTTTGGCGTCCATACTCTTCCTTGCCCCACATCTTCCTCGCAAGGGGGCGGTGCGGCCTGCCTCATCGCCGAGCCTTTTGGCGCGTGTCCCGAGACAAGATCGAGGTGCGCCGGGTTTATGGCGGGAAATGGGCAATTTCCTCGGCCTGACTTCTAGCGCAGGGGTTGTTCAGAAAGTGTTGCCAAAACATCACATCGACACGAGGCGGAGCCGGTGCGGTTTATCTGCAACGCAGTCCTGGGGCCGACAGGCTCGGCCACAGCCCGCAACGAAAAAGGCCGGGCATTGCCCGGCCTTTCATTCGATCTTACAGAGACTTAGAACTTGATCTTCACACCACCAGAGATCGCCGTGATCAGATCATTCCCGAAATCGTAGCTGGCATCCTCGCCTGCAACATAGCCGTTCTCACCAGCCAATGTCCCCGAATGGCCGCTGGTCAAAACGCCGACCGCTCCAGCGAGCCGCACTTCGATGTTGGGCTGCGGCGTATAGGCGACGCCGCCGCCCAGGGTCCACGTATCGGTCTGCGCACCATAGCCATGCGAGGTGCCACGATCCCAAGTCAATTGACCGGCGGCACTCCATTGATCATTGAACTTGTGGCCGATACCACCTGAAACGGTCCAGCCGTCACGATACATCAGGTCGAGCGACGTCACTTGACCCGGACCGTTCGTGAAGCAAGCCGCCCCAGGCGCAATTGTTGGGCAGATCGGAACGCTCTGCAGCACGCTCCAGTTGACCCACTTGATTGAACCGAAGGCCAGCCAGCCAGGCGCAATACCGGACTGCAGTTTCAGTTCCAGCGAATCCGGCATCGACTCCTCTGCGCCATAGATCGGCCGAGAACCTCCAAGAATAGCCGGTAAGGTGAGTGTGCCCGAAATGTTGTCAAGCTTGACCTTCGAATTGTAGACCAAGCTGGCGCGGAGCGCGATGTCAGGGATTTCGTAGGCGAGGCCGGCGCGCCAGCCCCAACCGCTAGCCTCCAGATCGACACGACCCGTCAATACGGGGGCAAGATTGACCAAGCTTTCCTTGAAGCCCGAGATATCCTGGTAAAACAACCCGCCGATAAAGCGGAGCTGGCCCTTGCCTGCATCAAACTTGTAGGAACAGGTGCCGGCGTAGTTGTTGCTCTTGATATCGGTCTCGATGTTAGAGAGCGCGCCGTTCCACATACCAGGCGCTGTATGCGCACCCCAAGGCTGCGAATAATCGACCATGCAGTCGACGCCCTGCACAATCTGGGCCTTCATTCCTATGCGCGGTACCCAATAACCCTCGGCTCCGTCGGCCGAGGTACCCAGGCCGAGATTGGCTCCGCCGGGACCACGCGCATTCTCGTACTTGCGATCCGGCATCACGTAGGTCGCTTCCGCGTCCGTCGTGAACGGAGCCGGATCGAACAGGAGGTCGATATCGTAGCCGCCGCGCTCCAGGCCGCCGGCATGTGCCGAGCTCATTGCCGTCCCCAGCAAAGCCAGCGAAAAGCACCCTGCCCCCAGCAGTGCTTTCAGACGCAGATTGTTCATGGATGTCCTCCCCGAATAGTCAGTGCATCCAGCTAGAACCAATTCAGGTTAACGGTGCAACAACGAATTCTCGGGGCGTACATGTACATGTCCACCGGACGCATCCCGGACAAAATGCAGACCAGCGCAGCAAGGCAAAAAAACGGTCCGCCGGGGGGCGTCGCACTCAAAAAAGCAGGAGAAAATCGGCCAAAAGGGCCAAAAATAAGTAGTTTTGAGCAGTCAGACGCCCCATTGTTACATTATGGCAACAATGGGGCGAAAACTTCCGTTTACGTCAACATTAACGCTACGGAATGCCGGTTTTCGAGGCAAAAAGCCACCCCATTTTAGAGGGTCCTAAAGCCTCCCGAATCTGCCTTCAACCCGCTTCGCGAACCCTGGCCAACGCCACCGAAAGCTTGCCCTGCGCCTCGCGGTATTCGGCCAGCTTTTCACGCTCGGCTTCCACGATCTCGGCCGGTGCGCTGGCGACGAATCTTTCGTTGGACAGCTTCTTGTGCAGGCGTGCGATCTCCTCGGTCACCTTGGCCAGTTCTTTCTGCAAGCGCGCGGCCTCGGCGGCGAGATCGATCAGGCTGCCGAGCGGCAGGCAGACCGTTGCCTCGTTGAGCACGATCTGCGCCGAGCCCTTGGGTGCGGCGTCAACCTGCGAGATGTCGCCGACGCGTGCCAGCCGCTTGATCGCGGCGGCGTGGCGCTCCAGCCGTTCGTGGGTAAGCGTGTTGGCTCCGATCACCATCAGCGGCGCGATGGCTGCCGGCGGCACGTTCATTTCCGAACGCACGGAACGAATGCCGGACACGAGATCAACCAGCCAGTTGATGTCGGCGGCCGCTTCAGCGTCCTCGAAATCCGGCGACGGCCACGCGGCATGGCAAAGCAGCGAAGCGCGTTCCTTGCCCTCGCCCGCGGTCTGCGCCCAAAGTTCCTCGGTCATGAACGGCATCATCGGATGCAGGAGCTTGTAGATCTCGTCGAGCACGAAGGCGACGCAGGCACGGCTTTCGGCCTTGGCCGCCTCGTCCGCGCCCATGAACACCGGCTTCAGCAGCTCCAGATACCAGTCGCAGAACAGGTTCCAGACGAAGCGGTAGGCCGCCCCCGCCGCCTCGTTGAAGCGGTATGAGGTGATGCCGTCCGTGACCTCTCGCGCGGCGCGTGTCAGCTCGGTCAGGATCCAGCGGTTGACCGCCAGCTTGGCGTCGTTCAGCCAGAAATCGTCGTTGCGCGCGACTTCGTTCATTTCGGCGAAGCGCGTCGCGTTCCACAGCTTGGTGCCGAAATTGCGGTAGCCGGCGATGCGGGCGGGATCGAGCTTCACATCACGTCCCTGCGCCGCCATCACCGTCAGCGTGAAGCGCAGCGCGTCGGCGCCATATTCGTCGACGAGGTCGAGCGGGTCGACGACGTTGCCTTTCGACTTCGACATCTTCTGCCCGTTCTTGTCACGCACCAGCGCGTGCATGTAGACGGTGTGGAACGGCTCCTCGTCCATGAAGTGCAGGCCCATCATCATCATGCGGGCGACCCAGAAGAAGATCAGGTCGAAGCCGGTCACCAGCACGTCGGTCTGGTAGTAGGTCTTCAGTTCCGGCGTCTCATCCGGCCAGCCCAGCGTCGAGAACGGCCACAGCGCCGACGAAAACCAGGTGTCGAGCACGTCCTCGTCGCGGCTCAGGATTTCGCCTGGCTGGAAATTCTCGAGCTTGTCCTCGACCCAGGCCTTCCAGGGTCCTTCGAGCGCCAGATAATATTCGATCGCGGCACTCAGCGCTTCTTCCTCGGTCTTCTCGACGAAGACGCGCCCGTCCGGCCCATACCATGCCGGAATCTGGTGACCCCACCAAAGCTGGCGCGAGATGCACCAGGGTTCAATGTTTTCCATCCACTGGAAGTAAGTCTTTTCCCAATTCGCGGGTATGATCTTGGTGCGCCCCTCTCGCACCGAGGCGATGGCCGGCTTGGCGAGTTCCGCCGCGTTAGCATACCACTGCTCGGTCAGGAACGGCTCGATCGGCACGCCGCCGCGATCGCCATGCGGCACGGCGTGGCGATGCGGTTCCACCTTGTCGAGGAAGCCGCCTTCTTCCATCAGTTCGACGATCTTCTTGCGCGCGACAAAGCGGTCGAGGCCGTTGAGTTCGTCCCAGACCGCCTGGCGCTCCGGCGTCACCTCGAGGCCGGCGAGGAAATCCTCATTGTCCCTGAGGTTTAGCGCCGCCTCGACGGTGAGGATATTGATCGCCGGCAACTTGTGGCGCTTGCCGACCTCGAAATCGTTGAAGTCGTGCGCCGGCGTGATCTTGACCGCGCCAGAGCCCTTCTCCGGATCGGAATACTCATCCGCCACCACGGGAATCTTGCGGCCGACGATCGGCAGGACGACATTCTTGCCGACAAGGTGCCGGAAACGCTCGTCCTCCGGATGCACGGCGACGGCCGTGTCGCCCAGCATCGTTTCCGGACGTGTGGTCGCAACCGTGATGAAGGTCTTCGGGTTTTCCGGATCGAAGGCCACGCCTTCAACGGGGTACCGGAAGTGCCAGAGATTGCCGTTGACCTCCTGCTGCTCGACCTCGAGATCGGAAATCGCCGTGAGCAGCTTGGGATCCCAGTTCACAAGGCGCTTGTCCTTGTAGATCAGGCCTTCCTTGTAGAGCGTGACGAACACTTCGAGCACAGCCTTGGACAGGCCCTCATCCATGGTGAAGCGTTCGCGCGACCAGTCGGCCGAGGCGCCGAGCCGCTTCAGCTGGTTGAGGATCGCGCCGCCGGATTCGGCTTTCCACTCCCACACTTTCTCGATGAACTGTTCGCGGGTGAGGTCGCGGCGATGGATCTGCTTTTCCATCAACTGCCGCTCGACCACCATCTGCGTGGCGATGCCGGCATGGTCCATGCCCGGCTGCCACAGCACGTTCTTGCCGCGCATGCGCTCGAATCGCACGAGAATGTCCTGCAACGTGTTGTTGAGGGCATGGCCCATATGCAGCGAGCCGGTGACGTTGGGCGGCGGGATGACGATGGTGAAGGCCTCAGCCCCCTCCTCGGCGCCAGCGCCGGCGCGAAACGCGTCGGCCTCTTCCCACATCTTGGCAATCTTCGGTTCGACGGTTTTGGCGTCGTAGGTCTTTTCAAGCATGGGAAAACGGTCCGCGCTGTCGGATTTTTGCTGGTCCGGTGTAAATCGGAAGGCTTTGATCGAGTCAACCGTGGGGGCCGCCTCGGCAACCGGCACAACAGAAAGAGGATCACCGTTCAGATAGTGTCTGTCCCGTATGCGACAATCCCTGGTGGCGTCGGCACTGTCACCGGCTCCAGCCGGAGAGGCATTGCACGCCGACGCCGCCCAATCCCAAATGCCAGCTCGGGTCTACGAAACGAGCAATAGCGCGACGTCTCAGGGCGCGCTGGAGTCCTCCGGCTTTTCTTTCATAGCGTCGGCGAACTTGCGCATAAGCCGCACGAGTTCGTCGATGTCGTGCGCGTCCCAGCTTTCGAAAATGGCGCGAGCGTTTCTCTCTCGTGCAGCGTCGATCTTGTCGGTCATCGCCTTGCCCTTTGGCGTGACGACGGCCTCGTTCACGCGGCGGTCTGTCTCGCTCTGCCGGCGCACGGCCAGGCCAAGGCTTTCGAGCTTCGCCACCTGACGGCTGACAGTGGTGTAATCGCGGCCAGCCCGGTCGGCGAGGTCCACTATCCCGATCGGCCCAAGCCGCTCTATCCCGACCAGCAGAGGAAACAGTGCGCGGTCGAGCGCAATTCCGGCCTCCTTTACCATCTGCTCATCGCGCTGAGGCCGGTTCATAAGGCTGGCAATCTCGATCAGCGCTCCGTGGAGCTCGCGAATCTGATGACTTCCAATATGTGTATTTTTCACATTTTTCATTGACGGCACTCCGACTCTCCATTATGTGCATTTTACACACAAGGAGATCGACATGACAAACGGTTTTGCGGCAGATGCGCTCATCTGCGGCGCGGGAGCGGCTGGCCTGACGCTGGGGATCGAGCTTGCACGGCGCGGTATATCTTTCCAGCTCATTGAGAAGATGAGCGAACCTTTCCGTGGCTCGCGCGGCAAGGGCATCCAGCCGAGGACACAGGAGATTTTCGAAGACCTCGGCATTCTCGACAGGGTCGTTGCCGCAGGCGGCGTCTATCCGCCGATGCGCGTGTATGGCGATGACGGCAGCTATATCGAAAAGGACACCGGCGAGCGCCCCGATCCGACGCCGGCAGAGCCTTACGCTATCGCGCTGATGATTCCGCAATTCCTCACCGAGCGGATCATGCGAGAGCGGCTGGCAGAACTAGGCCATAGGGTCGAGTACGGACGTGAGTTGGTTGGGTTCGAGCAAGGCGAAAACGGTGTCATGGCACGTCTTGCGGGGCCGAATGGCGAGCAAACCGTTCGCGCACGCTATCTTGTCGGAGCGGACGGCGGGCGCAGCTTCGTGCGCGGCACGCTCGGCTTGAATTTCCCCGGCAAGACGCTTGGCGTGCGTGCGGTCGTAGCGGATGTGCTGTTGACCGGGCTGGACCGCGATGCGTGGCACCAGTTCAACGACGGTGACATGGAGCGAATGGTCGCGATTTGCCCGCTCGCCGGAACCGATCTCTTCCAGATTCAGGCACCCATTCCGCTGGACGGCGAAGTGGACCTCTCGGCAGAACAACTGGGGCGCTTGATTAGTGAGCGGACAGGCCGCGCCGACGTGCAGGTGGATTCGGTCGCCTGGGCATCGGCCTACCTGATGAACGCCCGGCTTGCCGATCGCTACCGGGTCGATCGGGTATTCCTCGTCGGGGATGCGGCTCATATCCATCCGCCAACCGGCGGCCAAGGCCTGAACACCAGCGTGCAGGATGCTTATAACCTGGGCTGGAAACTCGCCGCCGTGCTTGGCGGCGCGGATGATTGCCTGCTCGACACCTATGAGCAGGAACGGCGTCCAGTCGCGGAATCGGTTCTCGGCCTTTCGACGCGGCTGCTCGACGCCCAGAAACAGGGTGGAATGCACCGCGGCCGCGAGGTGCGCCAGCTCGATATCGGCTATCCGGACTCGTCGCTCTCCAGGGAACTGGCCGAACGCAGCAGCGGCCCGCGTGCGGGGGACCGCGCGCCGGATGCCCAAATCAGGGGCGCGGCGGGCCAACCATGGCGACTGTTCCAACTGCTCAAAGGGCCGCATTGGACGCTGCTTGTTCATCGAGCCGGGAGAGAGACGGTTGCGCCACGCCAGGGGCTGCATGTCCACTACATCGGCCCGCAAGGCGATGTCATCGATGCCTGGGGACACCTTCGCGATGCTTATGCACTGGCACCGGGCGAGTGTGTGCTGATCCGGCCGGACGGGTATGTCGGTGCGATCGCGATTCTTGGCGCGGACCGGACCGCGGAGCTCGAAATCTATCTGGCCCGCATGGGCCTAGTCCAACCCGAAGAAGAACCGAAATGAGCGTCGAGATGTCTTCGAAGAACGAAGTTGGCGCGCCGGACAGGCTCGACTGGCGGTTGATGCTGCCTTTATTCGCTGTCGTCACCCTCTATGCCGCCGGGATCGGTGCGGTTCTACCCGTCCTGCCTTTCTATTTGCGTGAGATGGGGGCGAGCCCTTTCGTCTTTGGCCTCGTCCTTTCCACCGAGGCGCTGAGCCAGTCCGCTGCATCGCCTTTGCTCGGCCAGCTTTCCGACCGTTTCGGACGCAAGCGGGTTCTTCTGGCTAGCCAGATGGTGGCAGTCGTCAGCCTGCTGCTGCTCGCCCAGGCGCAGAGCATCCTGACCGTCCTGCTTGCTCGCTTCCTGTTCGGTTTCACCGCCGGCAACTTCTCGGCTGCGGCGGCCTATGCAGCAGACAATAGTTCGGCGATGACCCGACGCCAGGCGATCGGCGTCGTAAACGCCGGTCTCGGTCTCGGAGGAACCATCGGTGCAGGTTTTTCAAGCATTCTGTCGGAAATATCGCTGACCACCCCGATCTATATGGCACTGGCCTTGTCGGCTTCCGGTGTTGTCGTGACGACCTTCGGCCTGAACGGCGGCAAGGTGATGGGACAGGGCGCGGATGGGGCCGATCGGGAGAAAATCTCATTGCGGGCGGTAACCAGCTCTCCGGTGATCCGGGTGCTCATGGTGGTGATGTTATGCCATTTCCTCGCCTATGGAATGTACACCTCGCAGCTTCCGATCTTTCTTGCCGACAGGTTCGTCTGGAACGGCCACGCTCTCGGACCACGCGAGTTCAGCTACATCATCGCGGCGGACGGTGTGATCAACATCCTCGTTCAGCTTTTCCTGCTCAGATGGCTCGGTCGGTTTTTCTCAGAGCGTCGACTGATCATCCTGATCTTCGCCCTCATTTGCACGGGTTTCGTCAGCGCCGGGATGGCGAGCACAATTCCCGTGCTCGCCTTCGCCGTGCTCTGCATCAGTACGGGCGACGCTCTTGCCAAGCCCACCTATCTCGCGGCGCTGTCAGTCCATGTCTCGTCCGAGCGACAAGGGGTCGCCATTGGAACAGGTCAAGCCCTGGTCGCGGTAACGGATATCGCTTCACCGGTTTTGGCGGGCTTTATCCTTGGATTGGGCCTATATGAAGCCTGGAGCGGCGTGGTCGTGGCAATCGCCATCGTCGGAGCGATCATTGCAGCCACCCGCCTTCCTCGCCATGCCGACCCCGAGATTGCCGTGCCTGCGCCGCCAGTGTGAATGTGCAACGGTGTCCAACTAGCTGCCTAAGGCGTCCGGGAAAATCACTGTCCTCCGCGCGCCACGCGCTCGATCTCTTCGCGCACCAGGCGCTCGACCAGCGTCGGCAGGTTGTTGTCCAGCCAGTCCTGCAGCATCGGCCGCAGCATCTCCTCGGCCATCTCGTCGAACGTCTTCTTGCTGCGGCTGGCAAAGGCGTCGGAGAGTTCGCCAAAGGCCGCGGCGACCTGCCGGCCCGTATGCTCGGAAAGGATTGCCGGACGGGCCGCAGGCGTTTCATCCGCCGCCTTGCCCGCCTCATCGGTGGTCGCCGGGGCGGCGATCGAAGGGGCCCGCTCGAACGCCGGCTCAGGCATCGGCTCGTTCACCGGCGCTTCGGGCTGGGCAACTGGTTTGCGAATGCCTGGTATCGCCTTCGCCTGCTCGCCGACCGCCGCGATCTCGCGGCGCCAATCGGCGACGATGGCATCGCTTGCCGCGCCGGCCTCGGGCGCCGCGGGCCTGTCGGTTCTTTCGGCGGGAAGCGGCTCGGCGGCGATCCGGGCGCTCACCTCGGCAAGCGTCATCGACGCCCTTGGCGTCACGGGATCGGTTCGCTCCGGCGCTTCCATGCGCGCGACCGTCGGTTCGGCCGCCGATGTCTGTGCCTGCACCTCGGCCAACGTGACCGGCTTCCTGACCTCGGGAGCGGCATGCAATTCGGCGCGGAACGCATCGACGTCGGGAGCAGCACCCGCCGCCGGCTTCAGATCCTGCCGCAAGTCATCGGCATCGTCCGGCTGCTTGCGGCCGCTGTCGCTGTCCTCGATGATCCTCCTGATGGAAGCCAGTATCTCTTCCATGGAAGGTTCGCGCTGTGCGCTGCTTGCCGTTGCCATCGTCACATCCGCCGCCCTTGTGACCTGTTGCAGATTTCCGCTCCGGAAAAAGCCGGATTCGAATCATGCGACAGCGTAACCGACGGATCGCCGTACGAGAATCCCCATTCTGGGGACATGTGGGATTTCAACAGATTAGCGAAATTCATCGAAAAGCATGTGACGGCTTGCCGGCGCAGTTGCGCAAACAATGAAGCGGCCCCGCGTTTCGATCGAACGCCGGCCCGCTTCTAGAGAACTACTCGAATCTGTGGAGCTTAGCGGCCGTCCGGCGTGCGCAGGCCGATCCACTTGTCCTTGACGGCGTTGTAGTGCTCTTCAGGCCTGTACTTCGTCGCCTGCAGCGCAAGGCGCTCGGCCGAGAGGCGGCCGATCGCCGACAGGATGGCATAGCTTGCCACCACCACGTCGTGCTCGGAATTTGCCTGATTGATCTTGGCGGTGATGACGGTGGCCTGCGCGTTGAGCACGTCCAGCGTGGTGCGCTGGCCGACATTGCGTTCCTCGATGACACCGTTCAGCGCCAGTTGCGCGGCGTCGATCACCTGCCTGTTGGCGGCGACGCTCTGCTGCGCGGCGGTGTATTGCGACCACGCCGAGGCGACGGCCTGGCGCACCTGGTCGCGGCTGACATCGACCTGGATGCGGGCCTCGCCAAGCGATTCCTTGTTCTGTCGCACGACCGCCGAGGTGCGGCCGCCCGAATAGATCGGGATTGTCAGTGTCGCACCGATGTTGGCTGAGGTCGAACCCCCGTTGCTCCCCTGGAGGTCGGGATTGCGATGCAGATAATCCTCCGAAATGCCGGCCGACGCGGAAAGCTGCGGCAGCAATGCGCCCTCGGACGATTTCACCGAAAACGCGGCCGCATCGACCAGATGCTGGGTGGCGAGGATCGCCGGATGCTCGGCCGAGGCGATGGCAATCGCCGAATCGAGGCTCGGCGGCAGCAGCCTGGCCAATGGCGAGGCAGGCCTGAGCTTGCCCGGCTCGTCACCGACGATCTGGTGATAGCTCGCCGCACTTGCCAGCGCCTGCGCGCGAGCGGCGCTGAGCGACGCCACGGCGGAAGCGCGCGACGCATCGGCCTGCGCAACGTCGGTGCGCGTGCCTTCGCCGACCTCGAACCGCGAGCGCGCGGCGCGCGCCTGCTCGGTCAGGAACTGCAGATTCTGCTCCGTCAGCACCGCGATCTGCCGGTCGCGAATCACGTCCATATAGGCCGTGGCCGCGCTCAACAGCGTGTTCTCCTCGGTGTTGCGCAGGCTTTCGACGGATGCCTTGACCCGCGATTCGGCTGCCGCCACATTGTTTCTCGTCTGGAAGCCGTCGAACAGGCTCTGGTTTATGACGATGCCCACACTGGCCGACCCCGTCTTGACGTTGGCGCCGCTGGCACGGGTATTCACATAATTCGCGTCGGCCGTCCCGGTGATGGTCGGGCGCCAGCCGGACTTGGCGATGGCCACGCTCTCGTCGGTGACGCGTACGCCGGCTCGGGAGGCATTCAGCGAGGAATTGTATTGATAGGCCTTTGCAAGCGCGCCGGAGATGGTTTCGGCCGAGGCGGCCAGCGGGGAAAGCGCGGTCGCCGAAACGAGGACGGCGGTGAAAAGTGACTTGCGTAGAGACGGCACCATTAAACCCTCATTCGTTTTCCATGGGAACCACACCGCACCGGCTTCTCCTTTGAGAACCGGAGCGGCGTGTCAGAATGTTCCCTGTCGCTCGGCCCAAAGTGCCCCCATTGGGATCAGCAACGATTGTTCAAATGCAAGCGACCATGACAAAGCCTCTGCTGCAAGGCCAAATCATTCAGAATTCGAAAGCATGCTCACGTTCGAACCCGGGTAGTGGCTTAATTGCCGCATTAAATGCCCGTCTACCGGTTACAACCCCCCCTGCTTTGAAAAAAAGCCGCGCCACGCCGGAATTGCCCTGCCCTTCGACCGCGACGAGGCGGCCGCCTTCGGCGAGCTGGTCGAGCAGCGCCGCCGGCACTTTGCCGACGCTGCCGCCGACGAAGACGACATCGTAGGGCGCCTTGGCCGCATATCCCTGCGGCAGCGGGCCCTGGACCACGGTCACATTGCCGCAGCCCAGCGATGAAAGCACCGACTTTGCGGTTTCGGCCAGCGCCGAATCACTTTCAAGCGCCACCACGGATCCCGCCAGTCGCGACAGGATGGCCGAGGCATAGCCGGTGCCGCACCCGATATCGAGGACCGAATCGGCCTGACTGATCTCGGCCAGTTGCATCAGCTTGGCCAGCGGCGAAGGCTCCATCAGATATCGCGCGCCGCCGGGGCCGTCCGCGATGCGGATGTCTTCGTCGATGTAGGCGAGATTGCGCTGGCGTTCGTCGACGAAAAGCTCGCGCGGGACGGAAAGCATGGCGTCGAGCAGCGGCGTGCTGGTCACGTCGGTGGTGCGGATCTGACCATCGACCATCTTGACGCGAAGCTCGGAGAAATCAGCGCTCATGTCCCAACCAATCCGCTTGCCGCGCCACATCGCGGTTCATCTAGACGGGAACGGCGAGCCCCTGCGCTGACGCGCGGGAGCCCGGAGATTGGAGGCCTCGCCCGGAATCGAACCGGGGTGCAAGGATTTGCAGTCCTCTGCGTAACCACTCCGCCACGAGGCCTCGTTGCTCCCGGCGTTCCACCCGGTTCCAATAGGTTGCGGCGAAAAAGCCGTCAAGCGGCGACAATGCATTCGCGACGGTTTCGCCTGCGCCAGTCCCCGCACCCCGCTCTAAATGCGAGACAGGGCGGTTCGAGCTGCGTTAGCAAGCCGTTAAGCATGGTGGATGATCGAGAGAAACTCCGCGCACCGGGCTGCGTTGAAGCCGAGGAGGACTACGCCATGCAGCTGGCCAAACCTGACGAGTCGACCAACAATGCGGACAGCTCGCCGCTGCTGGGATGCGAGGAGCTGGTGCGCTACGCCATGGATTGCCTCAAGATAGAAGGCACCGGCCGGCTTTCGCCGCGCGACCGCGCGCGCCTTGCCTCGGCTTCCGCCGTCCTGAAGGAAATCAGCGAGGATCTGAAAGCAGGCCAGCAGGACGCCCCGGAGGAGGCGAGCACTGGAACGCAGGATAGCGCTGCGATTTGATTCGGCCCCAAAGGTCGCCGCGACGAAGCCGGGCAAGGCCCCGTGTGGCCGATCAATCCGGCCGGCGCCGCCGTTCCCACCAGACGACGAACCGGCGCCGATGGCGGCGCACCATGGCGAATTCGTAGGAGAGCACCAAAAGTCCGAGCGGCACCATCCAGAAACCGAGAACAGGCAAGAACCCCAGAATGCCGCCGATCGTCAAAAGCACGCCGATCGCAATCCTGAGGCCGCGCGAACGCGGCATGGTGAACTTGCGCCCGAAGACTGATATCTTTCGCGCCGTTGCCTGGTTTTCTTCTGCTGCCGTCATCTCGAATGGCTGGTCCGTCTGGTGGCTTGAGGGTGTCACTTGAGGAAAGCCGCGACCGCGCATTCGGTTCCGCGCCCCTCGCAAGGAGGCTAATATGAGGACGAACGCCGCCGATTGCGAGAAACGCCTGAGCGAAAAAGTCTCGGAAAAATGCGAAATGGTTCTTTGCAAAGCCGAAAAGGGTTTGCTATAGGCTGCGCCACTCGCATGAGAGCCTCTGTTCCCCGGTAGCTCAGTGGTAGAGCAACCGGCTGTTAACCGGTTGGTCGCTGGTTCGAATCCGGCCCGGGGAGCCACTTAATCCAGAAATGTCTTTAAACCCAAGCATTGCAAGGGTTTCCGCTTCCCAGAGGTACACTGCGGGGTACACTGGGCTATGAAGATCGACGTGAACCACATTCAGAAACGCGGCAAAGCCGGATGGCGCTAAAGGCGCAAAATCCTTGAAGAACTTCGGGCCATTTTGGGCGAGCGAGAACACCTCGTGCCCGCTTGGTGCCACTGACCAGCAGGCCCTAAAGAAATGCCCTGGGGTTCATGCAGAGGCCGAGAAGTTTTTTGTCCGACGCGCTCAAGCGCGCCAACGGCCCCGATAGAGTGGGATCAGTTCCGCAACGAGATAGCCGCTGCTCGCAAAATGGGCTTTGGCGAGGTCATCGAAGCGGCGCGATTCTATGGCGAAGGCGTGCCTGAAGGTCACGCCGCCTTCCACGCAGCGGCTCGATACACCGATCCGTTCCGCTCAATGTTGTCGAGCAAGCCGTCTCTCGAAGAAACCAAAGCCGATAGTGATCAATGCCGCCAGCAGGAAATATCCTAGCGCGGCGGCGAACAGAGGCTCGTAGACCCGAAATGTCTGCGCGCGAACGAGGTTCGCCGCACCCATGAGTTCGAAGACCGTGATCGTCGACGCCAGTGCGGTCCCCTTCAAAAGCAGGATGTTCTGGCCGCCGATCGCCGGCAACGCCAACCTGAAAGCCTGCGGGAGAAGGACGGAAATCATGATCCGTGTTTTCGACAGGCCAAGCGATTGGCCGGCCTCCCGCTGCCCTTCTGGAATGGCCTGTATCGCCCCTCTCCAAATCTCGCCACAGTAGGCCGCGGTGTTCAGGGAAAGGGTAAAAAACGCATAGAAGTCTGCGCCTCGCAAAATGGGCCACAGCGGGCTGTAGCGGATCGAGGGGATACCCGAGAGAATTTGGCCGATACCGAAGTAGCAGAGGTAAAGCTGGACCAGGAGCGGGGTCCCCCGGAACGCGAGGATAAACGCAACCGCAGGATATCGCAGCCATTTGCTGTTGGATAACCGGGCCAGTGCAACCGGGATGGCAAGCAAATTGCCGACCGCCGCACAGCCGAGGAACAGGATTATGGTGACCTGCACGCCGGCCAGAAGCTGATTGGCAAGGTACGCTCCAAACTCAGTCACGCTAGCCCCGCCTCCCGCCACGGACGGTGGCTGTTTCGAGGGCATGGAAAAGCATCGCCGATATGCCCGACATGGCGAGGAATACGAACGCGATCGCGCAATAGAACATGAAGTAGTCGCGCGTCGCGCCGGCAGCCATCTTGCCGGCGAGAACGAGCTCGGTAAAGCCGATCAGGCTGACCAGTGAGCTTTCCTTCAAGACGACCAGCCACAAATTGCCAAGCCCAGGCAAGGCCAGGGGAACCATTTGCGGCACGGTCACCAGGAAGAACGTCTGTCGCCGTGTCAGACCGAGTGCATGGGCTGCCTCGACCTGACCTCGCGGGATGGCCACGATCGCGCCACGCAGGACCTCCGTGCTGTAGCCGCCTTGAACGATCCCAAGCGACAGCGTCGCGGCGACAAACCCATTGACCTGGAATTCGGAAGTCAGTCCCGCCAGGCTCACGGCCCAGCGCAACGCGTCCGTCGCGGTATAGTAGACGAGAAATATGATGAGAATGTCCGGGACGGACCGGATGATTGTCGTATAGGCAACGGCTGCGGAGGCGGCCACGCGGCTCTTCGAGATCTTGGCCACCGCCCCCATGAGGCCGAGGGTCAGGCCCACGAGATAGGCGCTGATCGAAATTCCAAGGCTCAGGCAAGCGCCAAGAAGCAATTCGTCGCCCCAGCCCTTGTCCCCGAAGCTGAGCAGGGTTGCCCAAGACACGGTCGAGTTCATACAGCGCGTTCCAGTTCAATGAAGATGGCGACGGCCGCCCCGTGGCGGCCGTCCCCGGGCCTGAACCAGACGATCAATCGCCGTAAATGTTGAAATCGAAATAGCGCTTGGTGATGGTGTCATACTCGCCGCTGGCGCGCACCGCCTTGAGTGCTGCATTGAGGCGGTCCCTCAGAGCGCTGTCTTCCTTGCGCAGGCCGCCGCCGTCGCCGTATCCAAACATTTTCTCATGCGGCAGCGTCACCTTGATTTCATAAGCCTGGCCCTCCGGCTTCTTCAAGAAATCCTGGATCTGGATGCCTGCCGCCGCCATGAGATCCACGCGTCCGGCCTGGATGTCGGCGATTTCGTCATCGAGTGTTGGATAGATCTTCACTTCGGCAATGCCGTTGAACTTATCCTGCATGTAGGTCGCCTGCAGACTGGCACTCTGTGCCGCGACGGCGATCCCCTTGAATGTCTCCGGCTTGGTCACGTCGAACTGCCGCGTATCCGCCTTGGCACCGACAAGCACGTTGGGCGAATAGTAGTACTTGTCGGTGAAATCGATCACCTCCTTGCGCTTGTCCGTGATCGACATCGAGCTCCAGATAACGTCGAATTTCTTGGCCAACAGCGCGGGAATGATGCCGTCCCAGGCGATATCGACGATCTCGCATTTCGCCTTCATCTCTTTGCAAACGGCATTCATCAGGTCGATTTCCCAGCCTTGCCAGGTGCCGCTGGCATCCTTGACGGAGAAAGGCGGGTATGGCTCCGCGGCGACACCGAAACGGATGACGTCATCGGCCGCCGACGATGGGTTGGCGGCGCCAAATACCGCCACGATCAGTGACAAGGCGAGTGCAAGCTTTTTCATGATTGTTCCCCTTTTTGTTTCTGTGGATTTGTATCTTCCGCAATAATGATGCTGGTCGCCGGGCATGTGCCGATCTTTCGGCGTCGGCCCGTGGCCAGCTGGCAGCATCTCGCATCGTGGACTGGTACGGATGTCGGCGATGCGAACTTGGCCATTCGGCTCAGTCGACCTTCTTTCAGGGCGGTGTTTGAAAACGCTAACAGTTCGAATGATCTCGATCTAATGCCCCCTGCCGTGCGGTTCATCACCAATAGTTATGACAGCGATAGCCCCTTCGAGTGACGCAGTCCGGCGACCGGCAAACGATCGGCGCTCCTTGATCGGCGCGTGCGAGGACAGGGCTGAATTGAACGGTTCACGACGCCGCCATTGATCGCGACTATGAGTTTTCAGCGATAGTCCCGCGTCCACGGGAATAAGCTCGCGACTGTCCACCAAATTTCTGATGTGGCATCGTCGGCTGGTTCCGGCCGGCCGCAATGCAGTCGGTCAGGCCCGTTCGCTCTAAGGTCGTCATATGAATAGCAGCCCTTGCCGATCGATCGAGGAGATGAGCGAAAAGATCGCCGCCGGCTTGTCGCCCGTGGAAATCGTGGAGGATTGCCTCGAGCGCATCCAGGAACTGAATGAACACATCAAGTCGATCATATTCGTGGACGAAGCTGGCGCCCTGGACGCCGCGCTTCAGGCCACACGCGAAATCAGATCCGGTCTATGGCGCGGTCCGCTGCATGGCGTGCCGATCACGGTCAAGGACGTTATCGATGTCAAGGATTGGCCGACAACGGCTGGCTCCCGGCTGTTTCGGGACCACGTCGCGACGGAAACGGCAACGTGCATTGCCAATCTTCAGGCGGCCGGCGCCATCATCATCGGCAAGACGAACCTGCACGAACTGTGCGTCGGCGGTCATGATAACCCTTGGTTCGGCAAGGTCGCCAACCCGCTTGATCCGGACCGTGGGACAGGTGGGACGAGCAGCGGCTCGGCCGCAGCGGTCGCAGCCGGTTTTTGCCTGGCAGCGGTTGGCACGGACAGCGGCGGGTCAAACCGATCCCCGGCTGCTGCAACCGGCTTGTTCGGTTACAAGCCGACGAATGATCTGATCGCCGTGCAGGGCGTCATGAGCATAGCGCCTTCGCTGGACTGCGTCGGCGTTCTTGCACGCTCGGTCAGGGACGTTCGCCTGATGACCGAGGCGCTTGCCGGAAAACGGCTCGCCTCGTCGGCAAGCGGGGGCAGCAAGACGAGAACCGACATCACCATCGGCATCTGCCCCGAGTTGATCGGTGCTGCTGTCGACACGTCTGTCGATGTCGCGATGGCTACCATGCTCGATCGTCCCGAAGTGCGCACGGTCGAGATCTCCTTCGACGACAGGGAGGCGTTCGTCGCCGCGGGACTGACAATCCTCCAATTCGAGTTCGCGCGAATCCACCGCAATGCCATCGATCAGAAGCCGGACATGGTCGGCGACGCGGTTCGCTCATTCCTGCGGGACGGCATTCGTGTCCATGCCGACGCCTATGATAGCGCCATCGCAATCCGTAACGACGTCCGAGGCCGGTTTCTGGAGAAAATCGCGGGCCTGGACGCTCTTGCCATCCCTACGGCGCCTGGATCGGCGCCGCGGCTTTCCGACGAACTTACCGAGGTGAATGGGGAAATGGTGCCGTGGGGAATGGCCGGCGGCCGCTTCCGCCGCTGGGCAAATATGCTTGGCATGCCGGCGCTGGCTATTCCTTTGCCGGTTCCTGGCGGGCTTCCGGTGTCGGTGCAACTTGCCTCAGGTCCGCGTCAGGACGCCGGTTTGCTCGACCTCGCCGAAATGTTGACAAGCAACTGAAATCAGTTCCGCCAAATCGCTGAAAGTTCATAACCTCCAGGAATAAACTTCCTTCGCGCACCTCTTGGAACATCCGGCCCTTCCCATTAATCTTGGCGTTCGCAGCTGGCTGTTTCGGCACAGCGATCCAGCTGCCTGGCAAGGTAACGCGGGCATGAAATTTGGCGAAAAGGACACCGTCACGAAGGAGGCAGAGTTTACGCCTCGCGAGATCGAGGTCTTCGCTTCGGTCATGCTGCATGGAACAACCACCAAGGCGGCCGACGCACTCGACATCACGCAGCCGGCTGTCAGCAAGATGCTCCAGCAACTCAGCGAGAAGGCGGATTTCCAGCTGTTCAGGAAAAGCCGGCAGCGGCTGATCCCCACCCCTGAAGCACACATGCTCTATGCCGAGGTGAAGCGCGTTTTCGAGTCCGCGCGCGGCATCTCGCGCGCCGCGAGGGAGATACGCGAGTTGCGCAGTGGCAGGCTGAACATCTGCGCGCTCCCGGCTTTCGGGTCCACGCTGCTGCCGTCCATCATCACGAGCTTCTCAAAACAGCATCCGTCGGTGTCGATTTCCCTGGATATCCGCAGCTCCGCCACGGTGGTGCAGCGGGCGAGCCGCAATCAGCTCGACATCGGAATAGGCGTAACGGCATCGGACGAGAATTCTTCAATCGTCAGGCGAGCGCTGACAGCGACGCCGCCTGTTTGCGTCATGCCGGCGGGTCACCGTCTGGCCGAACTCGACGTGGTGCAGGCGGAAGATCTCGACGGTCTCGATTTCATCTCGATGGGCTCCGCCGATCCGATGCGGCAGCAACTCGATGCCTTGTGCGAAGAACGCGGGGTGGGACGTCTGTTGAAGGTAGAGGCCAGCCTGTCCAGTGCCTGCATCGCCCTTGTCGCGTCCGGTGCGGGCGTGAGCGTCGTCGACAGGCTTTCGGCGTGGCTGGCGCGCGACCTGCCGATCGAGATCAGGGATTTCCGGCCACGTCTTGATCTGAATCTCAGCGTCTACCGGCCGTGGGGTGTCATTGCATCGACGGCGGCGGATGCCTTCACCGAGCATCTCATCCAGACGACGCGAACCTTTATGAACAGCGTTGAGGCAGGAATCACCGCGCTGGGTCCTCGCCGTCAGGCCGATAGAACTGTTTCCATTCACCGCTGAAAGCCTCTAGCGGAGCGGCAGGCATTCGAACAGGCGGCCGATATCGGCATCGTCATTGTAGACATGCGGCGACACGCGCATCTTCGTGCCCCGCAGCGTGACGTGCACGTCAGCCCGCTTCAGCTCTTGTGCCGCGTCCGGCGCAAGACGGTCGCCTATATCGAGGATCGCGATATGGGGCGTTGGGTGTCGCGGACGCGTGAGCGGCAGCCCTCTGCTTTCCGCCTGCGCCCAGACAAGCTCGCTAAGGTGACGCAGGCGCTCAAACACGCGTTCGACGGTCCATCCGCGGATGAGCTTCATTGCGGCGATCGCGATGGGCAGGACCGCGAAATCGGAGCGTTCCCCCATGTCGAACCGCCGCGCGCCGGGAAGAAACTCGGCCACGGCCACCTTGTAGAAGTCCGACTTGTCCCCACCCATCCGGTTCCATGAATGATGCTCCAGAGTGCGCCCCTCTGTGTGCCAACGCCGGTCGGCGTAAAGGAATGCGAGGCGATATGGCCCCAGAAGGAACTTGTAGGTGGCAAAGACGAGAAAGTCCGGTCGGACGCGCCGGACATCGAAGGGTATCGCGCCAACCCACTGGGTTCCGTCAACGACGAGACTGGCGCCCGCTGCCCGTGTGGCGGCGGCCACTGCCTCCAGGTCGATCGCCATGCCCTCGAACCAATGCACCAGCGTCCCCGCGACGACCGCGATGGGACGGCTCGAGTTTTGGATTGCCGATACGATCGCGCTGGTCCAGTCGCCGTCGGCTGGTTGCGGGACGATATCGACGCAGGCGCCGGCGCGTTGCGCGAGGTCGTACCAGACATATCTGTGCGAGGTGTGTTCGTTCTCCATCAGAAGGATGGCCGAACCTGCCGGAACCGGAACGTTGGCGGCTGCGATAGCCATGCCATAGCTGGTGGCGGCCACAATGGCTATTTCGTCGGCATCGGCGCCCACCATTGATGCGGCAAGCTGCCGCGCCTCTTCGACCTCGTCGTAATAAGAGGCGATGGTCATTTTCCAGGGCTCGGCTTTCACCCTGACGCCAGCCTCGCCGGCCGCGACGGCGGCGGTCGGGATCGGAGACATGTATGCGGCATCCAGATAAGCTGTCTCGCGGGGAATGGAGAAAAGATTTCGTTGGCAGCTCAGCATGGCATCACAACCTGAAATCAATTGAGGTGCCGAGTCCGGCGTTGCGGGCGCAGATATAGACAAGATTGGCAAGCTCGATGTCTTGCGCGGGAACGCCGAGAGACCGGAAAAGCGTGATCTGATCGTCGCCAGTGCGGCCGGGTTTCGCACCTGCCAGCACGTCGCCGACCTCGCCACGGATATGATCGACGCCGATCACGCCGGTTTCAATCGCCTCGATCAGTTCTCCCGCAGCCGTCAGCGCCATAGGCAGGTAGTCGACCCAGATCTGCGCTCTGCGCACACAGTCGAGGTCGAGCTCGCGGCATGAAGCGACGCTCGCCCCGACCGCATTGATGTGAACGCCAGGCGGAAGCCATTCGCCGCACAGCACCGGCTTTTCGGAAGATGTCGTGGTGCAGATGATGTCGGCCTCGCGAACGGCCTCGCCAGGGTCGCGATGTGCCTTCGCCTGGAATCCGGCGGCTGACTGCTCCTCGACGAAGCGCTGTGCCTTTGCAAAATCGCGGCCCCAAACATGGATCGCATGGATTGGCCGGACGCCTGCAATAGCCGCGACATGCCGGCGCGCTTGCTCGCCATATCCGAACAGTGTCAACGTGGTGCTGTCTTCGCGCGAAAGTGCCCTCGTCGCGACAGCACTGGCCGCCGCGGTCCGCCAAGCCGTAAGCTCTCCCCCATCGATCAAGGCTACAGGCCGTCCATGATCCTTGTCGAACAGGAAGACACCGCCGCGGTGAGACGCGAATCCATGCGCGAAATTGTCAGGAAACACGGAAAGCACCTTCGCCCCGAACAGCGGCCGGTCATCCAGCGCAGCATACATGAGCGACAGACAACTCCCGGCCGCGCCCGGAAGTTCGAGCGTGCGCCTGATCTGCTGGCGCGCCATGCCGCTCGATGTTTTGCGCAGTGCGGCCTCGGTCGTGTCAAGAGCCAGGGAGAGGCTCAAAATGTCCCGGATCGCGTTCTTGTCGATCAGGAGGAATTCCGGCTCGCCATTCACTCCGCAGTCTCTCCCGTTCCGAGATCGCTGATACGCCGATCTTCGCCAAGCGTAGCATTGCCCTCGCAAACGGTTGCGCCCGAATTTGATAACCTCGCGCGGGAAGTTGCCCGCGCGGACTAATGGGCCGACCTATGCGGCTGGAGGTGGCCGGGACACTGGTTCATAACTTTTGGCCATGAACGGCAGCGACCAGTTCAATTGACCCTAGTTGGCACCCATTGCAATGTTTTCAGGCAACCGAGGATGTTGTGCGGGATTGCAAACACACCGCAGGCGTCGATCGAATTAAGCGAGCGGCGTCAGCAGTACTGTCAAAAACTCCAGCAACATCCCTCAACGATATAACGGCATTTGCATCGATTCGTCTTTCAGAGATTACTCGCATCGGATGGCGTCATTAGCTCGGTAATTTATTGGAGGTCATCTTTTATGCGTGTCGTGGTCATCGGTTCCGGCATTATCGGCAGTTCCACCGCCTATGAGTGCGCCAAGGCGGGAGCAAGCGTCGTCGTGCTGGAGGCCGGAAGGATAGCAGGCGGCACGTCGGCGGTAAGCTTTGCCTGGACAAATGCGACGACCAAGCGGCCCCGGCCGTATTTCGATCTGAACGTCTCGGGAATGCGCGCCCATCTTGAACTCAAGCGCGACTTCGGCATCGTTCCCTGGCTCACCCAGACCGGCAGTTTCGATTGGCGAACGGAGCCGGAGTCGATGGACGATTATTTCGAGAACTTCAGGCAGATGAAGGAATGGGGCTACGGCGTCGAGTGGATCGACAAGAAGCGTGTTGCTGAGATGGAGCCCGATATCGATGTCTCCGCCTTCGGCGATTGTCCGATCTCCTATTATCCGGAAGAAGGCTGGGTCGATCCGGTGCTCTACTCAGCCTGGCTTTTGCGGGCGGCGAACGAGCGCTGGGGAGCACAGGTCAAACTCGGTTCACGCGTGACCGAGATCGAGACCGAAAGCGGGCGCGTACGGGCAGTTCGCACGGCGGATGGAGACCGGCACGCCGCGGATGCCGTCGTGAGCTGCACCGGCGGCTGGTCTAGTGAGAGGCTCGGCGATGCCCAGGGCATCCCACTTTCCTCGACCATAGGCGTGCTCGCCTTCACCCCGCCGGTGGCGTTGACGCTCCGGAGCCAGCTGCATGCCGACGATCTGGATATCCGTCCCGACGGAGCGGGCCGCATCATGATCCATAAGGTCTCGGTGGACATGACCCTGGAGAAGCCGGAGGCGCTCAGCCCAACGGGGGGCGAGGCGTCGACGCTCCTGGATGCGGCGGCCAAGGTCCTGCCGTCGCTCCGCGATGCAGGTGTGGAAGCCATTCGCACCACTGTCCGGCCGTTCCCGGAGGACGGCTACACCGTCGCCGGCGCCATGCCGGACATCGTCGGCCACTACATGGCCGTAACGCACAGCGGTGTGACCATCGGCCCGCAATTGGGCAAGGTGGTCGCCGACGAAGTCGTGCGCGGCAAAATCCATGATGAAATGGAGACGTTTCGCCCGCAACGCTTCTTCCAGGTCCACGCTCAGCGCTCCGCAGTCGCGCACGTTTGATCCCCGCAGGCTGCGGGATTGGCCGCAGCGGCCTACTTTTGACCAATACAGTTAGGACCTCCGCCATGGCGAACATCGAAAGATTCGATAAGAACGAACGGCTTAGCCGGATCGTCGTTCATAACGGCACGGTTTATCTCTCGGGCTTGACGGCCGATGACAAGAAAAACGGCACGCCTGACCAGACGAAGGAGATATTGGAAAAGGCGGAGCGCCTCCTGGCGAGCGTCGGTTCGGATAGATCGAAGCTGCTGTTCGCGCAGATCTGGTTGAGGGACGTCGAAGACTTCGACGCCATGAACAAGGCTTGGGTCACATGGCTCGACGGCGTGGAGCCCCCGGCACGCGCGACGGTCGGAGCAAGCTTCGCGCTGCCCGAGATCCGCGTCGAGATTCAGCTTACCGCAGCGATCTGACACGTCGCCCGCCACGTCAAGGTCTACGAGTCCGATCAGATTCGTCAGCGGCATGCTTGCGCGCGGGCTTTCGCGGCGCGATAGATGCGGCGGTTCGGGGAGGAATCATGCGAAAAATCCTGGCATCGGCCTTGCTGCTGGCGGCTGCAGCGTTCGCAACCGGCGCTCATGCGCTGGACAGCAGCGGCACGCCCGTCGTCGTGACACCCCTCGCCTCGCGCACGACCACCGCTTCCGGCCAGCCGATCACGCTGCCGCAGAAGAACGTGCAGGTGCTGGTGTCGACCTACGACATAGCGCCCGGCGCGACCTTGCCGGTGCACAAGCATCCGTTCCCGCGCTATGCCTATGTCGAAGCCGGCACGTTGAAGGTCACCAATGTCGAGACCGGCAACAGCAACACCTACCAGACTGGCGATTTCATCATCGAGATGATCGGGCAGTGGCATCAGGCCACCAATATCGGCGACAACCCGGTCAAGCTTCTGGTGATCGACCAGGTCGAACAAGGCGCCAAGAACACGGTTTTGCGCCAGTAAGCCACCGCTGCTCTGGCTCCTCGACTGCCTCGCCACAGGAACGCGCCGCGCGAAGTCGTTGGCACAGCTCTTCACATCCGGTTCCGCACGACCGGGCTGACGATGCTATGCCGGTTGCCCGCCTTACCGGCGGAACCGGATTCCTCGTGCCGAGTTCTTCGCGGAATCCCTTTGCTTGGTGAATGCCTTTTCCTGGAGCAAACTCCCTGCCGGGGCTCAAGGAGCAGAAATGAGAGCACGAACAGCGACGGTCGGCGATCTGGAAGACGTGTTTCGCCATTTGTCCAAGCGGATGTCGGACGAATACATCGCCGCCGGCAAGGACAGCAAGGTCGCCTACGACAATCTGATGATGAACCTGAAGGAGGGCCGCGCCCATGCCCTTGTCGACAGCGACGGGACCGTGGCGATCATAGCCTGGCACGAGCATGGCGATGCCGCGGACACGTTGTTCGCCGCGCGCGAGGGCTTTTTCAGGGCCGCGACCGTGCGTTTCTGCAGGCGGCATATCAGGCAGATCCAGGCGCTCGCCGGGAATCTCCCTATTCACTCCCGCAGCTGGCTCACGGGACCGGAAATCGCAAAATGGTTTCGCACCATCGGCTATGTCGAGCGCGGCGAGGAAAATGGCGCCAAACTGTTCGAACTGCCGCCGGCCGCGACCCGGCCGGGCTAGGCAAGCGGCTTGGGTGCCCCGAGATTCCAGCGTCCATTGCACCGGGGCACGGCTCGCCTTTGCGCGGCCCTAGCCCCAGGCGCCGGCCATCTGCCGCGTCGTGGCGTTCAGCCGGTTGAAGGCGTTGATCACGGCGATCTGGATGACGAGCCCGGCAAGCGCCTTTTCGTCATAGTGCCGGGCGGCCTCGTCCCATACCTCGTCCGTCACTGCATCCGTTCGGTCGGCCAGCCTTGTGCCGGCCTCGGCAAGGGTAAGCGCGGCGCGTTCGGCATCGGTGAAGTACGGCGTTTCCCGCCAGGCCGACAAGGCAAAGATGCGTTCGTCCTTCTCGCCGGCCTTCTTGAGTTCGCGCGCATGCATGTCGACGCAAACCGAGCAGCCATTGATCTGGCTGGCGCGCAGATGGACGAGTTTGCGCGTCACATAGGGCAAACCGGCCGCGTCGGTCGACTTGTCCAGTGCCAGCAGTGCCTGCAAGGCGCCGGGAATGAGCATCACGGGGTTCTTGAGTCTGGCTTCCATGGTCTTTCTCCGTTTGAAACGTTTGGGCGCGGTTTGCCATTGCCCGGAAGCGGCGCATCCGGGAGACTTATTGTGGTTCGCCGGCCATGCCGGCCGGCTGATCGAGGAGAGTCGGCGCTCAGCCTTGCTTCGCAGCCACGTGCTCAAGCCGCTCAAGAATACGCGGCCAGCCGCTTCCCATGCCGACATATCCACGCTCGTCGGCCGGCCGGAATCCCGAGTGCTCCATCCGCACCCGGGTCGCCGCGCCCTCAGGCGTGAGCGACCAGGTCACCACGGTTTTCAGCCCGCTGTCGGATTCGCTTCCGTGGCCCCAGCTATAGGCAAGCAGGCGTGGCGCCTCGACTTTCAGCACGACGCAGTTCGTCACCCCCGACCAGCCCGGTACCGGTGAAGCGCGGAAGGTGAAGCAATGCCCCTCTTGCGGCGCGAAGTCGTTCTGCATGAGCCATTCTGCGACAAGTTCGGGCACCGTCAGCGCACGCCATATCTTCTCCGCCGAATGCGGAATCAGCCGTTCAACGACGATCGATTTGGTCTGTGTCATGCCCTGCTCCTCTTTGTCGTTGTCGAGCGGCCGCTCGCGATCAATAACCCGACGGCTATGGATTAATTCATAACCATTTAGTTATAAAACTGTCAAGCAGGGAAATCCCCCCTGGTCCAATGCGACGTGCCGTTCCTGCTTTCGCGCTGGCCGCCCGGATGCTACGGGCTTCTCACAACATCATGGACAGGATCACACCTTGACTGAAGAAGTCCGCCCGCCGCTGATCGAAATCTGTGTCGAGGGCATTGATGGCCTTCTGGCCGCGCAGGCCGGCGGCGCCGACAGGGTCGAACTGTGCGCCAGCCTCGTCGAAGGCGGCATCACGCCGAGCCTGGGGACCGTGCGCGCCGCCCTCGACAAGGCGACTGTGCCGGTCCATGTCATGGTGCGGCCGCGTGGCGGCGATTTTCTCTACAGCGAAACCGAGTACCGTTCGATGCTGGCCGACGTAGCCGCCCTGCGCGACCTCGGTGTATCAGGCGTGGTATTCGGCTGCCTCACCGTCCAAGGCACCATCGACGAGCGCCGCATGAGCGAATTGACGGAGGCCGCCGGCGGCCTCAACGTCACTTGTCACCGCGCTTTCGACATGACGCGCGACCCGGCCGAGGCGTTGGAAGCGCTGATCCGCTGCAAGGTCGGCCGCGTGCTGACCAGCGGCCAGCGCGACACGGCGATGGAAGGCCTGTCGCTGTTGGCGGACCTGGTGCGACAGGGAGGCGATCGCATCGTCATTCTCGGCTGCGGCGGGCTCGATCTAGGCAACATTGCCGAGGTGCGGCAAAGGACTGGACTATCCGAAATGCATTTTGCCGCCCTCAAGGAGGTGCCCAGCGCCATGCGCTACCGCAATCCCAAGGTCGGCATGGGCGGCTCCGACCTCGACCGCGAGTATCGCAATACGCTAACCGATACGCCGCTTGTGGCAGCGACGATCGCGGCGGCCAAGGCATGACCGCCCTCTCCCCGATCAGCCGTGTCTCGCAAAGTGACGAAGCGGCCATACTCGCGCTCAACAACGAGCATGCCGCCGAATTGTCGTGGCTTGAGCCCGAGCGCCTGTCTTTCCTGCTTGGCGAGGCGTTCTATGCGCGCCGCATCGGCGCGCTCGAAGCCTTCATCATGACCTTCGATCAGGGAGCCCGGTACGACAGCCCGAATTTTCTCTGGTTTCGCGGACGCTACGAGCGCTTCGTCTATGTCGATCGTGTCGTGGTGGCGGCGCAAGCCCGTGGCCGCGGCCATGCCCGCCTGCTCTACCAGGACCTGTTTGAGCACGCCACACGCGCCGGCCACGCACTGGTCACATGCGAGGTCAATGCCGACCCGCCCAATCCGGCTTCGGACGCCTTCCATGCCGCGCTCGGCTTCACCGAGGTCGGCGACGCGGTGATCCACGGCGGCAAGAAGGCGGTGCGCTACTACGTCAGGCGGATCATCGCCTGAGCGCTGCTCCTTTCCAGGTCTCTGCCACTACTGGAACAACGCCGCCGCACTGACCAGCGTCGTCCAGAACCCCCACAACAGCGGGATGCCGACCAGCAGCCAGGCAAGGACCAATTTGACAGAATTGCTGTTGTCTTGCGCCATGATCACTCTCCTTATGCTGCAGCCGGTTCGGCCTTCATGTGGAACCGTGCATTCACCGGCCGCATCATCAGGTTGAGCAGGAAACCGACGACGAGCAGGCCGGCCATGATATACATGGTGACCGTGTAGGCATCGGCTTTCGCTACTCCTGCATCGATCTGGTACTGCCTGATGTAGTTGACCAGGACCGGCCCCAGCACGCCCGCCACCGACCACGCCGTCAGCAGGCGGCCATGGATGGCACCGACATACCGCACGCCGAAGACATCGCGCAGATAGGCCGGAATGGTGGAAAAGCCGCCGCCATACATGCTCAAGATGACGCCATAGAACAGCACGAACAGGAACACGTTGCCCGACTGGCCCGTCCACGGCACCACCGCATAAAGGATCACGCCCAGCACGAAGAAGACCGCGTAGGTCGTCTTGCGGCCGATATAGTCGCTGGTCGATGCCCAGAAGAAGCGGCCGAGCATGTTGAAGATCGACAGCAGGCCGACGAAGCCGGCGGCAGCCGCCGGCGTGATGCGTCCCGGGAACATCTCCTGGCTCATGGCGGAGGCTTGGCCGAGAACGCCGATGCCGGCCGTCACATTGAGGCACAGCACGCCCCACAGTAGCCAGAACTGCGGTGTCTTCAACGCGTCGTCGAGATGGACGTTGGCGGTTGTGACCATCGTGTTTTGTGTCGCCGGCGGCGTCCAGCCGGCCGGACGCCAGCCATCGGGCGGCACCCGGACGATGACAGCGCCGATCAGCATGAAGATGAAGTAGACGATGCCCAGCACGATGAAGGTTTCGGCGACACCGATATGCTGCGGGGTCGAAAACAGCTTCAACAGATAGACCGAAAGCGGCGAAGCGATGAAGGCTCCGCCGCCAAACCCCATGATCGCCATGCCTGTCGCCATGCCCGGCCGGTCGGGAAACCAGGTGATCAGCGTCTTGACCGGCGAGATGTAGCCGAGCCCCAGGCCGATGCCGCCCAGGACGCCGTAGCCGAGATAGATGATCCACAATTGATGCAAGGTGACGCCGAGCGCCGACACGATGAAACCACCGCCGAAACAGCAGGCGGCCGCGACCATCGCCTTGCGCGGGCCGACGCGATCCAGCCAACCGCCGCCGAAAGCTGCCGCGAGGCCAAGGAACAGGATCGCGATCGAAAAAATCCAGCCGAGTCCGGTCAGCTTCCAATCGTCGGGCGCCGAATCGGTGATACCGATCAGTTTCGACATCGGCAGGTTGAAGACGCTGAACGCGTAGGCCTGACCGATGCAAAGATGAATGCACAATGCCGCCGGCGGCACCATCCATCTGCTGAAACCGGGCTCGGCGATCGTGCGCGACCGGTCGAGCCAGCCGCCGGCGTTTTCCCTGGTCGTTGCCATTCCATCCTCCCATGCAATGTTCTGTTTCGAACAAACTAGGCGGAGCACGGGGCGGGACAACAAGGAATAGCTGCCATAGTACCAATGTCTAAGGACATTGGGCTGTCCGGCAAGCAGATCGCCAGGTCACCCTTGGATAGATTAGGATGAACTTACCAAACAAGCTGCCGAACAGGCGGGATCGAGCGAGGCTGACCTTGGCCGCTATGCAACGCAAGGGAAGGACGCTGCGGCGTCACTCACCAGTTGCGGTTCAGCCACTCACGCGACGGCCGCTCGATGACATAATAGCTGCAGAGCGCGCAGGCAAAGACCCCAGCCAGCATCAGCCATGGGTCGCTGCCTCGCTCATAGACGAATTTGTAGAATGGCTGCTGCCACAGATAGAGCGAATAGGACCATAGGCCCAGCGTCGCCATAGGCCAGGACGACAGCAGTCCGGAAAACAATCTCGTGCTGAAATCGAGAGCGTTGACGGCAACCGCCAGCAGCGGCACGGCGACCAGATAGTGGATCGGGGTCGGTACCGGGTCCATGAACAGAAGCACCGCCGCGACGGCTGCCGCCACCGCCACATAGCGGCCATTCAACAGGGCCGGCAGCTTGCCGTCGGCCTTCAGCAGGCAGATGGCGGCCGACAGCAGGATCGACGCAATGTGCACGTCGGTGCGCCAGTATGTGGTTTCGTAATCCATATGCAGGAACCAGTACGAAACGGCACCGTTTGCCATGGCCAGCACCGCCAGCACCAGGAGCAGCGGGATGACGCGGCTGCGGCTTGCGACGAACGCGCTGATCGCGGCCAGGATTATGTAGGCATGCTCTTCGACGCAGAGCGACCAGATGTGGTCGAGCGCGCCGGCGCGGTTCACGAGAATTCCGGCATAGTTGTAGGTGAATGTCAGCGCCGTCAGCGCCGCCTTCCATTTGAAGGCGACGAACGTGCCCGACAGCGCAATCATCGAAACGATCACGAACACCAGCAGTGCGGGATAGATGCGGGAGAAGCGGCGCTTGAAGAATTTCTTCAGCGGGTAGCGCTCGACGAACAGGATCTCGGCCATCAGCCGGCCGCTGAGCACGAAGAAGAATTCGACGCCCAGCACGCCAAGATTGATCCCTGCAACGGGAAAGAAATGGCCGATGAGCACCAGCGCGATCGAAAGTCCGCGCCAGCCGTCGAGATAGGCCAGTCTTGTCCTGGCGGATCTGTCGGCGACGGGTCTTGGCGGCACAACATGCGTCGCGGAGATGTCGGTCATGCCGCTCCCTTCGCATCGAAACATGCGAATAGGGGTCGCAGGTCGTGATGAACACTCCGAACCCGGCTCGCGTTTGATCGCCGGCATAGTGCAGTGCAATATCGCTTTGTGCAAGTGCGAGATTGCCACAATGCGCCCGTCTGCGGAAAAGGGGCGCGAAGTCCCTCTCCTGCCTGACAGGAGCAGAAAGGAATCAGGCGTTGGCGGCGGCCACCGCGCGCTTGGCCATGACCGCGACCAGATTGGCACGGTATTCGGCGGAAGCGTGGATATCGCTCATCAGCTTGGTCGGCGGCACCTTGACGCCGTCGAGCGCCGAAGCCACGAAGTCCTTCGCAAGCGCGGCCTCGATCTCCTTCGAGCGGAAGACGCCATCGTCGCCGGCGCCGGTCACGGCGACGCGGACGCCGTCCTCACCCTTGGCCACGAACACACCGACAATGGCGTAGCGAGAGGCCGGATTGCGGAACTTTTCATAGGCTGCCTTTGACGGCGCGGTGAAGGTGACGGCGGTGACGATTTCGCCATCCTCCAGCGCCGTCTCGAACAGGCCTTTAAAGAATTCGGCGGCCGCGATCTGGCGTGTATTGGTAATGATTGTTGCACTTAGCGCCAGCATGGCCGCCGGATAATCGGCCGCCGGGTCGTTGTTGGCGATCGAGCCGCCGATCGTGCCCCTGTAGCGCACTGCCGGATCGCCGATCATCGATGCCAGATGGGCGAGCGCCGGACAGGCTTGTTTCAACGTGTCGTCGCTGGCAACATCGAAATGCGTGGTGGCGGCGCCGATCGTGACCGTCCTGCCGGACACTGTCACGCCTTGCAATTCCTTGATCCGCGACAGGTCGACGACATCGGAAGGGGCCGCCAGCCGCGTCTTCATGGCCGGGATCAGGGTCATGCCGCCCGCCAGCAACTTGGCGTCGCCGCCCGTGACGAGCTTCGCGGCATCGGCGACTGAGGCGGCGCGGTGGTAATTGACTGCGTACATTGTCTCTCTCCCTTCGGGAAGAGCGAATAGGCAATAGCGAGTTAGCGAATAGGACCTTCCCTTCGCATCACGCTTTTCCCCTACTCGCTACTCCCTACTTCCTATTCGCTTTTCAATGCTTCGTCGCACGGATCGCGGCCCACACCGTGGACGGCGAAGCCGGCATGGCGATATCGGCGATTCCTATGGCGTCGGTGATGGCGTTGATCACCGCCGGCGGCGAGCCGATGGCGCCGGCCTCGCCGCAGCCCTTGATGCCGAGCGGATTGCCCGGACACGGCGTGTTCGAGGTCGAGATCTTGAACGAAGGCAGGTCGTCGGCGCGCGGCATGGTGTAGTCCATGTAGCTCGCGGTCAGGAGCTGGCCGTCGGCGTCATAGTGGGCGCCTTCGAGCAGCGCCTGGCCGATGCCCTGCGCGATGCCGCCATGCACCTGGCCCTCGACGATCATCGGGTTGATGATGTTGCCGAAATCGTCGGCTGCGACGAACTGGATGATCTCGGTCGTTCCGGTCTCCGGATCGATCTCGACCTCGCAGATGTAGCAGCCGGCCGGAAAGGTGAAATTGGACGGGTCGTAAAACGCCGTCTCCTTCAATCCCGGCTCCATGCCACCGGGCAAATTATGAGCGGTATAGGCCGCCAGCGCCATCTGGAACCACGGCACGTTTTTGTCGGTGCCGGCGACCTTCAGCGCGCCGTTCTCGATGACGATGTCGCCCTCGTCGGCCTCGAGCAGGTGCGCCGCGATCTTCTTGGCCTTGGCCTCGACCTTGTCCAGCGCCTTGGCAATCGCCGACATGCCGACCGCGCCCGAGCGCGAGCCGTAGGTGCCCATGCCCATCTGCACCTTGTCGGTGTCGCCATGGACGATCGAGACGCTGTCGATCGGCACCCCAAACCGCTCGTTGACGAGTTGCGCGAAGGTCGTCTCATGGCCTTGGCCATGGCTGTGCGAGCCGGTCAGTACCTCGATGGTGCCGGCGGCGTTGACGCGCACCTCGGCCGATTCCCAAAGGCCGACGCCGGCGCCAAGCGAGCCCACCGCCGCCGACGGCGCCAGGCCGCATGCTTCGATGTAGCAGCTCATGCCGATGCCGCGCAGCTTGCCGTTCCTGGCGGCCTCCGCCTTGCGCCCGGCAAAGCCGGCATAGTCGGCGGCCTCCATCGCCGCGTCGAGCGAGGCGCCATAGTCGCCGGCGTCATAATTCATGATGACCGGTGTCTGGTGCGGGAACGTGGTGATGAAGTTGGTCCGCCGAAGCTCGGCCGGCGACACGCCGAGTTCCCGCGCCGCGGTTTCCATCGTGCGCTCGATGAGATAGGTGGCTTCGGGACGCCCTGCCCCGCGATAGGCATCGACGGGTGCCGTGTTGGTGTAGACCGTGCGGACATTGGCGTGGATCGCCGGGATATCGTACTGACCCGACAGCAGCGTCGCGTAGAGATAGGTCGGCACGCAGGACGAGAACAACGACATGTAGGCGCCGAGATTGGCCAACGTGTCGACCTTGAGGCCGGTGATCCTGTTGTTCTTGTCGAAGGCCATTTCCACTGTCGAGACATGATCGCGGCCATGTGCGTCGGAGAGGAAGCTTTCGGTGCGGTCGGCCACCCACTTCACCGGCACGCCGGTTTTCTTGGACGCCCACAGGCAGACGATCTCTTCCGGATAGATATAGATCTTGGAACCGAAGCCGCCGCCGACATCGGGCGCGATGACGCGCAATTTGTTTTCCGGCGCGATGTTGTAGAAGGCGCTCATCACCAGCCGCGCGACATGCGGGTTCTGCGAGGTCGTCCAGCAGGTATAATGGTCTTCCGCTCTGTCGTAGTGACCCAGCGCTGCCCGCGGCTCCATGGCGTTGGGCACCAGCCGGTTGTTGACGATTTTCATGCGAGTGATGTGGGAAGCCGCCTTGATCGCCGCGTCGGTCGCCTTGGCGTCGCCGATCTCCCAGTCGAAGATCAGATTGTTTTCGGCTTCCGGATGGAGTTGCGGAGCGCCCTTTTCGAGCGCCTTCGTCGCATCCACCACTGCCTCGAGTTCATTGTAGGTGATCTCGACCGCTTCGGCGGCGTCGCGCGCCTGCGCCTTGGTGTCGGCGACCACGACGACGACCGCATCGCCGACATAGCGAACCTTGTCGACCGCCAGCGGCGACCAGGCTCCCATCTTCATCGGGGAACCGTCCTTGGAATGTATCATCCAGCCGCAGATGAGATTGCCGATGCCATCGGCCTTCAGTTCCTTGCCGGTCAGCACACCGATGACGCCCGGCATGGCTTGCGCCTTGTCGACGTCGATCTTCACGATCTGGGCATGCGCGTGCGGGCTGCGCACGAAGGCCGCATGCTTCATGCCGGGCACCACCATGTCGTCGACATAGCGACCGGCGCCGGTGATGAACCGCTTGTCTTCCTTGCGCGCAACGCGAGCGCCAACACCTTCAATGCCCATCAGAAATTCCTCCCGAAATAGTGAGTAGGAAGTAGTGAGTAGTGAGTAGTGAAGATCGGCGCCGGTTCGGACCGGCTACTCACTACTCACCCCTTTTCTCACGCCGCTTGCCTGACCTTGCCGCTCATCCCCTCCGATGCGGCGAGGATCGCCTTGACGATGTTGTGGTAACCGGTGCAGCGGCAGATGTTGCCTTCGAGCTCTGCGCGCACCGTCGCTTCGTCGAGGCCTTCAGGGTGGCGCTTGATCATGTCGGCCGCCGTCATGATCATGCCTGGCGTGCAGAAGCCGCATTGCAGTCCGTGATGCTCCTTGAACGCCGCCTGCACGGGATGAAGGTCGGCACCGTTGGCAAGCCCCTCGATCGTCACCACACTCGATCCGGACGCTTGCACCGCGAGCATCGTACAGGATTTCACCGCCTTGCCGTCGACATGGACGACGCAGGCGCCGCATTGCGAGGTATCGCAACCGACATGGGTACCGGTGAGGCCGAGATTCTCCCGCAAGAAGTGAACCAGCAGCGTCCGGTCCTCGGCCGCGCCGCGGACCTGTTTTCCGTTCACCATCAACGAAACGTCCGACATGAATCCTCCCTGGGTATCACCTTGGTCATCACGCTGCCGAGGCGGTGTTGGCTTCGGCCATGCGTTATTCGTACACCGCACAAGCCGTAAAAAACAGCGCGGCGCAAAAGCCGGATCATTGTACTTTCGGCCATGGCAAGGCGAAACACGCATTCCCCTCGCCCCATTGCCAAAATGCCGATTGGCGGCAACAATGACCTTCGACGTTGGCGCGCAAGAAGCACATAAACAGCGCGCACAGGCAGCGTCGGAGGAAATGCGGGAGAACGTCGCTGACCGTTTCACGGACGCGCTACGCATGCGGCTTGTCGGCGCTGACCACGGACGAGCCCGACCCGGACGTCTTCGCACGCGCGGTAGCGGCGGAGGCCGCCGCCATCGAGGCCGGCTTCGCCCTGTTGTTCTTTTCCCAGCGCCTTGTCGAGGCCGGCGCCATTACGCGTGCAATCGCGGCCCATGCGCCGGCGCTCCACTACGCCGGCTGCTCGACCGCCGGAGAAATCACGCCGCAGGGCCTCGAGGAAGGCCATATCCTCGCCATGCTGCTCCCTTCGGCGTCGTTCACCGCGGTCAGCACCACGGTCGACAACCTTTCGTCATCGGGCTTGGACAGGGTCACTGGTGATGTCGAGGATCTGAGACGCACTCTGCATGGGCGTATCGGCGGCGAGCGGACCAGGAACACCTTCGCGCTCTGTTTCATCGACGGGCTGTCCTATGCCGAGGAAGCGGTGAGTTCGGCCATCCATTGGGGCCTCGACGACATACCGCTGCTCGGCGGTTCCGCCGGTGACGACCTGAAATTCGAGACGACGAGCCTGATCTCCAACGGCAAGGTCACGTCCGACAGCGCCATCATCGTGCTGGTCGCTACGGAAATCCCTTTCCATGTCTTCAAGACCGACAATTTCGTTCCCACCGATGAAAAACTGGTGGTCACCGCGTCCGATCCCGATCACCGCATCGTGCGCGAGTTCAATGCCACCAATGCGGCCGAGGAATATGCCGCTTCGGTCGGCATCGTCGCGCAGACGCTGACGCCGCTGAGCTTCGCCTCGCATCCGGTGGTGGTGAAGGTAGGCGGTGAATATTACTGCCGCTCCATCCAGAAGATGCACGCGGACGGCTCGCTGTCGTTCTTCTGCGCCATCGACGATGGTGTCGTGCTGTCGATCGCCCAACCCAAGGACATGGTGGAATCGACCCGCGCGGCTCTGCTCGACGTCGAGGCGAGGCTTGGCGGCATCGACATGATCATCGGCTTCGACTGTGTCCTGCGCCGGCTGGATGCGCGCAACCGGCAGGTCTTTCGCGAAATTTCCGAACTCTACCGGGTCAACAACGTCATCGGCTTCGGCACTTATGGCGAACAATACCGGTCGATGCATCTCAACCAGACCTTCACCGGCATCGCCTTCGGCGAGCGCCCTGCCGCCGAGTGAGCGCTGCCGTGCCCCTCAAGGACATAGACGATCCCGACAGGCTGAAGAAGATCAACGCCGCGCTGGTCAGCCGGGTCGAGCGTTCGATGGACCAGCAAGGCAACGCCTTCTCGCTGTTCCAGACCGCGATCTCCCTGGAAAGCAGGGTGCGCGCGCGCACCGAGGAACTGCACTCGACCCTGCGGCGGCTGGAACAATCGAACATCGACCTCAGCGCCGCCAAGGAAAACGCCGAGCAGGCGAACCTGTCCAAGACCCGCTTTCTCGCCGCGGCCAGCCACGACGTGCTGCAGCCATTGAATGCGGCGCATCTGTCCGTCTCCGCCCTTGCCGAAGTGCAGACCAGCGACGAGGGCCGGAAACTGGTGCGGCAGGTCGAGCGCTCGCTGGAGACGATGGAGGACCTGCTGCGCACGCTGCTCGACATCTCCAAGCTCGACGCGGGCGTGGTCCAGCCCGACATTGGGGACGTCAGCCTGGAGGCGCTGTTCTCGTCGCTGCGGTCGGATTTCCAGCCTGTGGCCGAACTGAAGGGCCTGTCGCTCAAATTCCGCGCCGTCAACGCCGTGGTCCGCTCCGATCGCACGCTGCTGCGCCGCATCCTGCAGAACATCCTCTCCAATGCGCTGGGCTACACCCGCTCGGGCGGCGTCCTTGTCGGCACCAGGCACCGCGGCGATGCCATCCGCATCGATGTCGCCGACACCGGCTGCGGCATTCCCGACGACCAGCGCGAGGCGGTGTTCGAGGAATTCCATCGCGGCATCATGCCAGCCAATGCCGAACTCGCCGGCGGCGGCCTCGGCCTTGGGCTGGCCATCGTGCGGCGCATCGCCGGCGCGCTCGGCCATCCCGTGACGTTTTCCTCGAAGGTTGGCCGCGGCACGATCTTCCACATCGATGTCCCTGTCGGCATCGGTGCCACGGCCGACGCCGTCGCCAGCGCTGCAAGCCTGGAGCGGCCGCGCGGCTACGGCTTGTTCGGCACCAAGGTTCTGCTGGTCGAGAACGATGTCGAGGTGCTGCAGGCGATGACCTCGTTGCTCGAACGCTGGCAATGCCTGGTGCGCGCCGCGACCTCGACCGACGACGCGCTCGACATGCTCGGCGACACGGACTGGGTGCCCGACATCGTCATAGCCGACCAGCACCTCGACGGCGGCGATCTCGGCACCACCACCATATCGAAGGTCCGCCGCTATCTCGGCCGCGCGGTGCCGGCGCTGATCGTAACCGCCGACAGTTCCGAAGCCGTCGCCAAGGCGGCGCGGGCCGGCGGCATCGAGCTGATGCGCAAGCCGCTCAAGCCCGCGCAGTTAAGGGCGCTGCTGGCCCATCTGCTGGCTTAGACCTGCCCCTCAAAAACCCGCTTGGTCCCGAAACAGCTCCGCATTGTCCAGCTTCGAAACCTCGATCACCGCTTGCGTGCGGCTGTAGACGTTGAGCTTGCGCAAGATCTCCGAGACGTGCGCCTTGACGGTGGTCTCGCCCACCTGCAGCTCATAGGCGATCTGCTTGTTGAGCAGGCCTTGGCGCAACATCTGCAACACGCGCAATTGCTGCGGCGTCAAAGTCGACAGGCGCTGCACCATGTCGGCGCGGTCGGTGCTGTCGGCGTCGGGCGGGCGGCCCTCATAAGTTTCCGGAACATAGATGGCGCCCTCCATCACCGAGCGTATAGCGTTGGCCAGATCGCTCTTGCGCGCCGATTTCGGGATGAAGCCGGCAGCACCGTAGGACAGCGCCTCGGAGATGATCTTGGGCTCCTCGTAACCCGACACTATGACCACGGGCAGGCGCGGATAGCGGGTCCGAAGCTGCAGCAACCCCTCGAAGCCGTGCACGCCGGGCATGCTGAGATCGAGCAGGGCAAGGTCGAACGGCTTTGTCCCGGCCAGCAGGTCGAGTGCCTCGGCGATCGAGCGCGCCTCTACCGTGTCGACCTCGGGATAGGCCATCTGCACGGCGCTGTGCAGCGCCTCGCGAAACAGCGGATGATCGTCGATGATCAGGAACCGGGCGCTGTCAGTGGCTGCTGTCATGTGGCTCGTTTCGGTTTGCCGGCCGCAGCATAATCCCGCGACCATGGCCGACTTATTGGCAAATAGTCTATCCCGGTCGAGGATGCATCGCCGCGAAAGTGATGGAAACTCCGGGTTCGTTATACGGGCGGGCCGGCCAATGCTTTATGAAAAGCGACGCCTTGCCCGGCCCCTCAATTCGGCCGAAGGTGCCCCCCGGCCCGACATCCAACCGCAGAGACAGACCATGACCGCCTTTGTCCTCCCCGC